>WFPM01000019.1 GCA_015487635.1 Rhodothermus sp.
CCCAATGGATCGCCTTCGAAGAACCCTACCGCAGCCACGCTTTCGGCCGCTGGGCCAACCAGTATTTCTTCGAACGCAACCTTCGGCTCGGCATTCCAACCCTCGTGATGATTCGCGATCCCCGGGACATCTGGATCGAAATTGCCACACGAATTCCTGAAAAGCGAGGAAACGTAACCGACAGATTTCTCGATACCTGGAACAGCCTGGCTTGCTGGGTCCTCTCGGAAAAAATCCGCTACTTCAGATATGAGGATCTGGTCCAGAATCCGCAGTTTCCCCTCCGACAGCTCTGTCTTGTGCTTCATCTCGACCCGGCCGACATCGACGGGGTGCATTCAGGCGACCTGAAATTGCCCGAAGCCTTCAGGTGGAACGGAGGCGCCATCGACAGGGCCGTACTGAGCCGTACCCTCAAAGAACGGCGTGCCTTTCGGGCAGATTGCGAACGGATCGTAAGCGCCTGTGGCCCGCTGATGTGCCGTTTCGGTTACCAGTAAACTACAGAAAATCTTCAGCCGACGGAGGAACCTCAGGCTTCGGGTGCTTTTTCGCGGGCGGCCACCTGGCGGATCAGCTCGCGGGCGCTCTCCAGGGCAGCTTCGGTCACCTCGGCACCGCTCATGAGCGCGGCCACCTGCCGTGCCCGTTCTTCGTCCGACAGCCGCCGGATGCGCGTCTTGGCGCGGCCGTCTTCGACCACTTTTTCGACCAGAAAGTGCACGTCGCCGAAAGCGGCAATCTGGGGCAGATGCGTGATGGCGATGATCTGGTGATAACTGGCCAGGTCATGCAGCCGCTCACCCACCCGGTGGGCAATGGCACCCGAAATGCCCGTGTCGATTTCGTCAAAGACCAGAATCGGCAGGCGGTCGCTTTTGGCCAGGATGGTTTTGAGCGCGAGCATGATGCGGCTGACCTCACCGCCCGAAGCGACGCGCGTCAGCGGCCGTAGCGGTTCGCCCGGGTTGGTCGTGATGTAGAATTCCACCTGATCCATGCCGGTCGTGAAGGCCGCGTAGCGCTCGGGCTCCCGGCCTGGTACGGGAATGACGATCCAGCCCTCGGGATCGGGGCGATGCGTGAAGCGCACCTCGAAGCGGCTGTCGGGCATACCCAGCACGGCCAGTTCGCTGACGATAGCCTGCTCGATGCGCTCAGCCACCTCGCGCCGCTTGGCCGAGAGGCGCTGCGCTGCTACCGAAAGCGCCCGCATGGCCTCGGCCAGCTGGCGGTCCAGCCGCTCCAGCGCCCCCTCGAAGTCCACGGCCAGCTCGTATTTGCGGCCGATTTCGGCGCGATGGGCCAGTACGGCCTCCAGCGTGCCGCCGTACTTGCGTTTGAGCAGCTCCAGCTCGACCAGCCGGGCGCGAATTTCTTCCAGCCGCTCCGGGTTGAATTCGATCCGTGCGTTGTAGTCCTGTAGAAACTTGGCGATCTCGGCCACGCTGATCTGTGCCGAACGAATCTCCTGAAGCGCCTCCTCGAAGCTCCGGTCGATCCGCGCCAGGTCCTGCAGCTCGTTGCGGGCCAGCACAAGCTGATCGTGCACGGCGTTTTCCGACTCGTAGAGCAGCTCGTAAAGGCGTGCCGTAGCCTCGTAGAGCTGCTCGGCATTTTCAAGAATGCGCAGCTCGGCCTCGAGCGCTTCTTCCTCACCTTCCTGCGGGTTGACCCGGTCGATCTCCTCGATCTCGAATGCGTAGCGTTCTTTCTGCTCCTGCAGCTCGCGCCGGCGGGCCATGAGCGCCTCGCGCTCCCGGATCAGGTGGGCCACCTCCTCGTAGTGGCGCCGGTAGGTGTCGCGGAGTCCGCCCAGGCTCCCGAAGTTGTCGAGCAGTTCCAGATGCGTTTCGGTGCGGAGCAGACTCTGATGTTCGTGCTGGCCGTGCAGATCGATGAGCTGCGCCGCCACCTCACGCAGAAGTTGGACGGTGGCCGGCGTGTCGTTGATGAAGGCGCGGCTCTGGCCGGGCAGGATCTCGCGGCGCACGATGAGCTGGGGCATGGGGTCGATGGCGTTCGCCTCGAGCAGCGCCCGGATGCGGGGCGTGTCGGCCTCGTCGAAGACGCCTTCCACGACGGCCTTGCGGGCGCCGCTCCGGATCATCTCCGTATCGGCCCGCTCGCCCAGGATCATCTTGAGCGCGCCGATCAGGATGGACTTCCCCGCGCCGGTTTCGCCGGTAAGGATGTTGAGCCCGCTGCCGAATTCAACCTCCAGCTCCTCGATCAGCGCGTAGTCCCGGATGTAGAGCGTCCGCAGCATGGCCCACGCCGCACGTGCCGGTCAGCTCAGCGGTTGCGTCCGCAGCAGTGCTTGTACTTTTTGCCGCTGCCGCAGGGACAGGGATCGTTGCGGCCGATTTTTTCGCCGACGACCACCGGCTGCTCTTTGACCGTGGGATCGCGCCGCGCGGCCGAGTCGGTCGGCGACTGCGCCCGCACGCGCACGCCGTAAGAATCGACGCTCTCGTGCTGTGTCCGCGCACGCGACGGATCCAGGCGCCGTCGTGGGGCCGCAACCTGAGCGGCCGGACGCGTTTCCACCAGCGGTCCGGCCCTGAAGATGAACGAGATCGCGTCGCGGTTAATCTTGTCGAGCGTCTGCTGGAAGAGCTTGAAGCCCTCGACCTTGTACTCAACGAGCGGGTCGCGCTGGCCGAAGGCCCGCAGGTTGATGCCTTCCTTGAGTTCGTCCAACTCGCGCAAGTGTTCGGTCCAGTGCTCGTCGATAAAGTGGAGCAGCGCGGCCCGCTCCAGCGCGTTGTTGATCTCCTGGCCACGTGTACGCAACGCTTCATCCACACGGGCAACCGCCCGGAGCACACGCCGCCCATCGGTAAAGTCCACCACGACGCGATCGGGCTTCTGCTCCAGCCCGTCCTGGTTCAGGAAGGCCTGCAGCCGCTCGTAGAAGGGCTCGGCCAGCATTTCGCGCTTGCGGCGGTAGAAGTCGAGGGCGGCCTGGTAGAGCCGGTCGAAGACGCCGTCTTCGCCCAGCCGGGCAAATTCTTCCGGAGTCATCTCGAAGTCGAAGGCAAACGTGCGCAGCACCTCGTCGCGCAGTCCCTCCAGATCGCCTTCTTTGTAGTGCCGCTCGACGATCTGGCCGAGCACGTCGCGCAGCATTTCGAGCACGTCGTGGCCGATACGCTCGCCCGTGAGTGCATGCCGGCGACGGCTGTAGATGACGCGGCGCTGCGCGTCGAGCACGTCGTCGAATTCGAGCTGCCGCTTGCGGATGGCGAAGTTGTTCTGCTCAACCTTCTTCTGCGCCCGTTCGATGCTCTTGGTCACCCAAGGATGCGTGATGACCTCGCCCTCCTCCATCTTGAGCCGGTCCATGATGCGGGCAATGCGGTCGGAGCCGAACAGGCGCATCAGGTCGTCTTCGAGCGAGACGTAGAACTGGCTCTCGCCGGGGTCACCCTGACGGCCAGCGCGTCCCCGGAGCTGCAGGTCGATACGGCGGCTTTCGTGGCGCTCGGTCCCGATGATGGCCAGCCCACCCAGTTCCTTGACGCCCGGTCCGAGCTTGATGTCGGTACCACGGCCGGCCATGTTCGTGGCAATCGTCACGGCGCCTTTCTGGCCGGCCTGGGCAATGATCATCGCCTCCTGCTTGGCCCGATCCCGGCGGGCGTTCAGCACGTTGTGCGGGATACCCTCACGCTTGAGCATGCGGCTGAGCATCTCCGACACCTCGACCGAGGTGGTGCCCACCAGCACGGGCTGCCCCTTCTTATGGTACTCCTTGATCTTCTGGATGACCGCGTTGTACTTCTCGCGCTTGGTGCGAAAGACCAGATCTTCGTGATCGACGCGGATGACGGGCTTGTGCGTGGGAATGACGATGACGTCCAGACCGTAGATCTTGTAGAACTCTTCCGCTTCGGTGATGGCCGTACCCGTCATGCCGGCCAGTTTGTGGTACATGCGGAAGTAGTTCTGCAGTGTGATCGTGGCGTAGGTCTGCGTGGCCGCCTGCACCTTGACGCCCTCCTTCGCCTCGATAGCCTGGTGCAGCCCGTCGGAGTAGCGGCGGCCGGGCAGCACACGGCCCGTGTGCTCGTCGACGATCAGGACTTTGCCGTCCTGGACGATGTACTCGACGTCGCGCTCGTAGAGCGTGTAGGCGCGGAGCAGTTGCTCGACGGCGTGCAGACGCTCGGCCCGCTCGGCGTACCGGTTGTACAACTCCCGTTTTTTCTCCTCCAGCTCCTTGCGCAGGAGTCGCCGGTCGTTTTCCAGCTTGTTCTGACGCTTTTCTTCGGAAAGGTCCGTGCGCTGCGCCAGCTCTTCTTCCAGTCTACGGAGCTTTTCCCGGTATTCCTGTTCGATCCGGGCCGTTTCCTCGCCCAGGTCGGGCAGGACGAACATGTCGCGATCCTGGCCGGCGATGCGGGCGATCTCGTCCAGGCCCTTTTCGGTGAGTTCGATGGCGTGGTTCTTTTCGTCGAGCGCGAAGTAGAGCACTTCGTCGACGAAGGGCATGTTTTTGGCGTTGTCCTGCAGGTAGAAGGCTTCGGTGCGCTGCAGGAGCGTTTCGACGCCCGGTTCGGTCTTGAGCTTCATGAAACGCTTGTTGCGCGGAAAGCCCCGCGCGGCCCGGAGCAATGCCAGTCCGGCTTCTTCTTCCAGCTCGCTGGCCCGCTTGCGATCACCGGCCTCCAGCGCTTTATCCCGCTCCTTCAGCTTCTGCTCGGCCTCGGCCACGAGCTGGGCCACCAGCCGCTGCTGCAGGTAGACGAGCTTTTCGATGACCGGCTTGAGCTCGGTGAAGCGCTCGTCGCCCGACTGGGGCACCGGCCCCGAGATGATCAGCGGCGTGCGCGCCTCGTCGATCAGCACCGAGTCGACCTCGTCGACAATTGCGTAGTGGTGCCCGCGCTGCACGAGCTGGTCCGGATCGATCACGAAGGAGTGGTCGCGCAGGTAGTCGAACCCGAACTCGTTGTTTGTGCCATAGGTGATGTCTGCCTGATAGGCCCGGCGCCGCCCTTCGGAGTGGGGTTCGTACTTGTCGATGACGTCGACGGTCAGACCCAGAAACTCATAGATCGGTCCCATCCACTCGGCGTCGCGCTGCGCCAGGTAGGGGTTGACCGTCACGACGTGCACGCCGCGCCCGGCCAGCGCGTTCAGGTAGACGGGCATGACGGCCACGAGCGTCTTCCCCTCGCCCGTCTTCATCTCGGCGATCTTGCCCTGATGCAGCACAATGCCACCGAGAATCTGCACGTCGTAGGGGACCATGTCCCAGACGATCTTCTGCCCACCGGCCATCCATTCTTTGCCGAGCATACGGCGGCAGGCCTCCTTCACAACGGCGAACGCTTCGGGCAGCAGTTCGTCGAGCTTGCGCTCGACGCGCTCCAGCCATTCTTCTTCCAGGTCGTCCAGCTCTTCGTAGAGCCGCTCGCGTTCCTCGGGCGAGAGTTCTTCGACCTCGGCGTGGCCGTCGCCGCTGATGTCCGGCGCTTCGCCCCGAAGGCGTGCCTCGATCTCGGCTTTACGCGCCTCAATATCGGCTACGGCCTCTTTGATGCGGCGCTTGAACTCGTCGGTCTTGGCGCGCAGCTCCTCGTCGCTGAGCGCCTTGAACTGCTCGGCGTATTCGTTGACTTTATGGACAATGGGCCAGAGTTTCCGCAGCTCCCGCTCGTTGCGATCCCCGAACAGCTTTTTCAGAAAGTCAAACATGGCAATTCGCGACTCCGGATATTTACATGCAAGAACCGCGGCATCGAAGTGCGACACCGCGGGTAGCCGTACCGCTTAAACCGGTACCGGCACTCTCACGCTGCCCGGAGCGGTCCGTTCCCGCTCACGCCCGGCTGAACGGTCCGTTGCTGCTCAAGCTACCAGCGGGGATGCTCCTCGATGGGCATCGTGCTGTACATCAGGTGCAGCAGCAGGGCGGACAGGTCCCAGTAGTTGGCCCGTTCCTCTTCCAGCGCCGAGCGGAAGCGCCAGTCGTCAAAGGTGTCGTCGCACAGGTAGTCGGTCGCCCGCACAAAGGTAGGCCGCCCGTCGATGTAAAGCCCGACCTTCCGCTGCAGGGTGACCTCCCGGAACGTGCAGAGTCCTTTATCACTCCGCATCTGCCGCACGGTCACCTCGCCCCAGGGCGTGTCGTTTTGCCACACCTGCAGGCCGTTTTCCGACTCCTCTGCCTTACGCGCCCCGACGCACCCGCCAAGCAGCAGCGCCAACCCGACAATCACCCACCGCATGCATCTGGCCGTTTGGTTAAAGGCTTACTACTTTTATGAAGTTACCCCCAAATAGGTCCCGCACGCGGTGGGCCGGACCGGGTTATTCTTCCAGCGGATGGAAGCGAATGGCCGTGCCACCTCCCGGCGCCAGGCGAAGCGTCAGCACGGTCGCGGCATCGACGATCTGGCGGGTAATTTCGATCGCCAGCGGATTCGTGCGCCAGTCGGCATCCGGCGCGTCGCGGTAGATTTCTGCCACATATTTGCGGCCGGGGTCCAGAAACGACAGCGGCGCCCGGAGTGTGCGGCCGTACTCGTCGGTAATGCTGCCCAGGTACCAGTCGTCGCTGTGGCGATCCTTACGGACGATCGTCACATAGTCGCCGATGCGGGCGTGCAGCACGCGCGTGTCCTCCCAGTCGACGGGCACGTCCTTGATGAACTGGAAGGCGTCGGGCCGCGCCTCGTAGTGCTCCGGCAGGTCGGCCGCCATCTGCAGCGGACTGTAGATGACCACGTAGAGCGCCAGCTGCTTGGCCAGCGTCGTATTGACCCGGTTGTGGGGCCGGTCTTCGATCAGAATGTCGAAAATGCCCGGGGTGAAGTCCATCGGACCGGCCAGCAGCCGGGTGAAGGGCAGGATCGTGGTGTGCTCGGGGGGATTGCCACCGTCCGCACTCCAGGCATTGTACTCCTGGCCGCGGGCGCCTTCGCGACTGATCATGTTCGGATAGGTGCGGCGCTCGCCCGTGTCCTTGACCGGTTCATGCGCGTTGATGGCGATCTGGTAGCGGGCAGCCGTCTCGAGTACGCGCCGGTGGTGGCGCACCATGAACTGGCCATGATGCCACTCGCGATGCGCCCGCCCCTGCTCGTCGATCCAGATGCAATTGCGGCCATGCGCCACGTAGCCCGTCTTCACCATGCGAATGCCCAGCCGCCGGTAGAAGGCAAAGGCGTCTTCCATCTGGCGCTCGTAGTTCGTGATGTGACAGGCCGTTTCGTGATGGCCGATGAGCTGGACGCCTTTTTCGCGGGCATAACGGGCGACCTCTTCGATGTCGAAGTCCGGGTAGGGCTCGGTAAAGCGAAACTTGTCACCGTTCTGCGTCCAGTCGCCGTCCCAGCCGACGTTCCAGCCTTCAATGAGCACGGCATCGAACCCGTGGCGGGCGGCAAAGTCGATGTAGCGTTTGGCGTTTTCCGTGGTGGCCCCGTGACGCGGCCCTGAGCCCCAAGTGGACCGCCCGATGTGCATCTCCCACCAGATGCCCACGTACTTGGCAGGCCGCACCCAGGAGACCTCGCCCAGGCGGTTGGGCGGATTCAGGTTCAGGATCGTGTAGTTGGTGATCAGCTCGCCCGCGTCGTCGCCCACGAGCAGCACGCGCCAGGGCGAGCGGAACGGCGTCTGCGCCTTGACGCGCGTGCCGTCGGACCAGGGCACCAGATCCACTTCCAGCGTGAGCGAATCCTTTGGCGCCAGCGTCATCGTGGCGTAGTCTTCCACGTCCGCCTCGTGGAAACTCAGAAACCACCCGTCGGCCGTCTCCATCGTGACAGGCGTATGGACCGTGTCGAGCCGACTGACCGGCGTGCGGCGGTACAGGTACTCGTAGCGATTCGGGTGATAGGCGGGAATCCACCAGGCCGTGTGATCCCCTGCCAGCCGGAATTCCGTCAGCTCGTCCATGATAACGAACCGATCCAGGTTCGGCTGCGCCGGCCACTCGTAGCGGAAACCCACGCCTTCGTCGAAAACCCGAAAGACGATGTCTATGCGTCGGAGCCGATCGGAGCTTTCCTCAAGCTGCATCCGGAGCTCATGATAATGGCTCTGGATGTCCTTCTTCTCGCCCCATGGCTGCGTCCAGACCGTATCGACCGTATCGCGAGCAAGCCCGACCAGGCGGAACGGTCCGACCAGCGGCGGCTGCTCCTGCAGCACAAAGCCCATGCGTGAAGGCCGAATAAGCGGCAGACCGAAGCGGTCAACCCGGTAGATAGGCCGTCCCTCTTCGAGCATGAAGGTCACCACGAGCGAGCCATCGGGCGAAGCGACCGAAACCGTCTGCGCCTGAACGCCCGGCATTCCATTTAAAAGGCACAGAAGCAGCAACCCCAAGCTGTAACGCGGCATCGTTCTGGGGATGTTAGCGCTTACATTTTGAGCGTCAGGCAATATATGTCAAACGTCGTTGCCTCGTCAATGGACTTTACCGGCCCTTATGCTGCGGCCTCATCCAAACAATCTGGTAAGCCGACGCTGCGCTTCGTGCCGGACAACCAGCGCACGCGGAAAACGCCACAGCCTGACCCGGAAGGAACGAATTCAGGGGCCCGGCTAAGAAGCTCACCCAGCCACAGTCCGGTGGGCCTCCGACCGCTGTTTCCTACAGGTTTATACGATTTCTGAGAAATCATAGTGCATGTGAGAAAGCCCGGGCGCACCGCAACGTGCTTCCAGCCCAAGCCCAGAATGAGCGACGCTCGGAACCATCAGAGCCACCCTCCCCCTGGCCCCCTCCCTGGCAGGGAGGGGGAAGCACCCGAGAGAAAGCCCCGGGGCGGAAACATGCGGAATCGCC
>WFPM01000020.1 GCA_015487635.1 Rhodothermus sp.
AAGGATCCGTTTTGAAGTCCTGTCCGAGCGCGGGGTCGGCTTCGACCGTTGAGGCGTCGGGGTCAGGCGCGGAAGGTTGTGCAGGCGTGGTGGCAGGTTTTGCCGGCCTGTGGTTCGGCATTGTTGCGGCCTCGGCACGATCCGTCGCCTCTTCGGAAGGATGCGCGCGTGAGACTTCAGAGGAGACCGCCAGGGAATGTACCCCTGAAGATTGCGGGGTAGAATTGCTTGCACTCTGTTGTGCAGACGTTCCGGTTGCCTGGGAACCATCGGGGGAGAACGCAGAAAGTGTCTGCTTCTGCGCAACGTGGTTTTGCTGACGGACAGCTGTCGCCGAAGTGGCCTCAGCTTCTGTCGGCGTTTGAGCAGAGACGTTGACGGGTTCAGCGGCTTCGGTCGTGCTGAAAAGCAGGGAGCGGGGCTCCGGTGCGGGTTCCCCTTGCGGGACGGTTTCGGAGGGCATCGAGGACGCAGGCCGCGACCCCGGGAGCGCTGTCGCCGTCGCTTCCTGATTGGTTTGCAGGTGAACAAGTCGTATCCCGAAACCGACGTTCAGGTCGACGTTGCTGCTCAATGCGCCGGAGCCATTCCTGCCGAACTGACCGGTAGGCACATGATCGCTGCCCGGTGTGGCGTCGGGCTGTTGCGATACGTGGTCTGCAAATTCGGGGACAACGGGCGCAGGCGAGTGCCTTGTTTGCTCTGGCGCTAAAGCGTTTCCCGGCGTCATGGCCGGTGGGCGCTGCATTTCGGTCTGCTGAGATGTAACCTCAGGCCGGGTCTGAGCAGAAGTGGCCTGTGTAAGGCGAGCGCCATCGGAGAGCGCCGGAGTTTTCGAGGTAGCTTCAGCCTCAATCCTTTGCGATCCGCGAAGCACAGCGACGCGCACGCCCAGAATTTCTGGATTTGTTTCGTCCGGAGCCCTTTCGGAAAGGGACGGTTCGTCTGGTTCGATCAAAGAAGGAAGGGACGTCTGTGCAGAACCATTCGCGTTCGTTTCAGCCTGGGGAATCAGGACGGACCCGATTCCGTCAACAGATGCTGTTGTTTTTTCAGACAACGCAGTGGAATGCGACGAGGAAGCCGAAGGCTCTGGCAGGGAAATGGTCGGTGGTGAGGCTGTCGCCACCTCTGAAAGCACCGACGCAGCTTCGGATGCGAGGGAGGCCAGCCAGGGGCGTTTCCGATCGCGATGCCAATGAGGCTTGTTACCGGTCGGCGGCAAAGGCGACGATACAGATTCTTCAGGCGTTTTTGACAGGACTTCGTGTCCAGAGAGTGTGCCATTTTCGGATGAAATAGCAGCGTTTCCGCCCGCAGGGAAAAACAGCGCCCGGGCCGTTTCCAGCAGCCGGGCGAAACGGCGATGCAGCCCGTACGGCCGGGTATTGCCCGGAGCGTTTTGCGAAGCTTCGGAGGATCCAGATAGCAACGGCAGGAGGTTCATGGCCGGTCCATACTTTTAAGGTGACTGGCTTTCAACCGAGGTTACCATGGGCTCCTGATCGCCGGATTTCTGAATCAGGCGACTGACCAGGCGTGCCGCCTGTTCGGGGGGGAGCGACTGGAGCAGGAGAGTGCGGCCGCGGCCCTGGGTTTCCAGGTAGAGTAGATCCAGAATGTCGGGGGAGAGCTGGCTCAGCAGGGCACGTCGCTGATCGTCTTCCAGGCGTGTGATGGTGGCGGCCAGTTCTTTTGCTTTGGCGCGTTGCGCTTCCAGTGCGGTAAGACGCTGCTGGACCTGATTCAATTGCTGTTGCATCTGTTGCAGCGTCTGGTTGAACTGATGAAGCTGATGGTGAAGGCTCTGGATCGAATCGCGGAGCTGACGGAGTGTGTCGCGTGTGGCCGCCAGCGAGTCGGCGAACAGAACAAGCGGGTCGAAGGTCAGTGAATCCAGCAGGGTAGAATCGCCCTCGGCCAGAGCGCGCAGGCTATCGAGTTGTTTCTGGACCTGCTGCACGCGCTGTGGGGCGATGTAGGGCATGGCGAAGTACATCCCTACCACGCCAACGAGGAAGAAGACGATCGCCAGCACGATGCGAAGCACAAGCTTCATGACGCACGCTGCTGCAGTTTACGGACATAGGCTCCGGTCGCCTGCTCGTCGATCCAGGCGCGTTCGGCGGCAGCTTCGGCTTCCAGATGGCGGGCATATTGCCGCTCGCGCAGACGCTCAAGTGATTCCTCGGCCTGGCGGCGTTCCAGTACCAGCGCGCGGGCTTCGGCTTCCTGCTGCTGGAGCCGGGCCAGTTGCTGTTCCAGCCGGCTAAGCCGTTGCCGGGCCTTCAGCCAGTAGGCCTCCTGACGGCGGAGCTGCGCCGGATCGACATCGGTTCGGCAGGCGGCCAGTTCCTGATGCAGTTGTTCCAGTTTCTGACGGGCCGCTTCAATGTCCTCCTCCAGCTTGCGCCGCTCCTGTTGAAGGCGGGTCAGGGCTTCGACAGCCTGCTCGGTCTGATGCCGCCGCAGGCGCAGCACACTTTGCAACGAAAAGCGGAATTTCTTGCCGGCCATAGGACGTTACGGGGTACTACACGGCAATTGCGGGGGTACTTGGATTCAGAGCAAAAGGTCGGCCAATTCACGAAGCCTGATCGGGCAGGCTGCGCAGAATGTCGGCCAGTTGCGCAACCGGATCGTCGGCAGCTTCATCGACGCCCTGGCGCAGGAAAGCCATGAGCGCTTCGTGGGCCAGGATGGCCCGGTCGATCTCGGGTCGCGTGCCCATCTCGTAGGCACCGACGCGGATCAGGTCTTCCGCTTCCTGATAGGTGGCCAGCAGACGGCGGGCTTCTTCGACCAGCGCGCGGTGCTCGGCCGTCGTGACACGGGGCATGACGCGACTGACGCTCTGCAACACGTCGATGGCCGGAAAGTGGTTGGCATGGGCCAGGCGTCGGGAAAGCACGATGTGGCCGTCGAGAATGCCACGCACGGCGTCGCCAATCGGGTCGTTCATGTCGTCGGCATCGACGAGTACCGTGAAGATGCCCGTGATCGTACCGCGTGCGCCGGGACCGGCCCGCTCCAGCAGCCGGGGTAGCATGGCAAAGACGCTGGGCGTGTAGCCGCGCGTGGTGGGCGGTTCGCCGACAGCCAGCCCGATCTCGCGTTGCGCCATGGCCACGCGGGTGATCGAGTCCATCATCAGCAGCACGTCCAGACCGCGATCCCTGAAATACTCCGCGATGGCCATAGCCACACTGGCGCCTTTGACACGACTCATGGCCGCCTGATCGCCGGTGACGGCCACGACGACCGAGCGCTTGAGCCCTTCTGGACCCAGGTTGTCGGCAATAAATTCCTGCACCTCGCGGCCGCGCTCGCCGATCAGGGCGATAACGTTCACATCGGCGCGGGCACGGCGGGCGATCATGCCCAGCAGGGTACTTTTGCCGACGCCGGAGCCGGCGAAGATGCCGATGCGCTGGCCGCGTCCGAGCGTCAGGAAGGTGTCGATAGCCCGGATGCCGGTAAACAGCGGCGTGTCGATCATGCGCCGCGACAGGGGCGGGGGCGGGTCGTTGCGTACGGGCTGCTCGTCGGTGACCGTCAGGGGCCCTTTTCCGTCGATGGGGCGGGCGTTGGCATCCACCACGCGACCCAGCATGGCCTCGCCGACGCGAATCGTAAGGGGCAGGGCGGAGGGTTCCACCAGATAACCGGCACGCAGGCCGCGGGTCTCTTCGAGCGGCATCAGGATCGTGGTGTTACCACGCAGCCCCACCACTTCGGCCTTGATGCGCCGTGCGCCGGGCTCCTGTCCTTCGTGGATGTAGCAGAGTTCGCCGACGGCCGCCGGCAGCTCGGACACCTCGATGAGCAATCCGACGACGCTCTGCACCTTGCCAAAGTGGAGCGGGCGCGGCGGATGGCGGCGCACCTGCTCCAGACAGTGCGCGACAAACGAATCGGCGGGGGATCCATTAGGCATCGTCGGAAGGAGGTGTCTGTTCGAGCGATCCCGGTGCATCGGAGGGCGGGGTAAGGCCCAGCCGCTGGCGCAGTCGCTGGAGTATTTCCTGGCGAATGCGTCGCTGCATGGCCGTGGGCGTCTGGACGATCCAGTCGCCTTCGCTCAGTTCGGGATTGAGATCCCAGTGCAGGTCGGGATGACGGTTTTCCAGTTGGCCGATTACGCCCTGCTCCTGCAGGCGCAGAAAGTCGACCGGATGCATGGAGATTTCCAGCGGAGCCGAACGGGCCAGTTGTTCGACGGCTTCGGTGAGCGTGCGTGCCGAAACGCCCCGGATGCTTTCGGGAAGGGGCGCGTCCAGCAGCGTCTCAGCCACTTCGAGAGCCAGCTCGACGAGCATGGGTTCCAGTTGGCGGGTGTAGTCGGCCCAGGCCTGGCGTAGCCGCTCCAGTTCGCGGGCCAGTTGCTCCTGAAGCGCCTGCAGGCGCGGGGCCCATTCCGCTTCGGCCGTAGCCCGACCGGCTGCTTCGCCTTCGGCCCGCGCTCGAGCCACAGCTTCTTCCATGCGCGCCTGCCACTCGGCCTCAATGGCAGCTCGGAGTGCAGCTTCATCAATGGCAGGTGCAGCGTCCCGCTCGGACTCCTGTCCCGATTCAGAGTTATCTTCCACGCGCCATACGTCGTTTTCCGAGATCCAGACTTCCTGGGAAAGCTCGACGGGCTGTGCCTGGATCGCCTGCGCGCGTCGGAGCAGTCCGCGATAGCGGAATTCTGTGGACTCCTCGGCTTCATCCTGAGCTGCCGGCTGTACCTGGCTGCGATGCAGGCAGGGCGGTGGACGCCGCGCCGGTTCCTCCGGTATGTGCGCAGTACGCCGGGAATCAGAAGGGGTCGACAGAAAGTCGGCCAGCGACAGGATGCGACGTCGGGTAGCCATGGCGCGTTAGATGACCATCTCCTGACTGTTGCGCGAAAGCGTAATTTCTTCTTGCTCTTCGAGCCGCTGGGCGGTTTCGAGGATGCGGCGTTGTGCTTCGTCGACGTCGCTCACGCGCACCGGCCCCATCAACTCCAGCTCTTCCTGGATCATCTGGGCGGCGCGCTCGCTGACGTTGCGCAGAATCTTTTCCTTCAGTTCGCCGGAAGCCGCTTTGAGCGCCAGCGCGATGTCTTTCTGATCGACCTCGGTCAGCAGCCGCTGCATGTCGCGGTCGCTGATGTGCACCAGGTCGTCGAAGGTGAACATGAGCGCCTTGACCGATGTGGCCAAGTCCGGATCGCGCTCGCGCAGCGCCTCCAGCACGGCCCGCTCGACGGTGCGGCTGCTGCTGTTGAGAATTTCGGCCACTTTCTCGATGCCACCCGACGCGCTCAGTTCGGCACCGAAAACCGAACTGATGTGCTGCCGGATCACGTCTTCAATGTCGCGCAGCAGCTCCGGCGACGTTTTGCCCATGGTGGCCAGCCGATAGATGATCTCGGTACGCAATTCTTCCGGGAGATTGGAGATGATGTCGGCGGCCTTGCGCGCGTTCAGGTGGGCCAGGATCAGGGCGGCCGTCTGCGGATGTTCGTTCTGGATGAAGTTGACCAGCTGGGCGGTCTCGACGGTCTGCAGCAGGTGGAAGGCCGAAACCTCCATGGCTGCTTCGACGCGCATGAGGATTTCCTCGGCCCGACGGGGGCCCAGCGCCGCTTCCAGGGCCTGGCGGGCAAACTGCAGGCCGCCTTGCGCAATGTAGTCGTGCGCCATGGCCGAGTCGCGGTAGTCCAGTAGCACGGCCTCGACCACGTCGCCGCTGACGTTGCGCATACGAGCAATTTCGATAGAAATCTTTTCGACCTCGTCGTCACGAAGGTGCTTGAGCACCTTGCTGGCCGCCTGCGTCCCCATGGCGATGAGCAGCACCGCCGCCTTCTGGGCGCCGGTCATGTTGTGCTGCGTCAGTTCGGGGACTTTCTGCGCCTGCTGGTTGGTGGCATTTGCCATAGCTCCCCGTCCGTTTTTAATCCTGCATGTCGGCTACCAGCCAGCTCCGGATGATTTCGGCCGCCTCTTCCGGCTTTTCATTGACCTGTTTCTGCACCTCTTCAAACAGGATATGCTTGGCCTTCAGGCGGGCCCTGGCTTCGGCCGATAGCCGACTGGTGTAGATGTCGTCGATCAGAACCAGCTCCTCGTCGGATTCGCCGGACTCCAGACCGAGCACCGCTTTGCCCTGAAGCGCTCCCGAAGCGCCTTCGGGTGCGCCGAGCGCTCCATGTTCCCGGTCGACGCGGCCGATGAGTACTTGCGTCTCGCCGGCCAGCTCGCCCATGCGACGGACCAGCGCACGCAGCAGCCAGACGGCCAGGCCCAGCGCCAGCACCATGAGGCCATAGCGCAGGTATAGATTGATCTGCTCCTGACGGCGCTGCTCGCGAAGTTCCTGGGCGATCTGGTCGTCGATCTGCGTGTCGAAGCGCGTCTGATGGATGGCAAAGCGGTCGCCACGCTCCGGTCGAAAGCCGACGGCATTTTTGACCAGCTCTTCGATCTCCCGGAGTTCCTCTTCGGTGTAGGGACGCGGCTGCGGCGTGCCGTCCGGGTCCGGCTCGAAGCGCTGATTGAGAATGACCGAAACGGTCAGGTATTCAATGTCGCCGCCGTTTTGCTGGATGCGCTCGACGGTCCGGCTCAGTTCGTAGTTGCGCACCATGGAGCTGGCCGAAGACCCTTCACCGCCGGTGCCGGCCTCTTCGAGGCGTTCCTCGCTGATGACCGTGGCGCTTTCGGGGTCGATGAGCTGCCGTTCGGTAACTGCCTGATCGAAGTTCAGCGTGGCCGAAACGCGTACGATGGCATTGCCGGGGCCCAGCACGCGATCGAGCATGGACTGGCCTTTTTCGGTCAGGTGGGCTTCGAGCGCCTGACGCAGCTTGAGCTGCGTGCTGCTGAGGGCCAGTTCGGCGTTGCCGGCGTCCGGGTTGGAGAGCAGGTTGCCCCGGGCATCCAGCACGGTCACATTGGCCGGATCAAGCCCTTCGACCGCACCGGCCACCAGCGCCGTGATGCCATCGATCTGCTCTTCGGTCAGGCGCGCGCCGCTTTTGAGGGAGAGTAGCACCGAAGCGCTGGGGGCCACCTGGGTTTCACGAAATGGGCTCCGCTCGGGCAAGACCAGGTGCACCTTGGCCAGTTCGACCTGCTGCAGGCTCATGATCGTGCGGGCCAGTTCGCCCTCCAGCGCCCGTTTATAATTCAGGCGCTGCATGAAGTCGGTCATGCCCAGCGTGTTTTGGTCGAAGAGCTCATAGCCGACCGGTCCGTCGCTGACGAGCCCTTCGCCGGCAAATCGGAGGCGCAGTTCGTAGACGCGATCGCGCGGGACCCAGATGGCCGTACCGCCTTCTTTGAGCTGATAGGGGACGTTTTCTTCCTGGAGCATCTCGACAATCCGACTGGCATCCGACGGGGAAAGGCCACCGAACAGCAGCGCATATTCCGGCCGTCCGGCCCAGTAGGCAATGCCCAGCAGCAATAGAATGCTACCGATCGTAACGGCACCCAGCGCCAGCCGTTGGCTAGGGGAGAGTCGACTCAGAAACTGCTTGAGTTGCTCGAACATCTTCGTACTACGAACTCCAGCCTGCGGATTGTGGGATAACTACGGGGTTGGGTGAACAGAGGCCGGCGTGGGCCTGTCCGTATCAAATCTGCGTGCGCATTAGTTCCTGGTAGGTTTCCAGCAGGCGATTGCGAACTTCCGTCATGAGCTGAAAGTAGAGCCGCGCCTGATTCATGGAGATTATTACCTCGTGCAGGTTTTCCTGCTCGCCGGCGATGAAGGCCTCGACCTGCTCGCCGGCTTCCTTCTGGGCGCGGTCCACCTCCTGAATGGCCTGAGCCAGCGTGTCGGCAAAACCGCCATCGACCGATTCGCGCGTGCGCGGCGTGGGCAATCGCCGCTCGTCGCCACCGGTCAGCTGTTGCAGGCGTTGGAGCTCGGCCACGTTCATGGCGAAAGCGACAGGTTAGCCTTTCACGTCCAGCCGGGTCCCCAGTCCGCCGGGTTGCAGGGTTTGCAGCGTACGGTTGGGGCCGTAAAGGCGGAGCGTCATTTTCTCGGAAGGCGGAAAATGACGCTGGATCCATGTCCATTCCTCCTGAGTCACGCCCTCGGGACGGGCATGCTGCGCTGCCGGTGGTTCCGAAGGCGTTTGCGGAGCGGGCGGCGTCGGCGACGGATCGTGCCGTCGCGTCGCCCCCGGTTCCGGCGTGTTCAGGAGGGAGGGCCAGTTGTGAATGCGCAGGTCCATATCGCTAAGCAGCAATCAACGGGGAGGTTGGGCGTACGACCAGTCGGGGGAAAGCGTGCAGGTCGTAGTCCTGCACGAAGCGGGATAGCTCCGGAGGAAAATAGACGAGGTAGCGTCCGGCCCGGGGCTCGTAAGCCGTGCCCCAGACCCGTGCAACGCGTCTGGCGGTATCGTACGAGGCATAGGCTACGCCGCACCGACCGACGAGCCCGTCCAGCGCCTGTGCCAGCGGACAGCGTCGCATGTGGCCGGGCTGGCCGGTCGGCAATTGCTTTAAAGGCGCTTTACCCAGGGCGCGGCGCGCCAGATTCACCTGGCGAAGGACGGCACGCTCGCGTGGGCGCAGCCAGCGTAACAGCCGGAAAACGAGGCGATTGTGAGACCAGCACGGCATGGCCTCAGATTTCCAGGGTTCGTTTGATGATTTCCTTGGCGGCTTGAATGGTGGAGAGGTTGGCCTCGTAGATCCGGTTGGCCGAAATCAGATGGGCCATTTCCTCCACCACGTTCACGTCAGGGTAGGCCACGTAGCCGTTGGCGTCGGCGTGCGGATGGGTGGGATCGTACTCGTAGCGCAGCCGGAGTGTCTCGGCGATCGTGGTTTCCGGACCCAGCTCGGCTTCCGGCAGGCGGGTCAGGAGCGACGGAGAAGAACTGTGACGGGGATCCTGGGTGCGCGGGGCCGTACGCAGCCGGCTGAGCAGCTCGTAAAAGCGCCGGTTGCGGACTTCGGGGGTGGTGTGCACGGCCCGTTTGATGGCGTAGGGTGTACCTTTATCGGTGCGGGTGGTAGCCGCGTTGGCGATGTTCTCGGTGGCCGCGCTCATGGCCATGCGCTGGGCTTCCAGGCCCCGGGCGGCCGTCCGGAAAAACGAAAAGATGCGGGTGGGCAGCGGCATGGCGGCATTAAGGGTTTATCAGCCGGTGCGTCCGGTAATGGCCGTGCGCATCAGGTCGAAGTAACCACGTAGGGCCCGCGTGGTCAGTTGTGCGCGCATCTGCGTATCGGCCAGCTCCATGAGTTCGTCTTCCAGTACGGGCGGCGTGTTTTCCATCTGCATGCGCGGTTCGACCTCCTCCGGATCTCGCAGGCCGGGAATACGATGGCGCGCCTCGCGCAACGCGTCTTCGAAGGAGACGCTGAGCCGCCGGTAGCCCGGCGTGTCCAGGTTGGCAATGTTGGCTGCCAGCGCCTTCAGGCGCCAGGTGTAGGCCTGCATGGCGTGGCGGAGCAGTTGGAGCTTGGCAGGTTCCATAATCGCCCGATCGTTTCTGAACCGGAACGTGATAGGCGAAAATCAACCACCGTGCCAGGCACGACAACAGCACTTAAGAATCCTGAAGCGGCGTCGATATGACTGGATTAAGCCAGTGGATGATTGCCCCATCCGAAAAGAAGTGGTAGGAAGCGGGGGAAAAACTTGCCGTTCGCCAGCAGAGGAGGCGCCGTGTCGGCTACGTGGTAGGACGGCATGTGATTTGTCAACCCAACGGGCGTTCGGTTTCGCTGTGGACGAAGCAAGGGCAGAGGTGGCCGGTCTTGAAACCGGACCGGAGTGTTCAACCTGAAGTTGCCCGTGTTGCTTATGGCTTCTCTGACTGAAAGAACCGCAAAGGCTCCGGAAAACGCGGAGGCTCTCCTTGCAAACCTGGCCCAGGTACTGGCTCATCGGCTTCGCAGTTTGATTACCAGCATCGAAGGGTTTACGGATCTGCTGGCCGATACGCTGGCAACCCCTGAACAGCGCGAGCTGGCCCTACGCGTTTTTGAGAGCACGGCGTCGATTGAACGTATTCTGTCCGAGCTGCAGTGGTACAGCCGACCCCTACATCCGATGCCCGGGCGGCGTCCATTGCGTACGCTCTTGCAGGAACTCTTGGTGATGCTGGAGGAGAACGAGGCAGCCCGCGTGGCGCTTGATCTGCGGCTGTCCGGGCGCTATCAGGTCCGGGCCGACGCCATGTTGCTCCGCCAGGCGCTTTTCATGCTGCTGAAAAATGCGCTGGAGGCCACCGGACCGGCTGGCGTGGTGCAGCTGCGGGTGCTGGGCGAGCCGCGCTCGTTACGTTTCGAGGTCTGGAACGAGGGCTGGATCCCCTCGGAGGTGGCCGAGCAGATCTTCGTGCCGTTTTTCACCACCAAGGCACAGAACCTCGGGATCGGACTGCCCATCGCCCGGCGTATCGCCGAAGCGCACGGCGGAACCGTCTATCTGGCCGCCAACGATCCGGACACCGGGATCTGCATGGCGCTGATCCTGCCGCAGGACGATGAACCGGCCACCAATGGTGCGCACTCCTTGGCTTAGAATCCCGGAAGCCTTATCTTTCGTTAACTTCCAGAACCATAACGCTCACCCAACCAACGGTTGTGCCCACCATGGCGGCGCCTCAGCGCGATATTCCGCATATCCTGCTGGTTGACGACGAACATCTGCTGCACACGCTCTTTGAGCGGCTGTTTACCCGGCACGGCCTGCGTCTGACGAGTTGCTACAATGCCCTGCAGGCCATGGAGGTACTCAAAAAAGGGGCCAACACCTTCGATCTGGTCATTACCGATTTCAAAATGCCGGATATGGACGGGCTGGAGCTGCTCGCCTATATCCGGCAGGAGCACCCGGACCTGCAGGTAATCATGATCACGGCGCATGCCAATGTGCAGCACGCCGTGCGGGCCATGCAGAACGGGGCCATCGACTACATCCCCAAGCCGTTTTCGACGGAAGAACTGGTCGAGCGCGTGCAGGCCGCGCTGGCCCGCCGTCGGGA
>WFPM01000021.1 GCA_015487635.1 Rhodothermus sp.
CCGCACCAGTTGAAGCTGCGTCACCATCGGAAGGCGTTGCAACACTTGCTGGCGTTGTTGGGCCTGCGGCCCGAGCGCCTGCCGCGAGGCTGCAACCTCTTCAAAGAGCGGCACCGGTTGGGCCTGCAGCGTCGTGCTCCGCGCCAGCCAGAGCCCCAGCAGGAGAATGGGGGGGTAAGACGTGTTGTGCGCATGGCTTCCTCCGTTTTCGGTTGGTGAAAGGTTTCGATCAACCGAGAACGGCAGGTGACGGAGCAGTCACCACGTCGCCGTGGACGATGGGGAAGAAATAACAACCGGGGGCGGTTGTCAAGACCAAAATACGTCCCCTGGGAGAAGAAGAGGGGGGCAGAAAAAGCATGGTGTGAGCGGAATTTTAGAAGTAGAAAAGCCAAAGTCGACGATTTGCGAGCATGCTCGTTATATTCTGTAGATTCTGGTTTCGGAAAAGGTATGGAAGAAGTTCGCTCTGCTGTGGTCTATGGCGACACCCCGCCTTCACCGGAAATCGTGGTGGCATTGCGTGATGTGCACAAGCGCTTCGGGGAGCGGGACGTGCTGCGCGGGGTGTCGCTCGACGTGGAGGAAGGCACGTCGGCCGTGGTGATGGGAGGCTCGGGCACGGGCAAAAGCGTATTGCTCAAGCACATCGTGCGGTTGCTGGTGCCCGACCGGGGTGCCGTGTGGGTGTTCGGCCAGCGGGTTGATCGGCTCGAAGGCGAAGCGCTCGACCGCCTGCGGCTTTCGATCGGCTATCTGTTCCAGAGCGGCGCACTGTTCGACTCGATGACCGTCTACGAAAATCTGGACTTCCTGCTGGAGCGGCACACCCGGCTCAGCCGCGCCGAGCGCCGCGACCGCATCCTGGAGACGCTCGACTGGGTGGGGCTGCGCCACACGGCCACGCAGTATCCGGCCGAACTGTCCGGCGGTCAGCGTAAGCGCATCGCGCTGGCGCGGGCCATCATTCTGCAGCCCAAGTTGCTGCTCTACGACGAACCGACCACCGGGCTCGACCCGGTCTCGGTCCGCACCGTCTCGGAGCTGATCGTACGGCTGCGCGACGAGCGAGGCATCACGTCGATTGCCATCACACACGATCTGCTCTGCGCGGAAATCATTGCCGACCGGGCGCATTTTCTGCACGAAGGCCGCATCCTGATGAGCGGAACGCTCGACGAGTTGCGTCGGTCCGATCACCCCGTGCTGCGCAACTTCTTCGGAACCTGACGAATTCAAGCCGAGGCGGCACGGCTTTTTCCGAGCAATTGTGGACCAACCGGCTATCGATCATGTCGCGGGAAGCACGGGTCGGACTGCTGGCGCTGGCGGGCATCGCGCTGTTCGTCATCGCACTGTTTGCGATTGCGAACCGCTCGTTTCTGCTGAGCGACACGTTTCTGCTGCGCGCCCGTTTCAACCGGGTGGCCGGGCTGGTGCCCGGGGCGCCCGTGCAGTTTCAGGGTGTGAACGTGGGGCGCGTCGAGTCGGTGCAACTGCCGCCGGAGCCGGGCGGGCAGATCGAGGTGACGATGGCGATCAAGGAAGAGGCCCGGCGTGTGATCCATTCGCGCACGCAGGCGCAGATCAAAAGCGAGGGGCTGGTGGGCCAGCAGATCGTCGTGCTGGTCAATCCGCCGGGCGTGCAGGGCGAGCCGGTTTCGGAAGGTGACCTGATCGTGGGGGTCGATCCGTTCGACCTGTTCGAAATCACGGACCGGACGCTGGCTTCGGTGCAACGCTTCGAGGATGCGGCCAATGCTTTCCGGCAGATCATGCTCGACGTGCAGGCCGGCGAGGGCACGCTGGGCAAACTGATCTACGACCCGACGCTTTATAACGAATTCGTCGCCACGACGAACGAAACGCGGCGCGTGCTGAACAACCTGGCGAACAACGCCGAGGCGCTGGTGGCGCTGGCCGAGGAGGCCACGCAGGGCGTGCAGTCGATCCTGGACAAGATCGACCGGGGCAAGGGTACGATGGCCCGCATGCTGAACGACCCGGCGCTCTACGAGCGGCTGCTGGCCACGGCCGATACGCTTCGGCTGGTGGCTTCCGATCTGCGGGCCATTACGGGCGCGGCAGAAAATGCGGCCAACTGGGGGGCGCTGGGGGCCTACCGCTTCGCCGAACTGATGGAGGCGGCCAAGCACAACTGGCTCTTCCGGCGCTACTTCGAGGAGCGCGGCTACATGGAACGGGCGCCCTTCGAGGTGCGGGAGCGGGCCATCGAACAGGCCCACCGGCAACTCCAGGCCCGTATGCGCGAGCTGGACGCCTGGGAACGACAATTGCAGGAACGAGAAGCCCGGCTGAAGGCGCTGGAGACGCGCCTGTCGGCCCTGGCCGACTCGCTGGCCGGCACCGATGGACGTTGAGCACCGCAACATGACACCGCCGAAGTTCACGCCGAACGACCTGGAAGAGCCGCGGCTGGGGCCGTTCGAGACGCTCCTGCTGGGCGGCGGGCTGGCGCTGTTTCTGGCGCTGCTCTACGAGATGCGGGCATTTCTGAACCCGCCGCTGATCGCGATTGCCGCCACGATCCTGCTCTGGCCGATGCGGCGGTACCGATCGGTGCGGGCGCTGCTGTTCTCCGGCGGTTTTCTGTTGCTGTTCTGGTTGCTGAGTCAGCTCCGGGTGGTGCTCATTCCCTTCGTCGTCGCCTACCTGCTGGCCTATCTGGCCAATCCGCTCGTCGATTTGCTGGAGCGACGGCTACACGTACCGCGCTGGGTGTCGGCGCTGGCGGTGACCGTGCTGGTGGTGGGCGCGCTTGCGGCCATCCTGTTGCTCCTGGTTCCGGCCATCGTGGCACAACTCGTCGAACTCATTCGCAAGATGCTCGACAGCGTCGGGGAGTTGCGTCGCTGGCTCTCCGAGAACCCCCTGCTGGATCGGCTGGAAGAAGTGCTGCCCATCGACCGACAGGCGTTGGTCCAGCAGTTCACCGCGTTCCTGCAGACCCAGCTCAATGCGCTCACCGGCAAACTGCCCGATACGCTGGCGACCGTCGTGCAATCAATCGGCTCGCTGCTGGGCGCCCTGACCGTGCTGGCCATTCTGCCCATGCTGATCTTCTACACGCTCAAGGATTATCCGAAGCTGCGGGATGCGCTCATCAGCCTGTTTCCGAAGCACAACGGCCGCCGCGACTACCTGATGTACGCAGGCACCGTGGTGGGCAACTACCTGCGCGGCCAGCTTCTGATCAGCCTGATCGCGGCCTTCAACGTATCGGTGGCGCTGGTGATCTTCGACGTGCCCTTTGCATTGCTCATCGGCCTGCTGGCCGGCGTGCTGAACCTGATCCCCAACCTGGGGGCCGTGCTGACGAACATCATTGCGCTGCTGATTGCGCTGCTGTTCGGCGATCCGCCGCTGCTGGACGCCGTGATTGTAACGGGCGTGCTGCTGGGTCAGGGGCTGCTGGAGGCGAGCGTGCTTTCGCCCCACATTCTGAGCCACCAGGTGGGCCTGCACCCGGTGCTGATTCTGCTGTCGCTGTTCGTGTTCGGGTACTTTCTGGGCGCTTTCGGACTGCTCATTGCCGTGCCCACGACGGCCATCCTGGTGGGCTTCTATCAGAGCTACCGGGAGGCTCGCCAGAAGCTGGCCGTTACCACAACGCCCGAGACAACCGGTGTGACGGGGTAGCGCATGGCGAGGAAACACGTGCCCATCCGCTCTTGCGTGGTCTGCCGCACGCGCCGGCCCAAGCACGAGCTGGTGCGCATTGTGCGGCGGCCGGACGGCCGCGTCGAGCTGGATCCCGCGCAGCAAAAGCCCGGCCGGGGCGCCTACCTGTGTCCACAGCCGTCCTGCTGGAAACTGAAAGCGGCCCTTCCCCGATTGCAGCGCGCGCTGCGGACCGAACTCGACGCCGAGGCGCGCGCCGCCCTGGCCGCCTGGGCCGAACGCATGCAACAGGCGACTCCAGCCGACGCCGGGACGTGAGGCCGGTTGCGAATGCAGACCTTCTTTGTTCAGCTTCGGAAGTGCGTTCGACGTAGCCCCCCGGCAATGCCGAATGCAGGGATACCCGGAAGCAAAAG
>WFPM01000022.1 GCA_015487635.1 Rhodothermus sp.
CTGGGGTATCGGGAGACGCCGGAGCCAATGGATCTTACCCGTTCTCCGGCCCGGCCGTCCTATTTGCATCGGGTGCTCCAGATCGTGGAGATGCATCTGGAAGGTGCGGGACTCACGTTTTTTGTGACCTGGAAGTTGGACGTGCTGC
This sequence comes from Rhodothermus sp., assembly GCA_015487635.1. Taxonomy (GTDB): domain Bacteria; phylum Bacteroidota; class Rhodothermia; order Rhodothermales; family Rhodothermaceae; genus Rhodothermus. The sequence goes on from WFPM01000022.1 coordinate 149, forward strand.
CGGAATACGGTGATCATGTGGTGGCCATCGTCATGGGGGATGAGTGGAGTCAGATTCCGGCCTACGTCGATCGCGTGCTGGTGACGTTCAAGTGCTACGGGATCTACCCGCGGCTCGGCGTGCGGCCCCTGCGCCGACCCTCTTACCTGAATACGCTGGTATTTTTGCGGCATCTGCGCGTACTGGTGCACTGGCTGCCCGGAGCGCTTCGGTATGCCAGCCGCTATCTGAAACGGCGGCTGCAGGGCGGCGCCATGCCGCCGGTTTACGATCTGCCGCTCGGATACGGCAACCAGTTGTCGCTGCCCGTGCAGCCTATCGAAATGCGGCCGATCGATCTATTTTTTGCCGGAAGCGTCGAACAGGGGTTCCCGAAGCGGCTCTGGTCGCCGCACCGATGGCTGCCCAGCCCGAAGCGGGTTTCCCGGGAACGTATGCTCCGGACGCTGGAAGCCCTGCAGCGTCGCTTTCCGGAACTCCACGTTTTTGTGCATACGAACGCCCGTTTTGTGCTCAATGCACTGGAGTATGGATTGACCGAGCCCGGCGAGGTGCTGGATACCGAGGCCTACTCGCGGGCGCTCATGGACAGCAAGATCTGTCTGGCCCCGCGGGGCACCTCGGCCGACACGTTCCGGCTGTTCGAAGGCCTGCGGTACGGGTGCGTGGTGATCACAGAGCGGCTACCTGCCCGGTGGTTCTATCGCAACGCGCCGGTCATCCAGATCGACGACTGGCGGGAACTGCACGCACTGGTGCCAGCATTGCTGCGTGACACCCCGCGTCTGCAGGAGCTTTCGCGGGCGGCGTTGCGCTGGTGGCGGACGGTTGCTTCCGAAGAGGCCATCGGACACTGGATGGCCGAACGGATTCGCGCACGGTTACAGAAGGCTTCAAAGGCTTCGTCCGAAACGGTCCCGGTATAACGCGATGATTCATCTGGCATTTATCACGCACAATGTGATTCCCGGCGACGGGCAGGGACGCGTCAACTTCGAGCTGGCGCGCTACTTTCTGCTGCGCGGCGCGACGGTGACGCTGTTTGCCGACAAAGTGGATCGGCGCCTGCTCGAGATGGGGGCCTCCTGGGTGCCTGTGCACACGGGACCGCTCGGCGAGGCCGTCGATCTCTACAAGGTCTGGCGTTTCCGGGAGCTTTCGGACCGCATCCTGGCCACGATGGATCATCTGTTCGATGTGATCATGGGCTGTGGGGTGGTCACGCGCTTTCCGCACACGGTCAACGCCGTACACTTCGTGCACGGCACCTGGTTGCGCTCGCCTTACCACCCGGCCCATCAGCGTCGGCATCCCCGCGCGCTGTACCAGCGGTTGTTTTCGAAGCTCAATGCCGAGTGGGAGCAGGAAGCGTTCATTCAGGCCCGGCAGATCGTGGCCGTTTCCGAGATGGTGCGGGACGAATTGATTGCCGTGGGCGTGCCGCCGGAGCGCATCGAGGTGATCGTGAACGGCGTGGATCTGGACGAATTTCATCCCGGTCGGGCCGATCGGGGCCGCCTGGGATTGCCCGAGGAGGTACCGCTGGCGCTGTTTGTGGGCGACATTCGCTCGACCATCAAGAACCTGGACGGTGTGTTGCATGCGCTGCGGCAGGTGCCGTCGCTGCATCTGGCCGTGGTCGGGCGGCTGCCGGGTAGTCCGTATCCGGCGCTGGCCGAGCAACTCGGCGTGGCCGACCGCGTGCATTTTCTGGGCTTCCGGCGCGACGTCGCCTCGCTGATGCGGGCCGTGGACTTTTTCGTGCTACCCTCGCGGCGCGACTCGTGTCCGCTGGTGCTGCTCGAAGCGCTGGCCAGTGGCTTGCCGGTGGTTGTCTCCCGTCAGGTAGGAACGGCCAACCTAGTGGGCGAGGCCGGCTTCGTGATCGAGAATCCGGAAGATCATGAAGCGCTGGCGCAGGCAATGGCCATGCTGGCCCGGGAGCCTGACCTCCGGCGTGAAATGGGTCGGAAGGCCCGGGCCGTTGCCGAGGAGCATAGCTGGGAGCGCATGGCCTCGCGCTACGCGACGCTGTTCGAGCGGCTGATCGGCCGCAAGTTTCCGTTGCCCGAACTGTACGCGGTGTAGCGATGGCACGTCCCCGTATGCTCTGCATCAGCACGGCCGGCCCGGTGGGGCAGGACATCCGTCGCATTCGGCGGCTGACCGAAGGGTTGCCGGTGGACTGTGCGATCTGGGGGCTGGATCGCAGCCGCTCGCGGCGGGAAAACATGCAGGCCGTCTGGGAACGGCTGCGCCGGGAGCGACCCGATCTGGTGTACCTGGAGGGGACGGGCATTGCGGCCGGGTTGCCACTCATCCGGGCTGCCCGAGCGTGGGGTCAGCGTTACGTGGTCTCGTCGGGTGATCCGGTTGGTGGATTTTTCAGGGTAACGCAGGGGCCGCTCTACGGCTTTGCGTTCGGGATATACGAGCGCCTGCTGTACCGGCATAGCGCCGGATTTATCGGGTGGACGCCGTACCTGACCGGCGCGGCCCTGAAGCTGGGCGCGCCCCGAGCGATTACGATTGAAGGCGGTGTCGATCTGGAAACGTTTCGCCCGTATCCGGAGGCGCAACGCCGGGCTCTGCGCCGACGCTATGGCATTCCGGAGACGCACCTTGTCTGTGGCGTCGTGGGCAGCCTGAAGTGGGTGCCACGGCAGCGTTATTGCTATGGCCTGGAATTGATCGAGATGCTACACCATCTGCGGCGCGATGATGTCACCGTGCTGATTGTGGGCGATGGGGACGGCCGACCGCGTCTCGAAGCCCGGGTGCCCGACCGCCTGCGATCTCGGGTCGTTTTTACCGGACGTGTCGAGGAAACCGAAGTGGTCGATCTGCTGAATGTGATGGACATCGGCTTCATCACACAGACCCTGGATGCCCTGGGGCGCTACCGACTCACAACGAAGCTGCCCGAATACCTGGCCGCCGGGTTGCCGATCGCGATGAGTCCGATCTCGGGTTTTTACGACTACGTCTATCCGGCCGGGTGGGCATTGCCGGAGGGGCATCCGGCCGATCCGGCGTTTCACCGGAAGCTGGCGGCCTGGCTGGACGGGCTGCGTCGCGAGGAGGTCCGGGCACGGGCGGCCCATGCGTTGCCCCGGGCCCGGCGGTTCGGCTATGGCGTCCTGCGTCCACGTTTCGCTGCGTTTATCGACGATCTACTGGGCGTCGATCTGTCCGAAGTGGTATCATCCGAAAAAGTAGCGCACTGATGCGGATTGCCTGTTACGCGCTGGTGGAGCAGCACGCCGGGAGCGTGGCGTCGGCCAACTATCTGATCCTGGAAGAACTATTGCGCCGAGGGCACCAGGTGGACCTGTTTGCCAAGGCCGACTTTGTACGGCGGCCGGAGGGGCTGGACCGCTGGCCGAATTTCCGGTACGAGGGCGTGTTGCTGGAACGGCTGCGGACGTTGCGCGACCGGTGGCGTCCGCTTCTTCGCGGAAGCCTGGAGCGCATCGTGGAAGACTGGATCTACCGAAGGCACTTGGACGCCCTTGCCCGGCGGGTGGCCGCGTGGCACCGGCGGCAGCCCTACGACGTATTATTGTTTCTGGGCGTGGGAGCCCAGTTCGAGGTGGAGGGTCTCCCGGCGGTGGCCTGGCTGCAGGGGCCACCCCAGACTGAGTGGCAGGCGATTCATCGGCTCCGGCACCGGCTGATCGCGCTTTCCGGCCGGATGCTCTACTGGAAGCTACGGGCCTTTTACCGACACCGACAGCAGATAGCGCGGCGGGAGCTGACCCGTTGCCGGGCCGTCATCTGTGGGAGCGAATGGAGCCGGCGGCATGTGATCGCTTTTGGCGTACCGGCCGAACGCGTGTTCGCATTGCCCTATCCGTTCGATCTGGAGCTGTTTCATCCTGAGCCGAAGGTGCCCCCAAGGCATCCCGGGCGACAGACGTTCCTCTGGCTGGGGCGTATCGATCCCCGTAAGCGGTTGGATCTGATGCTGGAAGCCTTTGCCTTGCTGCTGGAAAAACGTCGCGATGTGCATCTGGAGATCATCGGCCGCTTTACCTATGCCCCGGAGTACCGACGGCTGATTGAGACATTTCCGTTCCCGGAGCACCTGACCTATGCGCCGTATATCGCGCGCACCAGGGTGCCGGATCTATTGCGCTCGGTGGACGTGATCGTGCAGCCCAGCGAAGACGAAAATTTTGGCTCCACGGTGGCTGAAGCGCTCTGTTGCGGCAAGCCCGTGGTGGTGGGTCCCACGAATGGCACCGGCGAATACTGCGGGGCGGCTGCTTTTCGGTTCGAACGCTACACACCCGCGTCGCTCTGTGCAGCGCTGGAAGCCGCGCTGCACGCCATCGAAACCGATCCGGTCAGGCTGGCGGCTCTGGCCCGTCAGATCGCAGAGGAGCAGTTCGATGTGCGGCGGATAGGAGAACGCCTGGAGGCAATTCTGATGCGGACCGTAGGAGCGCTACCCGTTCGACAACCAGCACAATCGAGCGGGTGAGCCGATGGAGGGACGGCTTCCGGATTTTCTGATTATCGGTGCGCAAAAAAGCGCAACCACCTGGCTGGCACGGCTGCTTCGTCGGCATCCCGGAGTATATATGCCGGAACGTGAGCTCCATTTTTTTAATGATCCGGGGACGTTTTCGCAGTATGCGGCAGCGTTCCGTGAGGCGCGGGCAGATCAGCTTATCGGTGAGAAGACGCCGGATTATCTGCACCTGACGGCGCGACAGATCGCCCGCATCAGGCAATGGATGCCCTCGGTGCGGCTCATCGTTGTGCTGCGTGATCCGGTGGCCCGGTCCTGGAGTCAGGCGCGTATGGAAGTCGCGGCTGTAAACCGACGTTCCCTGACCAGGCGGGACCGTTTCTGGCTGGTCTGGCACGTCCACCTGCTGCGCAACCGCCTGCGCAGCGATTATCGCCGCGCGCTGCGGCGCTGGCAACAATTCTTTTCCAGCGAGCAATTTCTCATCCTGTTTTACGAAGACCTGCAACAGGATCCGCTGTCTTTCATACGTCGGGTGTTCGATTTTCTGGGACTGGCTCCGCTTCCAGAAGAGACGCTGCGTACGCTAGCCGCGCAACGTGTATGGGAGTCGCCGGCGGCCGACATGCCCCGGTGGTTGCGCTACGTGCTGACGCACCGTTATCGTAGTCAGACCCGGTGGCTGGCGCAGCAGGGATACAGGGTACCGGCTTCATGGCCGGATGATCGACTGCTGCAGCAGTTACGTCGAACGGAACGCGGTCTTCCGTTCAAGGCGTGGCTTCTGGCAGGTATTTTTATGCTGCTTTCGTTGCCGGAGCATCTGCTGGTTTACACCGGACGTCGATTTCCGGCGTTGCGTCTGTATCGGCTA
>WFPM01000023.1 GCA_015487635.1 Rhodothermus sp.
CATTACGGGTCCGCTCCGGCACTTTAGCGATTTGTTCCAGAAAGTCGCCCCCGTAGGGATCACTGTGGCGTCCTGCACCTCGATCGGGCTCTCTCACAATCTGGGGGACGATGTGCAGGTAACGAATGGTAGTCAAAAAAGTGGCGAGTTCGCGAAATGGTTGGTTCATAGTGACCTGCTCCAGATGCGTCTGGGTCAGACGTTCTGGATCTTCTTCGTCTTCCGAAGTGGGTCGCTTGAGTAAAACCTGCTCATTACGACGAACGCATTCCCTGCGAACAAGCGGACGCCGCTGATTATCTTGGTGAAAGGCAAGCTCATATTCCCAGACATCCTGATCACCAGTGCGTATTTGGACGACAATTTCGATATCAGGAGAACGGCGGGCCGCCAGACAACGAATGGCACTGACGCCTCCTCGTCGTTTGATCGCGCGCTGTAGCCCTCCACCAGGCTCGGCCAGGTCACGCAGAAAACGGAATACATCCAGAAGATTGGATTTGCCAGAAGCATTAGGCCCTACCAGAAAGACTCGAAGAGGCAGCTCGATGGCTACCTCTAAGAAGTTTTTCCAGTTTCTCAGTCGAAGCCTAGAAAAATGACCTGTGGCTTTAGGTTTAGACATGCAAGCGACGCATTGACGATGCTGGATAGTAAAAGGCTTGGTGCGAAAGGGGGGACTCGAACCCCCACGGCCTTGCGGCCACGAGATCCTAAGTCTCGCGCGTCTACCAGTTCCGCCACTTTCGCACATTCTCCATGCTCGGCTTAAATATATTCCCGAACGGGGAGAGGTTCCAGTACGTGCTGCGCGGGAAAGCGCAAAAATCGCTATTTTTTGAAACGGACTTTAAACAACCGGCGAATCCCATGCGATCGACCCTCCGCGTGCTTCTGCCGCTGAGTCTGGCACTGCTCGTCGGATGTGCCACCAGCCAGCCCACCACGACCCCGCAGGCGCCACCGCCTCAGGCACCGCCTCCGCCCTCTACCGTGCCCGAAGCGCCGCTTTCGCCACGGGCAGCTCCCTCGCTCGACACGGTGCGGGCCGGACGCTTCGACAACGGCAAAATGTGGACGTTCGACGACCCACCCATCGACTACTTCGCCGAGGCCTATGGTTTTCGGCCCGACTCGGCCTGGTTCCGGGAGGCGCGCCTGGGCGCGCTGCGCATTCCGGGCTGTTCGGCCTCGTTCGTCTCGCCCAACGGGCTGGTCATGACAAACCACCACTGCGGCCGCGAAGCCGTCGTGGCCGTCAGCCGTCCCGGCGAGAACCTGCTCGACAACGGCTTCTATGCGCGCGCGCTCAAAGAAGAGCGCCGCGTTGAAGACTACTATGCCGACCAACTTATCGAAATTCGCGATGTGACCGACGAGGTCTATGCCGCACTGGAAGGGGCCGAAACGGACGCCGAACGGGCCATGGCCCGCCAGCAGGCCATCCGGGAGATCGAACAGCGCTTACTGGAAGAAAAAGGCGGCGAAGAAGCCGGCTACGTCATCGAGGTGATCTCGCTCTACAACGGCGCCAAATACTCGGCCTACATTTTCAAGCGCTACCGCGACATGCGGCTGGTGATGGCGCCCGAACTGCAACTGGGCTACTTCGGCGGTGACCCGGACAATTTCACCTATCCGCGCTACGCGCTCGATGTAACATTCTTCCGCATCTACGACGAAAACGGCGAACCGCTGCGCACGCCGCACTACTTCCGCTGGAGCCGGGAGGGCGTCGAGGAAGGCGACGTGGTTTTCGTGATCGGCAATCCGGGTTCGACCAGCCGCCTGCAGACTGTGGCCCAGCTCGAATTCCGGCGCGACGTGCTCGAACCGGCCATCCTGCGGCTCATCCAGACGCGCATGACCGCCCTGCAGGACTACCTGCGTGAGCTGCCCGATGGGCCGGAGCGTGAAGAGATTCGCAACGAGATTTTCGGGCTCAGCAACGCCGAAAAGCTCTATACCGGCCGTGTCAAGGGCCTGCGCGATCCCTATATCATCGCCCGCCGGCGAGATGCCGAGCGGCGCTTCCGGGAGGCGTTGCGCCGCGACTCGACGCTGGCACGCAAATACGATCCGCTCTTCGACCGCATGGCCGAGCTGGTCGACCGGCAACGGGACTATGCGGCCGAGCTGCAGGCGTTTCTGGCCTTCAACCCGAACAGCGGCCTCAGCAGCACGGCAATCCGCCGGGCCATCCTGGCCTACCTCTATCTGAATCGCCAGCAGGCGGGGGCCTTGGACGAACAACTGGCCGAGCTGCGCGAGGAGATCCTCTCAGTGGAAGATCAGCCGGAGGGTGTGCAGTGGCGCTACCTGAAGACGCGCCTGGAAGATTTTATCCGCTATTTCGGCGAAGACAGCCAGTTGGTCGGTCAGATCCTGCAGGGGCGCACGCCCGAAGCGGTGGCCCGCCACATCATCGACAACACCGTGTTGAGTGACTCGGCCCGGACGGCGCAGGCACTGGAAAACGGCACGTTGACGATGGACGATCCGGCCGTGCAGCTCGTGGCGACCGTCTGGCCGCGTTTCCAGGCGTTCCAGAGTGCCTGGGCGGGTATTACGGCGCAGCAGCAGGAGATCGCCAGCCAGCTCGGCCGCGCCCGCTACGAGGTCTACGGCACGTCGGTGCCGCCTGACGCTACCTTCTCGCTGCGCATTGCCGACGGCGTGGTCAAAGGCTACCGGTACAACGGCACGGTAGCACCACCGTACACCACCTTCTACGGCCTCTACGACCGCTACTATGCCTTCGGTCCGGGCACCGACTGGGATCTGCCCGAGCGCTGGCTGAACCCGCCGGAAACGTTTGACCGCTCCACGCCACTCAACTTTGTGGCCACGGCCGACATCATCGGCGGCAACTCGGGCTCGCCGGTGATCAACCCAAACCTGGAGGTCGTCGGGCTGATCTTCGATGGCAACATTGAAAGCCTGCCGGCCGACTACATCTACATGCCCGACCGCGGCATGCGGGCGGTGGCCGTGGACGTACGGGGGATTCTGGAGGCGCTCGATGAGATCTACGATGCCGACCGGCTGGTGCTGGAACTGACCACCGGCCGGCTGGTGCGCTCCGAAGAGGAAGCTGATGCGCTGATGAACCGCGGACGCTGACGATGAACCAACGTGCCTGGATCGCTGCGCTGAGCCTGACGCTGGCCGCACTGAGCCTTCGGTGCGCCGGCCCGCGCGAGACGGCCCGGCTTGTCGAGGCGCCGCCGCTCGTGACCGAAGCGGAAACCACCGCGACAGTCGGTCCGCGAGAGGTGGCGTCCTTCTCCTTCACGGCACTCGACACGGTGCGGGCTGGTCGTTTCGACACGGGACGGCTCTGGACGTTTGAGGATCCGCCTCTGGATTACTGGGAGGCCACCTATGGCTTCCGTCCTGACTCGGCCTGGCTGGCGCGTGCACGTCTGGGCACGTTGCGGCTGGTCTTTGAAAGCGGTCGCTGCTCGGGGGCCTTCGTCTCGCCACATGGCCTGGTGGTGACGAACCACCACTGCACTTGGGAAAGCCTGGACCTGATCGACCGCCCCGGCGAAGCGCTGCTGGAGGAGGGTTTCTATGCCGACGCACTTCAGCGCGAGCGTCGGCTGCCCGGACTCTACGCAGAGCAGTTGGTGAAAGCGCGCGACGTAACGGACCTGATCGTGCCCGGCCTGGAGGAGATCCGCGATGATGTAGAACGCGAGCGTTTGCGCAACCGCCGTCTGGAGCGGCTCAAACAGCAGCTCGAAGCCGAGGCACGGGACCGCGACACCACGCTGCATGTGGAGATCGTGCCGCTCTACTACGGCGCCCGCTACACGGCCTATACCTGGCGGCGCTACCACGACGTGCGCCTGGTGATGACCCCAGAGTTGCGCGTCGGCTATTTCGGGGGCGACGCGGACAACTTCACCTATCCGCGCTATGCCCTGGACGTCAGCTTCCTGCGCATCTACGGGCCCGATGGGCGTCCGCTGAAAAGCCCCTGGTATTTTCCCTGGCGTGCCGAAGGGGCCCGGCGCGGCCAACTCGTCTTTGCCGTGGGCAATCCGGGTGCGACGCAGCGGCATCTGACCGTCAGCCAGCTCGAATTCGAACGCGACTACACGCTCCCGCAGCGGCTCCGGCTACTGCAGCGCCGGGCGGAAGTGCTGGAACGCTACATTCGGCAACAGCCCGACTCAGCCGACGTCTACGGCCTGCGCAGCGTGTACTTTGCCCTGAAAAACACGATCAAGGCGACGGAAGGGCAACTCCGGGGACTGCGCGATCCCTACCTGCTGGCCCGCAAGCGGGCGGCCGAGCAGGCGCTGCGCGACAGCATGATGGCCAGCGATTCGCTGCGCAACTACTTTGGCAACGTGTTCATGCAACTCGAGGCGCTTCAGCGCAGCAAGGCGGCCGCCGCGCCGCAGACGGCCGCCTTTCAGTTTTTCGGCACGAGCACGCTGCTGAGCTCACACATTCTGCTGCGGGCGCTGTTCGGCTATGCGCACGATCTGATGCGCCAGCGCGGTGCGTTTCCGTCCCGGCTGGCGGAGTTGCGTCGGGAGGCGCTCAGGATTCGGGACTGGCCTGACTCGGTCGAGGTGGGCTACATCACGGCCCGGCTCGAGGAGCTGCGCGACTATCTGGGGCCGCAGCACCCGAGCGTACAGCGCCTGCTGGGGGATCGTTCGCCCGCCGAGATCGCCCGCGATCTGGTGGTCCGCACCGCCCTGAAAGATTCGGTGTCATTCGCCCGTCTGCTCCGTGAGGGGTATCTGAACAGCGGCGACGCTTCGGTGCCGGTAATCGAGGTGCTGGGGCCGCTCTACTTCACGCTCGGCCAGCAACTCGATCAGTTCGAGGCGCGCGAGCGGTTCCTGAACGCACGGCTGGCGGCGCTGCGCTTTGCCGTCTACGGTCGCTCGGTGCCGCCCGACGGCACGGGCACGCTGCGCATTTCTGATGGCCGCATTGAGGGCTATCCCTACAATGGGACGCAGGCCCCGCCGTTTACCACGTTTTTCGGCATGTACGACCGGTTCTACAGCTTTCGGGGGCGCAGCGGCTGGAACCTTCCGGCCCGATGGCTGACGCCGCCCGAGGCGTTCGAGCGAGCCACGCCGCTCAACCTGGCGGCCAGCACCGACATCTCGGGCGGCAGCTCCGGCTCGGCGCTGATCGATCAGGGCCTGCACCTGGTGGGCGTGATCTTCGACAGCAATATCGAAGGGCTGGCAGGTGAATACGTCTACATGCCCGATCGCGGGATGCGGGCCGTGGCCGTCGATAGCCGGGGCGTGCTCGAAGCGCTGCGCGACCTGTACGGCGCCGATCGGCTGGTGCTGGAGCTGACCACCGGACGGCTGACCCCTGACGAGGCTACGGCCGAGGCGGTGATGGCCGGAACGACGGAGTAGCGGCCGTTTCCAGCGCGGCGACGATGGCGGGCGTCACGTCGCGCAGATCGCAAGCATGGCGAAATACTTCGGCACCGCGCCCGCGGGCAATCAGCGGCACCGGATTGCGCGTGTGCGTGCGCACGCGCAGGTCCTCCAAGTTGCCGTGATCGCTGGTAACGACGAGCAGGTGGCGCTCGGGATCGAGCAAGTTGAGCAGCTCGGAAAAGAACCGGTCCAGGGAGCTCAGCACGCGCCGCGCTTCGTTCAGGTCCTGCCGGTGGCCGGCCTGATCCGTCAGGAAGTACTCGAAGAGCACGAAGTCATAGCGGCGGAGCAAGGCCACCAGGTGCCGGGCAGCTTCGGCTTCGTCGATGGGCGTGACCGGGAATCCTGCTTCGCGCAGGCGGCGGCCCGTCAGGTCGGCGGCGACGGCCTCGCCACGGGCCAGATCGTCCAGCGTGCGGAGTCGTACGTCGGCTTCCCGGCAGCAGCGGGTGGTGACGCTCCAGCGGTCGCGTTGGCGGGCCTGCTCGAAGAACACGGGCGGATAGGCATTGGCGAAGGCTACCAAAAACCCACGGGCTTTCAGGCGGCGGAAGATGTTATAGCGGGCCAGCACGGCACGCGTGCGGGAGTGGGCGTAGGGGCCATAATGGCGGCCGGCGATGCGTGGCGCGTTGAAGCCGGTCAGCAGGGCGGTCTGGCCGGTGCCGCTCTGCGGCAGACCGGGCACCCCCAGCGCGGCATCCAGGTGCCGGAAAACGTGCTGGGGCCTGAAGAACGGCTGCGTCTGGCATGTCCAGCGCTGACCACAGGTGAGCTGCTCGAGGCCGGGCCAGGCGGCTGCCATTGGGTTGCGCGCGTGGGGCGGGCCCAGCCCGACGCCGTCCAGGAAGACGAACAGCACATGCGGGCTCAGTCGGTCGGGGAAGTGCGACGGGCCGCTTCGACCACCCATTCAAAATCCACCGATTCGCGGATGGGATGCACTTCGGGCATGGTGCGCGTGCTGATGCCGAAGACCGGCCGGTGCGCCTGGACGGCCCAGTCGAGCGCCACATGCTCGGGGCTTTCCTCCCGGGGCTCGACGAAGACCGCCGCCTGAGCCAGGGCGGTCTGCACAAACGCCCGCCGCCGGTCACGCTTTTCGCTGACCCGCAATTCCATGAGGAAAGGCGACGCCAGCAATCCACCGGCCCGCAGCGTGGCAGTGGCGATCGGGCGCATGGGCGGCAGCAGTTGTGCCAGTCCGGTGTGGGCGACCATGATGGCCGGGTGGGGGCGGGGCGCATTGTGGCAGAGCTTTTGGAGGGCCACGTCGAAGCCGGAAAGGGCCCCGGTCACTGGAACGCAGCCAGTTTCGATCAGGTGCAATGTCAGATCCTGCGCGCGATCGTAAGCTGCATCGGAGATCGGCGGTCGGGCCAGCAGGGCGACGGTGGGCTGCGCCAGTAGCTCCAGGTTCCCGTAAGCAAAGAGCAGAAATGGACGCTGAGATTCGGGAAGCGTCTCCAGTCCCGCCGGCCAGATCTCATCGTGCGGGGTCAGCACCCGGATGCGCTTGGCGAGCAGGCCGGCCAGCTCGGCTTTCGCCTGATCGATTACTTTGCGCATGAAAGCGGCGTTGAAGAGCTGGGCCAGCAGGCGGGTGCTTTCGGAGCGGTGGCCCAGATGGGGTTGCAGCGTTTCCGGCGAAGCGTCCTGCAAGGCCTCGAAGCTCCCGACGTGACGTACGAGCCACCCTGTTGCCGTCCAGTCGTCGGGCAACAGCCGGGCAAGCGTCAGCGCAAAAAGCGTGGAGGCCGTCACGGCGGTTGGCGTTCTGCTTAGAGGAATGTAACCGGTGGCCTGGCTGAATGCAACTGATTTGGTTGCTTTTTCGCCATATACTTTCTTTCTATATCGTCGATACTTGGAGTAGAAATAAGTTGCAACAGATGAACCGGAAAAGTTTTTCAAGAATGCGGCGCTGGTGGACGAGCTGGAAGGAGCGGATCGGGCGGTCGGGCGACTGTGCCCTGGTGCTCAGCGGGGGCGGGGCGCGTTCGGCCTATCAGGCCGGCGCGCTGCACTACATCGCCGAGGCGTTCCCAGACCGGGCCTTTACGATCATGACGGGTGTATCGGCCGGAGCGATCAATGCAGCGCAACTGGCCAACCATACGGGCACGTTCCCGGAAGCGGCTGTGCGGCTGGTGCAGACCTGGCGGGCAGTGCGCCTCGAAGACGTGATGGAGCCGGAGTCGCGTTGGAAGGTGCTGCGTACGTTGCTTCGGCGGGCCCGCTCAAACGGAGAGCAACCGCTCCCGGAAGACACATTGCGGGGCCTGGTGGACAATGCACCGCTGCGGGCCTTTCTGAAGCGTCATCTGCAGACGACCGACGGCCGACTGCACGGCGTGGCCTTCAACCTGAAACGCGGCACGCTCCGGGCGTTCGCCGTGACAACCACCAACTACTCGACGGGACAATCGGTCACCTGGGTGGAAGGCCGCGATATTCAGAACTGGGAGCGACCGGACCGCCGGGGCATGCAGACCGAGCTGACCGTTGAGCACATCCTGGCCTCGGCCGCGCTTCCGCTGGTCTTTCCGGCCATCAAGCTGGGCGACGCCTGGTACGGAGACGGTGGCATCAGTCTGCTGACCCCGCTGGCGCCGGCCATTCACCTGGGCGCCGATGCCATTCTGGCCATCTCGACGCGCTACAAGCGCAGCCAGGAGGAAGGCGACGCGCACGACGTGGCGGGCTACCCGCCGGCTGCGCAGATTCTGGGGCTTATGCTCAATGCGATTTTTCTGGACACGCTCGACCAGGACGCGGCTATGCTGGAGCGGATCAACCGCCTGGTAAAAAAACTCCCGCCGCACCGCCGCGACGGACTCCGGCCGATCCGGCTGCTGATCCTGCGGCCATCGGTGGACCTGGGCAAGCTGGCGGCCAACTACCGGCCGCCGCTCAAGGGCGCGCTGCGCTTTCTTACCTGGGGACTGGGTGCCACCGAAACGAAGACGCCCGACTCGCTCAGCATGATGCTGTTCGATTCGGACTACATCGCCCAACTGCTGGAGATCGGCTACGAGGATGCCCGTCGCCAGCACGACCGCATTGCCTCTTTTCTGGAGAAGGCACCGCGGCGGCCGCCCGGCAACGGACACCCTGAAGCCACCTCGTCGGTCAGCGGCGCGGAAGCACCACCCGCAACCCGATAAAGGCCGGCGGCGGTGCGGGCACTTCTTTCGTACGTGGATCGCGTGCCGTGACGGCCGACGCCCCAGATGGCACCAGGCGGCCATCTTTGTCCACTGCCCATTCGGCCACGTTGCCGTCCAGATCGTACAGCAGCGGGGCGTCCGGGTGCTTTGCATTGCCCGGTGGCCGCGATCCGACCGGCAGCAGTAGTTCATCCGGCCGGAAGTCGGCCAGCACGGCGTCCAGTTGCCGGCGCTCGTCGGGATTGGGTGTGTAGCCCAGCCAGTAGGCCAGCGTATTTTCCGAAGTGCCGGCTTTTTGGCGGAGCTTTTCCATTTCGGCCACGGTGGGCAGGCGGTAGGGCTGGCCGGTCTGGCGGCGAAGCCAGGCCACGTAGGCGCGCGCTTCGTCGGCCGTGATGCCACTGGCCGGATAGTTTTCGGTGCCGGGAGGAACAGGATAGTCTGGCTTGAAAGTCCGGAACTGGGCCCGGGTCACCTCGAAGCGGCCGACCCACAGCGTGTCGTTCAGCCGGACCATCTCCGGCAGTAACATACCGTTCTGCTCGACGCCGTAGCGACCGTCGGCCGTCCGGGCAATCCGACGGGCCCGCAGCTTCAGCGCCAGCGGCGCGCTTTCAGGCAACACGCGGCGACGCAGACGCTCGGCCATCGACGTGCGCCCGAACAGGTAGGTGTCGGCCCATGCCAAGTCTTCTTCCATCTTGCGCTTCTGATGGGAAGGACGCCGGAAGCCGTGCGGCTCGCCAGGGTACAGGATAAAGCGCACGGGCGCCTTGCCCAGCTGCTGGAGCGCCCGGTAGTGCTGCCAGCCCTGCTCGGTGGGCACGGCCGTGTCCCGATCGCCGAAATGAATCAGCGTGGGAGTGACAACCCGGTGCAGCCGAAAGAGCGGGCTTTTGGCAATGTAGTGGTCCAGGCGCTCCCACGGCGGCCCGCCGAAGTAGGAATCGTCGAAGCGTACACCAAACGCACAGTTGCCGTAGTCCGAGATCCAGTTCACGTCGCCGGCGCCCGGCATGGCCACCTTGAAGCGTTCCGGATATTCGACGGTCAGCGCGATCGTCAGGATGGCCCCGTTCGACCAGCCCATCACGCCCAGCGAATCGGGATCGACCAGCCCCTGCGCCACCAGGTGCTCGATGCCTTTAATGATGTCAGGCAGCTCCAGCTCGTAATAGCGCCCCTTGATCGACTCGACAAATTCCAGCCCGTGATGGCCGCTGCCATGGTAGTTGGGCCGGAGCACGAAGGCACCCCGCTGCGCCCAGAGCGGCGGATAGACTGTCCAGTCGGCCCGCCAGGCGTCCAGATCGACCCCGCTGGGGCCGCCATGGATGACTACCATCAGGGGATGGCGACGCCCCGGCCGGTAGTTGAAGGGGTAATACAGGATCCCGTTAACCGTGTCGCCCTCGGCGCCTTCCCAGTAGATCACCTCGGCGCGGGGGATGGGGTAGTTTTTAAGGTAGGTATTGAGGCGCACGAAAGGCCGGACGTTGCGCAGCCTGCCACGTCGGTAAGTACCTACCAGATACTGCGGCAGTGAATCGGCGCGGGAGTACACGAAGGCGATCGTGTGGCCGTCGGGCCCGATCCGGAGCGACGTGCTGTGGCGCAAGCGTGCGTCCGAAACGGGATGAGCGCGCCAGCCGTCGGCCGTTTTTTCATAAAAACGGGGTTCCATGCGGGGACCGGCCGCCAACTGCACATGCACACCGCCTTCGGTGACCTGATAGCCCCCGTAGCCGACACCGGCCTCCCAGTCAAGTGGCACTTCCGTATAGGTGCGTCGGCCGACGTCGAAGTAGTAGAGCTTCGTGATACCGGCCCCTTCGTTTTCCGGATCTGAGGAGAACTCGTCGCTTGCGTAAAAGCCGGATCCGTCGCGTGTCCACACGAAACGCTCCGGATCGAAGTAACGCTCGGTGAAGATTTCGACGGTCTCGTTGCGCTTGAGGTCCAGCAGGTACTGGCGGGGCTGGTGTCGCGCGTCGGCATCGACCGGATGCGGGTCGATGCTGTAGACGATGTAACGTCCCGTCGGGTCGACGGCAAATTCCAGGATTTCTCCTTCGTTTTCCGTCAGGCGCTCGATTTTTTTCGAATCGATGCGGATGCGGAAAAGCCGCACGGGATAGAACTCGGTGGTGTCCTCGACGGCCTGCGCGTCGTCTTTCTGCTTTTTGCGTTGTTGTTCGTCGTAGGTGGGCGTTTCGCGGGCAGCAAAGACCAGCCGCGTACTGTCGAACCAGGCGAAGTCCTGCACCGACACGTCCAGTTCGGTCAGGCGGTAGGGCTCGCCGCCGAAGGTGTCGAGCAGCCAGATCTGGCTGCCTCGCGCTCTGTCGTCATCGCCGGTCTTACGCGACGATAGAAAGGCAATGTAGCGGCCGTCCGGGCTCCAGCGCGGGTTGTGGTTGTTGCCGCTGCGCGTGAGCTGGACGGTCAGCGGTAGCCCGTCGGTGTCCTTCCGGTCCAGATAGGTCAGAAACAGGTCGGTCTCAAAGCGGTCTTCGTCGAAATTGGCTTTGCGGCGTACCCAGACGATCCGCTGTCCCTCGGGTGAGATTTCCAGATCGACAAGCCGATCTTGGCGTAGAATGTCTTCGACGGTCCAGGTACGCTTCGGCTGGGCGTAGCCTGCCAGGGTAACAAGCAGCCAGAGCGTCAGTCCAATACTGAATCGTTGCAGCATAACCTTCCCATAACCTGTCGCTATCCGGAACAGCCTTAATCTACAAAAGCGTCCGATTCGATGGGAGCGAGTACCCGGCGGCACAGGTCCAGGAAGAACCTTTTTTCGTCGAAACGGGCGCCGGGACCGATCTGCACGCCCACCTGGCGGAGGTGATCGACCCGAAGTGTGCCCAGAAAGCGGCCCCACCGGGCGCTCTGGATCGGCACGTAACCGTCGTTGAGCCCTTCGCGCCGGTAAATGTAACGGGCCAGCGGGGCGATGCAGGGCGTGATGGGCACGTCGGTGCCGGGGCCAGCCATGCCCGCCCATGAGAAGCAGGGGACGTCCGGGTAATCGGGTACTTCCGGGTTGAAGACTTCGGTCACGTAGGCCGGGGTCAGTTGCGCGACGGTGTCCAGCAGGGCGGCGGGTTCCTCCGGAAGTACCAGATGGCTGAGGCGTCGGGCCAGGCATTCCAGCCAGCGTCGCACGGTCACCGGACGCTCCAGCACCAGTTCGGCCAGCGACGTGCCCCGATGCGGCGTGGCGATCGTGATCAGCGCGGCGACGTGTCGGTAGCCGTCGAGCCGGGCGATCAGGTAGCGGGCGTCGAGCCCACCCATGGAATGGGCAATCAGGTGGACCTTCGGGGCGCGCGTCTCTTCGAGAATGCGCTGCAGGTACTGTCGCCAGCGTTCGGCGCGTCGGGC
>WFPM01000024.1:0-5000 GCA_015487635.1 Rhodothermus sp.
GATCCAGAGCATCCAGGAAATGGTGGCGGAAATCTATCAGTTCGACATCCGCCACCACGCGCTGAACTTCTACGGCCACTGCCGCCGTGAGAACTGCCCGAACCGCCCGGCCGCCGGACGCGAGGCGCTGGCTACGGCTAGAAAGCCCGAGGCGCGTGCCGGCGCAAAGGAGTCCGCATAGGCTCAGAGAAACGCCGTGTTGCGGACGAACTCGCGTAGCTGCCGCCCCTGCGTGTCGTAGAGCGTTACGCGAAACTCACGCTGTCCCAGCACTTCGGTCAGATCCTGCTCCGCAAGCGTAAAGGTGTGCTCCTGCTGTTCGAGTTGCAGCAGCCGCCGGGTACCGGACGACACCTCAATGCGTGCAACAGTTGCCGGCACGTGGGTCAATGTGCAGGTGATCCGGCCGGCTGCACGCTGGCAGTGCAGTTCCGGAAGTTGTGCGGCCGGCTCGGCCGCGGCCTGAACTACCGCGCTGTGCAGGCGACCGCGGACGTCCAGCACCATGAAGTCCGGCGGATCCAGGCTCAGCAGCACCACCGTTCCGAAAAACAGCGTGAACATCGTTACGGTAAAGTGCCCGCCCAGCCAGTGCAGCAGCCGGTTGTGGCGCTGGCGGTGCAGCCGGGGAATCAGCCGCGGCACAAAAACCAGATGCGTGAGCGGCCCGAACCAGAACAGCAGCGCCCCGTAGACGATCAGCAGGTTCGGCCAGTAGACGCCGGGCAGATACGAGTGCAGCAGGTTGCCGATCGCCCAGCAGAAAAAGCCAAAGAAGAACAACGCCCCGCTTTTGAGCAGCTGCCAGCTCGGCGTGCTGGCGTAATAAATGCTCTTGATGAAGCGCCAGAGCCGCTGCCCCCGGCTGAGTCCCCGCCATCCTGCAGGCAGGATGGGCGGGGACCCAGCCGCCCCGTTTACGCGCCGAGAAAGTCGAACCTCTGGTTGCGTCTGCGCTTCCATGTTTGTGCCTCCCCGCTTATCCGATCGCCCACAGACGACCCAGCAGATACCAGTTCACCGCATAGACGATGGCAAATACGGCCAGAAAAATGAGCGTCAGGGTGAACGTCCCCTGCATCGAGTATTCATGAATCGGCCTGTCGTCGCTGCCGCCGGAGATCAGCGGGGGCATCACCAGCGCCGGGTTCTCGACGCGCTTCCCGAAGAGCAGCGATCCCACGGCCACCAGCAGGAAGCTGGCTCCGGCGATGATGGCCAGAATGGCCGCCACGCCGAAGATGGCAAACAGCGGGGAGGCCGCGGCGAAATTGAAATCCGTGCCCGGGAAGCTCATCACCGACGGATGCCGCCGGGGCACACCGTAGAGCACGCCCAGGTAGAGTAGCATGATGGTGGCCAGCCCCATAGCCACCGCATAGAAATAAGGCTGGATACGGGCCAGCGGTTTGAAAACCAGGTCCCGGTTAAACAAGACCGGCAGGGCAAAGTACACGAGCGCCATAAACGTCAGCGTGGTCCCCAGCACCACGGTGCCGTGGAAGTGGCCCGGTACGCCCAGCGTGTTGTGCCAGGTCAGGTTGAGCTGGGTCTGACCCATAACCACCCCCGAGATGCCGCCGATGAAGCCGAACATGATGATGCCCAGCGCGGTGGCCGAAAAGACCGGATTGCTCCAGGGAGCCGACCAGAGCCAGCCGAAAAGTCCCTGACCACCAAGACCGCGCTTGCGACGGCCGGCTTCCAGACCCGCCGGAATGGCGAAAGCGTGGATCATACTGGCCAGCACGGCGCCATAGACCGCATAGGACGTGTTCCAGTGCTTCCAGCTCATGTGGACGCCCGGATCGGCCAGCAGGTGGTGTGCGGCTCCCATGTTGATGAAGAACAGGTACAGCACGAAGGCCGTCCGCGAAAGCTTCTCGCTGACGACCTCGGCGCCCCCCACCACGTGCGTCAGGAAGTACCAGACCGTAATCATAGCCGCCAGGTTGATCTGCTGGCTACCATGACCGATGATCCAGTACATCTGCCGGTACCAGCCCGCGTCAATGTGTTCCACCACGCCAATGCGCCAGAGGAACGTGGGGATATAGGTGATCAGCCCGCCCAGCAATGCCTCCAGCGCAATGATTGACGTAATGAACGCGCCGAAGCTGACCAGCGGAAGTGAGCGGTTCGGGTGCTCCTGCTTTTCCCGCCAGATTGTGATGAAAAACGGCAGGGCCGCAATGATGACGCCCAGAATAAACAGGACGACGCCCAGATAGAACAGCGGCGGCGAGGGCAGCGGAGCATACGAAGTCAGCAACGGCGCGTTGTCGGGCGCCTCGGTGGTGGCAATGGCATGGTTAATCATCAGGGCCGCCCCCAGCATCACGGCATAGCCGACCCCGGCCAGCTTGGGCGCCGGAAGCGGCCGGCCCAGCACCAGTGGCCCGCCGATGTACAGGATGGCCACTTCCATGAAGACCATCCAGAAAATCAGCAGATTCCAGGCATGGATGCTGAGCCACTTGTAAAAGGCAGGCGGATCGGCCAGGCCGATTACCTCCCAGCGCGTGAGCGCCACAAAGATAGCCGAGATGCCGCCGATCAGCAGCGCCACGACAGCGGTCAGCGCAAACAGCTTCACGTAGCGCTCGACGTCCCGGTGGATGCGCAGCCCCGTGACCGAACACGTCCGGAAGCCCTCGGCGTCATACGTTCCGGAAAGTAGCAGGCCAGCCATAGCTCATTCCTCCACGATAAAAATCCCATGCATAGTACGATGCCCGATGCCGCAGAACTCGTTGCAGATCACGTGATAGACGCCCGGCTCATCGAAACGCATGGGGATCACCCATTCGTAGCCGGGCAGTAACTGTAGCGAGATCTGCTTACTGAGTGCATGCTCGGGCCGGATGGAAAACCCGTGCTGCACATCGTAGCTGGTCAGGTGCAGCCGATAGGTTTTGCCGGCCTTCAGGATCACGGGCAGCCCGTCGAAGCCGTACCGCATGGCGGCGATGTACACGTCTTCACCGGCAGGACGCAGTCCCCGTTCGGTGACCGTGCTGGCCTCCCGGTAGGCGGCGAGCTTGGCCCGATAGGCGGCCGGCTCGATCCGATAGGTGGGGCCATGCTGGTTCTGGTTGCCGAAGAAGCTCCAGCCGACCATCCAGCCGAACAGAATCAGCCCCCATACCACGCTGATGCGAACCCAGGCCTTCTCGTGGCGGTTGGCGGGAAGGCCCCACCAGTTTCCTTCCAGTGGTTTCAGCGGCGAGCTCATGGTGTTGTCCCTCCTGCCGGGATGGTGAGCAGGTCAATCACACCCCAGACGATGTAGGAAAGCACGAAAAACACGATGGCCGCCCCGGCCAACAACCAGGGATTGTCGTAGATCTGCTGCAACCAGGGCGCAGGCTGTTGTTGGCGTGTCTCCATGGCTTCAAGGGTCTGTCAGCGGAAGGATTCCGCTTCTAAGATAAAACATATTTAGTACTAATCAATCCTAATTAGCCAAAAAACGAATTTTTCACACTTGCGCATCAAATCAGGAATTTTTCTGCTCAACCAGTCCGGAGGGTAGGTTGGTTGAGCAGACATCCTGACGGGTTAATCGATTTGTGGTCTCGGGGGCCGTGGAACGGGGCATTGCGCCCACGTGGTAGCCGGCCGGCGAGGCATTGTTTTTGGTAGAAACGGCGCAGGAAAAGGCGAGAAAGTTCGCTTTTTCTCCTTTGACTTCTGGCCGCAAAGGCCGTTTTTTTACATTGGTGTACAGGAGTGGCCGGAGGTTTATGGTTCGTTTCGGGTTAGTCGGGTTGCTGGTGGCCTGCCTGGGGGCTTGGGCGTTTCCCGGAGTGGTGGAGTTGGTCTTTTTCAGGGTGGCGACCGAGGGGAACGATCTGGTGGTGACCTGGCAGGCCAACCGGGAAGACGGCGTGCAGCGCTATGAACTGCGACGGCGCACGCCTGCGAGCAAGGGCCGGTATGTGCTGATTGCACAGGTGGCGCCGCAGGGCGCGGGCAAACCCTATCGCTACGTGGATCGGCAGGTCTACAAACAGCCGGCCGACGAAGTGGCCTATCAACTCTGGGTCATTTTTACAGATGGGACGGCGCAGCAGCTGGCCGAGCAGGCCGTCAACTACACGCCCACAGCCGTCCGACGCACCTGGGGTAGTATTAAGGCGATGTTCCAGAAATGAAGCGCACCCGCATTCTGACGCCGGAGCAGGTGGCCCGCATCCTGGATCGCATGGCCTACGAGGTCCTGGAGCGCAACCGTGGTGGGGAGGGGCTGGTCGTATTCGGCATTCTGCAGAAAGGCGTGGCAGTGGCCGGAGCCCTGAGCACCCAACTGGCGCAGATCGAAGCGCGTGATTTCCCGGTGAATGCGCTGGACGTGCGGCCCTACCGGGATGATCGTCCCCCGGAGGCCGAGGTAGAAGACCGGTCGCGGTTGCACATCGACTCGATTACCGATCGTCACGTGCTGCTGGTGGACGACGTGCTGTTTACGGGGCGTACGGTTCGGGCAGCGCTGGATGCCCTGTTGCGTTGGGGACGCCCCCGCAGCGTCCAACTGGCCGTACTGATCGATCGCGGCCACCGCGAGTTTCCGATCCGGGCAGACTACGTAGGCCGGACCGTCCCGACAAAATATCAGGAGCGTATCGTGGTGGTCCCAGAGGAAGGGATGGCCGTCTACGTGGAAGAGGCGTAGCCCTTTATTATAAGGTATCGGGCGGGGCCACGAAAAGCCGGATTTCGAAGCCTTCGCGCACCTGCGTGCCCGGCTCGCGGCTCTGGCGGATCACGATCCGGGTCGTATCGCCGGTGGTTTCGGTCACTTCGCGGGGCTCGACCACCACGGAGCGCAGGCGATGTTCCAGCAGGATGCGATGGGCTTCGGCCACGGTGCGGCCGGTCACGTCCGGCACGGTCACGAAGCGCTGGCCCAGGCCGGTGCTGTACCAGAGCGTAACCGTGCTGCCTTCGGCTACGGAATCGCCCGGGGCGGGATGCTGTCGGGTGACGGTGCGGGCGTA
>WFPM01000024.1:10000-24150 GCA_015487635.1 Rhodothermus sp.
GCCCTGAGAGCCACTTCTACGTCTCCCGCCAGAGGACGGGCGTAAAAATGAAGTGGATTGGGTAACCCGCAGGAAACCCCGCCGCAAGCGGGGGATCCTCAGAGGCCATACGCCGGGTATCCAGTACCAGTCGGGCCTGAAATGCAACCAAACCAGTACTTTCATGCAGCTCACTGCCGATTGGGTGGTCGGCTTTGTCGACGGCGAAGGTTGTTTTCACGTCGGCATAGTTGAACACTCGGATATGCGCACCGGCTATCAGGTGCTTCCGGAGTTCACGGTGGTCCAGCATGAGCGCGACATCCAGGTGCTGTACGCGCTCAAGCGGTTCTTCGGCTTCGGGGTGGTGCGGAAAGATCAAGCAGATCGCTATGCCTACCGGGTGCGCAAACTGGAGCACCTGGAGCGACTCTGCGACTTCTTTTTGAAACACCCGCTGAAGACGCGTAAGAACGTGGACTTCCGGAAATTCCGACGCGTTGTGCTGATGATGAAAGAAGGGCGCCACCGGACGCGGGAAGGACTGGCCGAAATCATCGACCTTGTCAGTTCGATGAATACCGGTGACCGACCGCGGCTGGAGGCGATCAAGGCCCAGCTGGTTGCTGGATAAAGAGATGGTCCACCCCCGCTGGAAACAGTGGGATCAGGGTGAGCGAAATTCCTTGTCGGGTAAGTTCCGACCTGCACGAATGGTGTAACGACCTGGGCACTGTCTCGGCCACGGGCTCGGTGAAATTGTGGTGCCAGTGAAGACGCTGGCTACCCGCCGCGGGACGGAAAGACCCCGTGCACCTTTACTGCAGCCTGGCATTGACGCCGGCCAGGGTGTGTGCAGGATAGGCGGGAGGCTGTGAAGCCGGGGCGCCAGCTCCGGTGGAGCCGCCCTTGAGATACCGCCCTCGCTCTGGCTGGCGCCTAACCCACGGCCGTAATCCGGTCGGGGGACAGTGTCAGGTGGGTGGTTTGACTGGGGCGGTCGCCTCCTAAAGAGTAACGGAGGCTCCCAAAGGTCCCCTCAGCACGGTCGGTAATCGTGCGTAGAGTGCAAGGGCATAAGGGGGCTTGACTGCGAGACCCACAAGTCGAGCAGGGGCGAAAGCCGGGCCTAGTGATCCGGCGGTTCCGAATGGAAGGGCCGTCGCTCAAAGGATAAAAGGTACGCCGGGGATAACAGGCTGATCGGGGCCAAGAGTTCACATCGACGCCCCGGTTTGGCACCTCGCTGTCGGCTCATCGCATCCTGGGGCTGGAGAAGGTCCCAAGGGTTGGGCTGTTCGCCCATTAAAGCGGTACGTGAGCTGGGTTCAGAACGTCGTGAGACAGTTCGGTCCCTATCTGCGGCGGGCGCAGGAGGCTTGAGCGGAGCTGCCCCTAGTACGAGAGGACCGGGGTGGACGGACCTCTGGTGTACCAGTTGTGCCGCCAGGTGCACCGCTGGGTAGCCATGTCCGGAAGGGATAAGCGCTGAAAGCATCTAAGCGCGAAGCCCACCGCAAGATGAGGCCTCCCCTGCGGGCCGTTCGAGACCAGGACGTCGATAGGCGGCAGGTGTAAGCGGGGTAACCCGTTGAGCCGAGCCGTACTAATCGCCCGCGTGACTTAATCCCTATCCCTTTTACAGGCAAGCAACCGCGCGCTTTTTGCCGCGCCCGGTTTGCCGCTACCTTGCGGCGTGTCGCATGTCACGAGTTGGCAGGACGCGCTTCGGCGCGTCCGGGTCTCTGGTGCCTATAGCGCGGGGGAAACACCTCTTCCCATTCCGAACAGAGAAGTTAAGCCCCGCAGCGCCGATGGTACTGCCCGAAAAGGGCGGGAGAGTAGGTCGGTGCCAGGGACCTTGAATGTCACGCGCGGATCTGCCTGCGACTGCAGGCCGGTCCGCGCGTTTTTATTTTGACTGCCTTTCAAAAAAATCCGCAAACACCGGATAGATCGAGCGCCTTGCGCGTTCTCTCCCCGTCACCGACGCAATCCCCGAACCTATGGCCGAAACGCTGCTCCACGAACCCGAAGTCACGCTCGAGCTGGCCCGCCAGCATGGCCTGACCGACGAAGAATACAACTGGATCGTCGAAAAACTGGGCCGCACGCCCACTTTCACCGAGCTGGGCATCTACTCCGTCATGTGGAGCGAACACTGCTCCTACAAAAATTCCATCGCGGTTCTGAAGACGCTTCCCCGTGAAGGTCCGGCTCTGCTGATGGGCGCTGGCGAGGAAAACGCAGGCCTGGTGGATATCGGCGACGGCCTGGCCGTGGCCTTTAAGATCGAAAGCCACAACCATCCGTCGGCCGTCGAGCCCTACCAGGGCGCCGCAACCGGCGTGGGGGGCATCCACCGCGACATCTTCACAATGGGCGCCCGCCCGATCTGTGCGCTGAACTCGCTTCGCTTTGGCCGGCTCGACAATCCGCGCGTGCGCTATCTGCTCGATGGCGTCGTACGCGGCATCGCCGATTACGGCAACGCCTTCGGCGTCCCCACCGTGGCGGGCGAGGTCTATTTTGATCCGTCCTATGAAGGCAACCCGCTCGTCAACGCGATGAGCGTGGGGATCGTCCGCGTCGGACAGACCGTCTCGGCCGCCGCCCGGGGCAAAGGCAACCTGGTCTACATCGTCGGTTCGGCCACCGGACGCGACGGCATCCACGGTGCCACCTTCGCTTCCGAAGAAATCACCGAGGAAAGCGAGGCCAAACGGCCCAGCGTCCAGGTTGGCGATCCCTTTACCGAAAAGCTGCTCCTGGAAGCCACGCTGGAGGCTATTCGCAAGGGGCTGATCGTCGGCATGCAGGACATGGGCGCGGCCGGCCTGACCTGCTCGTCGTGCGAGATGAGTGCCCGGGGCAAAAGTGGCATGGTGCTTCACCTGGAGCGGGTGCCGGTGCGCGAGCCCGACATGACGCCCTACGAGATCATGCTCTCCGAAAGCCAGGAGCGCATGCTCGTGGTGTGCGAGCCGGAAAAGGCCGCTGAACTGGAAGCGGTCTTTCGCAAATGGGATCTGCATGCCGCCTGCATCGGCGAGGTGACCGACGACGGACACGTGCGCGTCTACTGGCACGGCCAGCTCGTGGCCGACGTCGAGGCCGAACACTTGGTGCTCGGCGGTGGCGCGCCAGTCTATTACCGGGAAGCCCGGCGCCCGGACTACCTGGACGAGACGCGCGCCTTCGATCCCGCCTCGCTGCCGGACGTCACGCCGGAAACGGCGGCCGACGTGCTGCTGCAACTGCTCGAAAGTCCCAATATCGCTTCCAAACGCTGGGTCTTTGAACAGTACGACACGATGGTCCGCACCAATACGGTGGTCGGGCCCGGACCCAGCGATGCGGCCGTCATCCGCATCAAGGACACCCGCAAGGCACTGGCCGTCAAGGTGGATGGCAATGGCCGTTACGTGTACCTGAATCCCCGCCGGGGCGGACAGATCGCCGTGTGCGAAGCGGCCCGCAACGTCGTCTGTGCCGGCGGGCGCCCCGTGGCCATCACGAACTGCCTGAACTTCGGCAACCCGTACAAGCCGGAGGTCTACTGGACCTTCAAGGAAGCCGTGGCCGGCATCGGCGACGCCTGCCGCGTACTGGAAACGCCCGTCACCGGCGGCAACGTCTCGTTCTACAACGAGAATCCCGAGGGTGCCATCTTCCCCACCCCCACGATCGGCATGCTGGGTGTGCTGGAAGACGTGACGCGCGCCACCACGGCCGACTTCAAGCAGATTGGCGACCGGATCTACCTGCTGACGCCGGCCGCCTGGCTGCACCGTAACGATTTGGGGGGCTCCGAATACTTAGCTTGGGTGCACGGGATCACGGCGGGCGATGCGCCGCACCTGGATCTGGAAGAGGAGAAGGCCGTGCAGCAGGCGCTCCTGGCGTTGATCGAGGCCGGACTGGTCCGCAGCGCGCACGACGTGGCCGACGGCGGACTGGCCGTGTGCCTGGCCGAATGCGTGATCTTCTCGCCGGGACAGGGCGCCCGCGTCGAGCTACCGGGCGCGCCGGACGTGCGGCTCGACGCGCTGCTGTTCGGCGAGGCGCAGTCGCGCATCGTCTTCACCGTGGCGCCCGAGCACGAGGCGGAAGTGACGCGGCTACTGGAAGGACGGCCGGTGCAGGCGCGGCGGATCGGGACGGTCACCGACACCGAACGCCTGGAGCTGCAGGTGGACGGTCGGCCGATCCTGAACCTGGAGCGTGCGCAACTGGTAGCGCCCTACGAGACGGCGATTCCGTCTCGTATGCCCACTGTGTAGCGCCGAAACTACCCTGGACCACACCTGTTGAACCCGACGAAACTTTCTGTCTGAACAGCTAAATGGAAGCCATCATGGGTGAGGACGTCAAGTACGTAACGCTGACCGACGACAACTTCGAGCAGGAAGTGCTGCAGTCCGATGTGCCAGTGCTCGTCGACTTCTGGGCGGTCTGGTGCGGACCGTGCCGGATGATTGCGCCGATCATCGAAGAACTGGCCGCCGAGTACGAAGGCCGGGCCAAAGTGGGTAAGCTGGACGTGGACCACAACCCGCGCACGGCCATGCAGTACGGTATTCGGTCGATTCCCACGCTGCTGTTCTTCAAGAACGGGCAGGTGGTCGATCAGCTCATCGGCGCTGTGCCGAAGAAAGTGCTGGTCGAGAAGCTGGAGGCCCTGCTGGCAACCGAAACGGCGTGAATGTTGAAGCCACCAAACCAGCCCAAAATTACCATGGCTCAGCCTGATCTGTCTGCTTTTGAGGGCGTGGATTTCCGGGGAGCTGAGCACCGCAAGCTTGTGATCATCGGAACCGGACCGGCCGGTCTGACCGCTGCACTCTATGCCGCACGGGCCAATCTGGCGCCGCTCGTATGGAAGGGACCTGAGCCAGGTGGCCAGTTGGTCATGACCACAGACGTGGAGAATTATCCGGGATTCCCAGAGGGCATTCTTGGTCCCGAGTTAATGCAGCGTTTCGAGCAGCAGGCCGCCCGCTTCGGGGCCGATCTGCGCTACGGCACGGTGACGGCTGTGGACCTTTCGCGTCGGCCGTTCCGTCTGCTGGTCGATGACCGGACGCCGGTGCTGGCCGATGCCGTGATCATCGCCACCGGCGCTTCGGCCAAATACCTGGGACTGGAAAACGAGCAGCGGCTGATCGGTCGCGGCGTTTCGGCCTGTGCCATATGCGACGGCGCCTTTTTCCGGGGAATGGAGGTGGCCGTTGTGGGTGGAGGCGACACGGCCATGGAAGAGGCCCTCTTCCTGACGCGTTTTGCCACACGCGTGTACGTCATCCACCGGCGAGACCAACTCCGGGCTTCGAAGATCATGCAGGAGCGCGCCTTCAAAAACGAAAAGATCACCTTCATCTGGAATACGGTGGTCGAGGACGTGCTGGGTGAAAACGAAGTCGAAGGCGTGCGCCTGCGCAATGTGAAGACCGGGGAGGTCTCGGAACTACCCGTGAAGGGGCTCTTCATCGCCATCGGACACAAGCCCAACACGGAAGTCTTCCGGGGCTGGCTGGAGATGGACGAGCAGGGCTACATCAAGACAAAGAACTGCTCGACGCATACCAGCATCCCCGGGGTCTTCGCCTGCGGGGACGTGCAGGACCGCGTCTACCGTCAGGCCGTGACGGCGGCCGGCTCGGGCTGCATGGCGGCCCTCGACGCCGAGCGTTGGCTGGCCGAGCAAGAGCACGCGGCGGCATCGTCGGCGGTGGCCGAATGACGGGGCTCCGGGGCTGGATCATCGGGCTGGGATGGGCGCTGGCCGTAGCGGGGTGTGCTCTGTCGCCGGGACACACGGACGCGTCGGTGACTCAGCCGTCTCGCCCGGTCGAAGCCGTGGACCCGTTGCCCGCACAGCCGCTGCCGGAAACGGCAGCTTTCATCTCTTCCGATACAGGTTTGGTCGCCCGGCGTGTGCGGGACCGGGCGCTGGCCACGCAAGTGTTGCTGGCACTGAGCGACGTGCCGGCGTTGCGGGCATATCTACCGACGGTAGTCGTGCAGGAAGGCAGGGTTACGCTGCGCGGCGTGGTGCCGTCCGAGGCGCTCCGGCAGCAGATAGGGCAGGTGGCTGCGCGTGTGCCCGGTGTAGAAACGGTCCTGAACGAACTGGACGTGGAAGCCTCCGCTGACGCCTCGGCCCGTTACCACACGGTGCGGTCGGGCGAAACGCTGTGGGACATTGCACGCCGGTACGGCCTTTCGGTGAACGAACTCCGACGTATGAATGGCCTGTATGGCAGCGTCGTTCGGCCCGGACAACGGCTCCGGGTGCGGTAGCTCAGCGGCGGAACAGGTTCTTCACCACGAACCAGACATTCTCCTTGCGTTCGCGCAGGCGCCGGTAGAAGTAGGGCAGCCATTCGGTCCCGTAGGGCACGTACACGCGCATCCGATAGCCCTGGCGGACCAGCGCGCGTTGCGTTTCGGGCCGAATGCCGTAGAGCATCTGGAATTCAAACCGTTCGCTTCCAATCTGGTGCTCGGCGACAAAGCGTTTGGTGGCCTCGATCAGCACGTTGTCGTGCGTGGCAATGCCCGGATAGCGCCCTTCAAGTAGTAAGCGCTGCATGTACTCAATGAAACGGGCGCGGATGGTCGGCATGTCCTGGTAGGCGATCTCGGGCGGTTCTTTGTAAGCGCCCTTGCAGAGGCGCACGCGCGCTTTCAGTTCACACATGCGGGCAATGTCACGGGCGGTCCGTTTCAGATAGGCCTGAAGTACAGGGCCCACATGGTCGGGATAGTCCGGATAGACCTGCTCGAAAATCCGGAGCGTGGATTCGGTCAGGTCGCTGCCTTCCATGTCGAGCCGAATGAACACGTCGCGGGGACGGGCCGCTTCGAGGAGCTGATGCAGGTTGTCCAGGCAGAACGCTTCGTCGATCTTCTGGCCCAGCGAGGAGAGCTTGAGCGAAATGTTGGCGTCGCGTAGCCGTCCGGCATCCCGTTCGTCGGCCAGCACGTCAATCAGACCCAGATAGGCGTCGCGGGTGGCGAGGGCCTGCCGGCGATCGTGCACGTATTCGCCCAGACGGTCGACCGTGACGTAGAGCCCTTCGGCGCAGAGTTGCCGGAGCACTGGCAGCGTGCCCTCCAGTGATTCGGCCGCCACGAAGCGGCGCGCCAGCACGAACGGGAGTTTTACAGGCATGGCCGGATAAACGGGTTGCAGACGCTCCCGAAGATAAAAAATGCGATGCTGTCAATCTTCCAGCGCCTGCGAAAGATCGGCCAATAAATCATCAACATGCTCCAGGCCGATCGATAGCCGCACCAGGTTCGGGGGTGTGCGCGTGGGAGGCGTCTCGATAGAGGCCCGGTGTTCGATCAAGCTTTCGGTACCACCCAGGCTGGTGGCTCTCATGAAGACGCGCGTGCGGGCGGCCACGGCCAGCGCCCGCTCGGCATCACCGTCCACTTCGAACGAGAGCATCGCCCCGAAATCCCGCATCTGGCGCCGGGCCACTTTGTGGCCAGGATGCTCCGGTAACCCCGGATAATGGACGCGCACCACGCAGGGATGGTCGCGCAGGAAGACGGCCAGGCGCCGGGCGTTTTCGCACTGGCGCTGCAGTCGGACGGCCAGCGTGCGCAGGCCGCGCAGCGTCAGCCAGGCACTGAAGGGGTCGAGCACGGCGCCGGCTGTCTGCTGGATCGTGCGAATATGGGCAAAAAAGTCGTCCGCTTTGCGGGCGATCAGGGCGCCCCCCGTTACGTCGGAATGGCCCGAGAGGTATTTCGTCAGCGAATGCAGTACCAGGTCGGCGCCCAGTTCCAGCGGACGCTGAACGGGCGGCGGGGCCCAGGTACTGTCCACCACCAGTCGGACACCGGCTTCACGGGCCAGCCCGGTCAGATCGGTAATCTTCAGCAGCGGATTGGAAGGCGTTTCCGCCTAGATCAGGCGCGTGTTCGGGCGCAGCGCAGCCCGAACGGCTTCGAGATCGGAAAAATCGGCCGTACTGTAACGAAGGCCCTGGTTTGCAAAAACATTTTCAAGTAAATTTCGAACGCCATAATAAACGTCGTCCGGGATCAAAACGTGACTTCCGAGTTCCAGAGCCTGAAGCAGGGCGGTGGCGGCTGCCATGCCCGAGGCGAAGGCCGCACAGGCCTGTCCGCCTTCGAGACGGGCCAGCGTGTCTTCCAGTTGATGGCGGGTGGGGTTGTCGTGGCGGCTGTAGAGGTAGCCGTGTGGGTAGCTTCCGTCAGGAGCGCGTTCGAACGTGGTGCTCAGGCAGGGGGGCGAGATGACAGCTCCGGTGGCTGGGTCCGGCTCGCACCCGGCCTTGGCCAGCAGGGTTTCGAGATGAATTCGGTCGTGGTACATGTTTTGTAGTTGCAATGCCTTGATGGACCGATTTGCTGAAATATAGAGCGGCAGACGTGCCACTCTCACCATAATCCCGTAAAAAACATGCGACGGCTTCTCCCCGAACATGAGGTGCATCGTCCGGCGCGTAACGTGCAGATCTACGGGGTGCTGCTGGGCGGCGTGGTGTTAAGTGTGGGGCTGGCCGTGCTGTCGTGGGTGCAGGGATGGGAAAATCTCGGGTGGCTGGTGGCGCTGTTGGTGGCGACAGCGGCCTGGAGTACAGGTCTGTGGCTTATGAGTAGGCAGCGCGCCGAGATGCTGGCAACCTATCAGGCCTTTTTTGAGCATGCGCTGGAAGGCATCTTTCAGGCAGACCGAAAGGGTAAGCTACTGACCGTCAACCCGGCGCTGGCCCACATGCTGGGCTATGAGCGGCCGGAGCAACTCCAAGGGCTGAATCTCGCTACCGATGTGTTGGCCGATGCGGCCGACTTTCAACATCTGCTGTCTCAACTTGAAGCACATGGAGCCATACGTAACCGCTCCCTTCAGCTCCGGCGCCGTAACGGAGAAGTTTTCTGGGCACGCATGAGTCTCTGGGTGCGGCAGGAGCTGCTCGAAGGTACGATCGAAGACATTTCGGGCTGGCAGGAAGCCGAAGCTGCATTTCGCGCCAGCGAGGCCCGTTACCGGACGCTGCTGGAGCATCTGCCGGTGGGCGTCTACCGGAGCACGCCGGACGGTACAATCCGGGCCGCTAACACGGCCGCTGCCCGGATGCTGGGCTACAGTTCGGTGGAAGAGCTGTTGCAGGCCAATGCGCGTTCGTTCTACGTCGATCCCCGGCAACGGGAGGCGTTTCTGGAGCAGCTACGCCAACAGGGCGAAGCAATGGGGGAACTGGCGCTGCGCCGCGTCGAAGGGACTGTCATCTGGGTGCAGGATTACGCCCGCTGCATCGTCGAAGCAGACGGGCAGATGTACTTTGACGGCGTGTTGATCGACATTACCGCCCGTAAGGAGGCAGAGCAGGCCCTTCAAGAAACGGAGGAACGTTACCGACAACTGCTGGAGCAGTTGCCCGAGCCCGTGGTCGTACATGATGGCGAGACCATCCTCTACGCAAATGCAGCAGCCGCTGCGTTTGCCGGGCTGAGCAATTCCGAGGAACTGATCGGAAAATCGATCTACCAGTTTCTGCGGACGGAAAAGGCCGACGCCATTCGGCGCTATCTGGAGATAGCGGTACAGCAGGACCGTCAGCTTCCTCCCATGGAGCAGCAGATGGTCCGGGCAGACGGTTCGGTGCGAGAGGTCGAACTCGTCAGCGCGCCGGTCCGGTATCAGGGGCGCCCGGCTTTTCAGGTGGTCTTGCACGACATCACCGAGCGCAAACAGTACGAGCGGCAATTGCTGGAGGCCAAGGAGCGGGCCGAGGAAATCGCCCGATTCAAGTCGACGCTGCTGAGCAACATCAGCCACGAAATTCGCACGCCGCTGGCCGGGGTCATCGGGTTTGCCGAGGTGCTCGAAGAAGAACTGGACGAGCCGCATCGTGAACTGGCCGCGCTGATCCGCGACAGTGGCCGTCGGTTGCTGGAGACGCTCAACACACTGCTGGATCTGGCCCGGATTGAGGCCGGCGCGTTCGTGCTCACGCCCGAGCCGTTTGACGCCGCTGACGAGGTGCGCCAGAGCGTCCGTATCTTTCAGCGCATGATTGAGGACAAGGGGCTCCGACTAGAGCTGAACCTGCCAGACGGCCCGGTGTCGGTCTTTCTGGACCGCAACGGCTTTCATCGGATCGTGGTCAACCTGGTCTCGAATGCCGTCAAGTTCACCGATGAAGGGATGATCCGCGTCGGGCTTGCGGCTGAAGAGAACCAACTCCGGCTTCAGGTCGAGGATACAGGCATGGGGATCGATCCGGCTTTTCTGCCGCATCTCTTTGAAGAATTCCGGCAGGAACGTGACGGATTGAACCGCTCGCATCCGGGCAGCGGGCTGGGACTGGCCATTACGCATCGGCTCGTTGAGATGATGGGAGGCCGCATTGAGGTGCAGAGTGAAAAAGGCAAGGGCAGCACGTTTACCGTCTGGCTGCCGCTGCGCCTGACGAACAGAACAGGCACCGAGACCTCGACTACCACAGCGAATTCAACAAAGTCGAACGCTTGAGGCCAACTGCATGCGTTATTTTGGGATCGGAGTGTCTTTTTCCCGTCGGTCAAGTTCGCCAGGTTGTCATGAATCCGGAAATTGCCCGTCTGCGCCGGGAGTATGCCGGACAGCCGCTGGACGAGATGCAGGCACCCGACGATCCGCTAGTGCTCTTTCGGCGCTGGTTCGAGGAAGCACTCCGTGCCGAGCTGACCGACCCGAACGCCATGGTACTGGCCACGGCCGATGCTTCGGGACGACCGTCCGCGCGTGTGATGTTGCTCAAGGACTTCGACGAGGCCGGCTTTGTTTTCTATACGAACTACGAAAGTCGCAAGGGGCGGGAACTGGACGAAAATCCCCGGGCGGCGCTGGTATTCTGGTGGGCGGAACTGATGCGCCAGGTGCGGATCGAGGGACGCGTCGAAAGGGTCCCTGCCGAGGAATCGGACGCCTACTTCCAGACGCGGCCGCGCGAAAGCCAGCTCGGCGCCTGGGCTTCGCCGCAGAGTCAGGTGATTCCGGATCGGGCCACGCTCGAACGTCGGGTGGCCGAGCTGGCGCAACAGTATGACGGCCGCGAGGTACCCCGGCCGCCGCACTGGGGCGGCTACCGGGTGGTGCCCGAGGTGATCGAATTCTGGCAGGGACGACCCGGCCGCCTGCACGATCGGCTGCGCTATCGGCGTACGGAGCACGGCTGGGTTCGAGAACGCCTGGCGCCGTAAGGCGCTCGCCTTCAGCGAAACTGCCGGTCGGTGAGCCGTTCCACTTCGGCCCGCGTGATCACCTGCCAGCGAGGGGCGCTCAGCCGGCCCGTTGTCGTGCGGCTGAACGTGGCCCGAAGGAAGAGCTCCTTATTCGAGGCCCGGGCTCCGGGAAAACTGAAGGCGCCCCAGTGGAAGATCCAGTAGGCGTCGACCGGGTCGAAGCTGAAGTGGCGGCTCACGCGCTCCACCAGGTAGCGGGCATCGGCCACGGTGGAAGGCCCCTGGTTGTCGGCCAGCTCCTGCAGCACCACCACGTAGGTGCGGTCGGTGCCGGGCGGTGTGCGAAAAAGCTGTACGCGACAGCGGCCTGCTTGCCGGTACCCCTGCCAGGTGAACAGCGTGTCGGCGAGCGGCTGGGCGCGGAGCAGGCCGATCGGCAGAAGCAGCACAAAGAATGCTAAACGCAGCGCGGACATGGCGGTTGTCGTTTCTGAATGGCCCTGCAATAAAAGATACGAACGATGGCTTTTACGACGCTGATCGATCCCGAAACGCTCCAGGCGCACCTGGAAGATCCCGACTGGGTGGTGGTGGATTGCCGATTTTCGCTGAGCGATCCGGCGTACGGACGCCGCGCCTATCAGGAAGCACACATTCCGGGCGCCGTCTATGCCCATCTGGACGAAGATCTGTCCGGGCCGATCGTACCCGGCCGCACCGGCCGCCATCCGCTGCCCGATCCGGACCGGCTGGCCCGGAAGCTGAGCGCCTGGGGCATCGACAACCGGACGCAGGTGGTGGCCTACGACGATGCCGGCGGAGCATTTGCCGCGCGGCTCTGGTGGTTGCTGGGCTGGCTCGGACACGACGCCGTGGCCGTGCTCGACGGCGGCTGGCCCCGCTGGGTGCGGGAGGGACGGCCGGTGCGTGGCGGGATCGAAACGCGGCCGCCCCGGACGTTCGTGCCACATCTCCGACCGGAACAGGTAGCCACGGCCGACGAGGTACTGCGGCACCTGCACGATCCTGCCTGGCGTTTGCTGGACGCGCGGGCGCCCGAACGCTACCGGGGTGAACTGGAACCGATCGATCCGGTGGCCGGCCACATTCCCGGGGCCGTGAATGCTCCCTTCGCCGAAAACCTGACGCCCGAAGGTACTTTTCGCCCGCCTGAACAGCTACGGCAACGGTTCGAAGCGTTGTTAGGGGACGTGCCGCCCGAGCGGGTCATCTGCTATTGCGGCTCCGGCGTGACGGCCGCACACAACCTGCTGGCCATGGCGCACGCGGGATTGCCGGGCGCCCGGCTGTATGCAGGCTCCTGGAGCGAATGGATCACCGATCCCCGGCGGCCCGTGGCTCGTGGCGATGAATGATTACAAAAGCATGATAAGTTTTATTCCTTATCTTTATTTAAAGATGTTATTTCAATGCGGTACACTCTGTCGGAAAAAGATATAAGAGCAAGAAAATAAAATCCACAGAATATTATTAGAGAAAGTATTACTAAGCCTAAAATCCAGGTTGGATCCTTCAAAAAAACTTCTATACTAGTATATACCCATTCCTCCCTAAAATATTGATTTTCTTTTCTAGGCATCCTAAGAGAAACACTTCCAACAGCGAGCACAATCAGTGAATATAACAAAGAAAACAGTAAAGAATATAGATGTCTCTTTGTCTTAAAATTCTTATTTTTTGCTTTTAATTTTCTATCGTATTGATAATGCATAACAGAAAACATAAATGCAACAGATGTTGAAACTAAAAATCCGAATGATGCAAATACAACAGAAAAATACAATATTTCAATAAAACTAAGGTCTCTTGTTTTTTCCGAAAGCAATAACTCCGCGGACAATTTGATGAAAAGCAATCCAAAAAGCATCAATATGGGCCAATAAAATGGATTTTTCTTTAAAAATTTTCTCCATTTCATCTTTTAATCGCTTTCAAGTTTTATTGTGACAACTGATGTTCTTATTGCCGTTCCATTTCTTCTGCACATGCCGCTCTATAATACTCGTTGTCTCGGCATGCGGTATAATTCTCACGACACCAACGATTCAGATCAACTTCATAGGCATCTCTGGTATTAAGGTAATAAATTAGCGCTCCGCCAAGCGCTCCAACGACTGCTCCAAAGAAACAACCTTCTGGTCCCCCTGGTGCCCCAATACTACATCCTAAGCCACCATACGCAATAAGATGTGCCACAAAGCCTTCTAACGTACGATAATCTCCAACCTGCGGCATGCTGTTGAGCTCACACGTCGTGTTCTGCTGCACCAACCGAAGCCACCCCCTGCCTCCCAACCACGCCATGCCTCCACCTCCGCCACCTTCCCCCATCAACTCCTCAACCAGCGCCCAGAATTCCTCCACCCATTCCTCCCGACCAAACACCAACACCGCCATATCATACATCACCGCCGCACTCCACAGCAACACCCCCGAACGCTCCCCACCCAACGCCTCCACCACCTCACGCTCATACCGCACCAACCGCTCGTCCAACTCCGCCACCGTATGCGCCGTCCGAAACTCCTCCCACAACCGACCCAGCCACACCTGCTGCTCCCCATCCAACCCCAGACTGTCCCACCACGCCTGCAACCCAACGCCTGAATTCGGCTCTTTCAACACCGCCTGCGCCCGACGATACCCCATCACCACGCCCTCTACCCCGTAGGCCCGCTCGTAAGCCCGAAGCGCCTCCTCCAGCAACCGATCCACTTCCTGACGATCCAGCCGCTTGCCCGCCCGAATCGTCTCCTGACGCCGCACATAACCAACCACAAAACGCACCAGACGCGCCTGCTCGGAAACCAGCGCCCGCCGAAAACGCGACGGATCCGGAGTCGGAACATTCTGCGAAACCGGCGTCCAGCTCTCGCAGCCCGAAAGGCCTACCAGTAATACAAACAGACCAAGACGCGCCAGAGACGCTGGCTTTAACA
>WFPM01000025.1 GCA_015487635.1 Rhodothermus sp.
CCAAGACCGATCGCATCGACGCCGAGGTGTTGGCCCTCTTTGGCGAGCGCATTCGGCCGCCGTTGCGCTCACTGCTGGAGGCTGAGCGTGCGGCGCTGGCCGAGCTGGTGGCCCGAAGGCGGCCGTTGCTCAAGAGGCGCCAGGCCGAACGTAACCGTCTGGAGACGGCTCACCAGGCGCGTGTTCGGGCCAGCATCGAGGTGGTTTTGCAGGCGCTGGAGCAGGCGTTGGAGGCGCAGCTTCGGGCCTGTGGGGTCTGGCAGGAGCAGTTGCGGTTGTTGTGTTCGGTGCCGGGCGTAGGGCCTGCTACGGCGCCGGTGCTGCGGGCCGAGTTGCCGGAGCTGGGGCGTATTGGGCGGCGCCCGCTTGTCAAACTGGTCGGGCTCGCCCCGCTCAAGTGCGACCGTGGTCGTTGGCGGGGTCGGCGGCGTATCTGGGGAGGGCGTGCTTCGGTGCGGGCCGCGTTGTAGAGGGCGGCGTTGGTGGGCGTGCGGTATAACCGGCGATTGCGGGCCTTTTATCCGCGTCTTTTGGCGCGAGGCAAGGCCAGGAAGGTGGCGTTGGTGGCGTGCATGCGGAAGTTGTTGCGCTGGTTGCATGCGATCATGAAGACGGGGCGGCCCTGGCAGGAGGCACTGGCTTGTTGACTTTTAAGACCGTTGCTCAGGTCCTTCGGACCTGCTCCCTCTGCCAGGGGGAGCGGTGTCTACGGGCTACGGTTGGCAGGGAGGCAGGCGCCCGTGCGTGTATTTCAGCGCCGAGCCTTTCTGCTCAGGTGCTTCCCCCTCCCTGCCCAGGGCCAGGGAGGGGGGCTCCTGCTGGTTTCCGGCGCCGACGTTCGGGAAGCCGGCGTTGGGGGTTGACGCCGCTCATGCTGGGCGGAAAGCACGCCTCTACCAGCTCAACGACGACGTTTCCACCGGGTAGAGGCGGACCGCGGGTGTCAGCCCCTGGTTACGTCCGCCCCACGGCGTGTGGCGCCTCATGCACCGATAAATCAGCGATCACATATTACTACGAGCATACGCGTCGAACGCTCCGAAACAGAGCCGGACACGGAAGGGACGATTGCAGTGCACAGGCGAGGAAACGCGTCCGGTGCGTATCCGAATGCTGTTTCCCCCAGGCTTACCCGTCCGCGGTTGCGCGTGCCGCCAAAACCATTTTTCGGAGGACTTCTAGCAAAGGCCGCCACACTTTGAAGACGACGCCCAGGACACGCAGCAAACGCCGCCGCTCGGCCAGGCCTCTTCCAGAGGCACCGGCCGGGAGACTTTCAGCAGGGCCCCCGGATGAGAGCGTACCAGGTTGTAGACACTCTTGGAGAGCACCTTGAGCCCGAACTCCTCGTAGATCCACCGCTGGCGTTCCTTGTAGCCGGAAAAAAACCTCCCGCTGACGAAGGCGCTGCGCAATGGCCACATAGGCCGCTTCGGGCACCGTACGCTGGCCAGGCCCGGGCCGCGTGGCTTGATCAAAGGCAGTGCCTGGAGGCTGCCCTTGGCATAACGGCTGAGCCGGCAGCGAATGGGGTTCGACCTGCGGCCAGATGCTGGCCCACGGCCTGGCGGGTGCGTGTGGGGTCTTCTTTGAAGCGCAGCGGCATGTGCAGGCGGCGTCTGCGTTCGGCGTTACGTTGAGCGTGCAGGAACTGGGGGAGCTGTTCGAGCGCTTCGGTGATGGCGAGAAGGAGGCGTAGGCATGACGTTTTGATATGTACCAAAAATCAAGGAATTCATATTACCGATCTCTTTCGATCCATTACCGCAACAAGGCAAACAGCGCCACAATTACCCCGATCTGCCCTGCCCAGAAGATGAACATCCAGCGCACCAGGCTCGCATACCGCTCGCTGAGCGCTACCTTCACCTCTGCGATCCGGCGGTCCAGTTTGGCAACCTCCTCCGTGATCCGGTGGTCCAGTCGCTTCTCCGTCTCGGCAAGCAATACCTCCAGTCGAGCAACCTCCTCCGTAATCCGATGGTCCAGCTTTGCCTCCACCTCCGTAATCCGATGATCCAGCTTCGCTTCGACTTCTGTGATCCGGCGGTCCAGCTTCGCCTCCACCTCCGTGATCCGGTGGTCCAGCTTTGCCTCCACCTCCGTAATCCGATGATCCAGATGCTTCTCCGTCTCGGCAATCTGGACTTCCAGCCGTTTACCTTCGTCAGTCACGCGCCGCTCGAAACGCTCTTCCAGAATCCCCAGCAGATTATTGCGCTCATGATGGGTGGCTTCGTTCAAAAGCGTGATGAGCGCCTCGACGCCGTCGTCACCGAGCTTTTCGCGCAGAACCTTTGGAACGGTCAGAATCGCCATGAATTTGCAAAATTTAGGTACCACTTAGTAGCAGGAAAATTTACAGATTTACAGGAAAGTTCCTCAAGCATCTGAGCTCGACCGCCAATTCGTTGTGCCCGAATGGCCCGGGCAGGTTCAGTTCGACTTTTCAGGAAGTAGGCGCTCCAGCCGCTCGGCCAGGGGGCGGAAGAATCGATCGGGATCGAGCGGGCGGGTGGTGTCGGCCAGCGCCGCTTCGTCGAAGTCCAACAGCGGGCACATGGTGGCCTCCTCCGACACCAGGGCCCGTCCTGTGCGCGTGTTGCCCTCTTCGAGCTGCAGACGGGCGGCATCGGTTCGCGGACGGGCATAAGGCCGGGCCTGCGCCAGCAATGTGGCAGCAGTCTTCCGATCGCCCACGCGCCAGGCCAGGTAGGCCTTCAACACGTAAGCCGGCACACTCCGGAAGTTCATGGCCAGTACCTTGTCGAACAGCCGGGCGGCCTCCTCGAAGCGTCCCTCGAGCAATGCCACTTCGCCCAGATGCAGCACCGGACCGCTGTCTTTGTTCAGCGCCAGCGCCCGCTCGAACGAAATCCGGGCGGCCTGTAGATCGAAGCGCGGGCTTTCGGGATAGCACATCTGCAGGCGCCCGAGCTGCATGAAGGCCCGATTGCTCCGGGGGTGGGCGGCGGCCAGCCGCTGCCAGACCTGATAGGCGTCCTCTAGACGTCCCAGTTCCAGGTAGGTATTGCCCAGGTAGTAGAGCGCGTTTTCGTGCAGGCTGTCGAGCGCCAGCGCCTGGCGGTACAGTTCGACGGCAGCTTCCAGCTCGCCGCTGAGGCGGCGCTGCGTGGCCTCGCGGTACAGCTTCCAGAACTGCACCACGCGGGTCCGTTCGGCTTCGGACGCGCTGTCCGACTCCTGCGAGGCCGTGTGCGAGGCGCATCCGGCCATCAGCCATATCCCGAGCAATCCAAAGCCGAGCAGCAGGCGGTACATTGGAGCATAACGTTCAGGTACCCGTGTCTTCGACGATGCGCAAGATCTGCCGGGCCGGCACGTCGGTCAGCACCTGCCGGCGCCCGTTGCACGGCCAGACGACCTCGATGGTATCGACCCGGGTGGCCGCGCCCACTCCGAAGTGAGCCACGGGACTGTTCTGCGACAGGTAGGTGCTCTGCGCGCCGATCTGGCGCACCTGCACCCGACCGCCGGCCACCACGCGCACCCGCGCTCCCAGCGCCATTCGGTTGCAGGACCGGCTCTCGAGCGCTACCTCCAGCCAGCTATTCCGGTTACCCCCTTCGTTACGCAACAGCACCCCCCGGCCGCCGTGATTGACGACAAAAATGTCCACGTCGCCGTCGTTGTCGTAGTCGGCAAAGGCGGCCCCGCGGCCCACATAGAGCGAATCGAAGAAGCTGCCGCTGACGGCCGACACGTCATAGAAGCCGTCCGTTCCGCGATTCCAGAAAAGCAGGTCCTTCTGGGGCACGAGCTGGTGCGGGTGGTCGCGTTGCTGGAGCGTGCTGCCGTTCGTTACAAACAGGTCAAGGCGCCCGTCGTTGTCGTAATCGAAAAACGAAGTCCCCCACCCCACATAGTCGAGCGAGATCTGCCCGAGGCCGAATTGATCCGCCTCGTCGCGAAACAGCAACTTCCCCTGCTCCCGCAGAAGGTTTGTGTAGAGGGCGTTTTCCTGGGCCACCCAGTGCGTCAGGAACAGATCCAGGTCGGTATCGCCGTCCCAGTCGCCCACGGCAATGCCCATCGAACTCCGGTAATCGGCCACCAGGGCGGGGTAGCTCAAATCTTCGAAGGTGCCGTCGCCCCGGTTGCGGAAAAACGTGTTGTCCGACACGTCGTTGGCCACGTAGAGGTCGAGCCAGCCGTCCTCGTCCAGATCGACCCAGGCCGCGCTGAGCCCTCTGCCCTCAGGATCGGCCACGCCGGCCCGGACGGCAATTTCGGAAAAGGTGCCGTCGCCGTTGTTGCGATAGAACAGGTTGCGTTCCGGCGCGAACGTCGAGGGGTTAATGCCCGGCGGATTTTCGATGTCGAAGCCCAGCGCCGAGGGGTCGTTGCGGACGGGCACATAGCGGACATAGCCGGTGATGTAGAGGTCGAGGTCACCGTCGTTGTCGTAGTCGCCCCAGGAGGCGCCGGTCCAGAAGCCTTCCGGACCGGCCAGTCCGGCCTTTCGGGTGACGTTGGAGAAAGTACCGTCGCCGTTGTTGCGATAGAGCACGTTCTGTCCGAAGGCGGTCACCACCAGATCGGGCCACCCGTCGTTGTCGTAATCTCCCCAGGCCGCGCCCATGCCCCAGCCACAGAAGCCCACACCGGCCGTCTCGGTTACGTCGGTGAAGGTGCCGTCGCCGTTGTTATGAAACAGCCGGTTGCAGGTACCAGCCCGACGGCCTTCCTCGAGCGTCATCGAAAGCGGGCCGATCGTGCTGACCACGTAGAGATCGAGCCACCCGTCCCGGTCGTAATCCCCCCAGGCCGCGCCCGAGCCCATGTCTTCCGGAATCTGGCTCGTACGCCGACCCGCAAAGTGGCGAAAGCGAATGCCGGCCTCCTCCGTCACATCCTCGAACGTCACACGCGGATAGTCCGGCGGGAGCGTGCGGTCCAGCCGGGCCACCACACCCTCGACCTGCTCGCCCGGGCGGTACGGCGCTTCGTCTGTGTCGGTCATGCTCCAGACCAGCACGCCCCCGCCCAGGCTACCGAGCAGCGCCACTCCCAGCGCCCACAGCGCCTGGCGCTTCCTTCGCGAAAGTCGTCCCATGTGCTTACATCACCTGAATCACCGTGGAATCGGCCGACAACTCCGTCACCGGTGCGGTCAATGTCGTATCGGGAAACAGGAAGTTGAGCAGGAACTGGTTCACCTTCCGGTAGCAGAGCCGGGCCTTCACGTGCAGGCGGCGGACATCGCGCGGTACGGTAAACGTATACCGCGCCTGATCGGCATAGCCCGGAAACATGGCGCGCTTGTAGCGCACACCCACCATTTCCCAGAGGTTGTGCCGGTCGATCAGGTTGCCATAGCGGTCCACCGGCTCCGCCTTGAAGACGAAGGAGCCGGGCTCGATAAAGTAGCGGTCGTCGAGCCGTCCGCTGGCAAATACCTCCCGCCCCTGCTCGTCAGTCACCACGAATTCAACCCAGGCCTGGATGATGTCCAGCGGCCCGGTGGGGAAGTCGTGCCCGGCCTTGTTGTTCAGCATGGCCACTTCAACAGTGACCGTTTCGCCGAGACGGACACGCTCCGGCGCCAGTACCTGGATGGGGATGACCGGCCCGTTGCGCCACTTGTCGGCAATCTCTGGCACTTCGATTTCTCCACGAAGCCACTTTTCGACGAGCCGTGCATGCTCTTTGCCGCCCGGCAGCTCCAGATGAGCGGGGATGAACTGGTTGGCCCCCAGGAAGCGATGGCTGCGGTGCTTGCCGTCGTCGGGCGAGCGGTTGTAGTCGAGCGCATCGCCGCGGGCCGGATCGAACGAATCGACCAGCGGCATGTGGCACTCACGGCATTCGATGGTTTTTGTGGGATCGCCCGGATGATTCCACCGGCTCTTGCGCCAGTTGTCGTACTGGTTCTGGAGTTGCACCCAGCCCACGTTGTTGATCTCCTCATCCACGAACTGCTTGTGGCAGGCCCCGCAGAACTCCGGACTCTTGAACATGCGGCGGCTCAGGCTCGCAACGTGATGCTTCGGGTAGGAGCGGATCAGGAAGTTGCTGACCAGTACGCCCAGTCCACTCGTGTCGCGCTCGAACAGATAGGGCTCCGGCGCATGAATCATATAGTCCGCATTGCCACGTACGTCCACTTCCTTGATCGCATGACAGGTCACGCACGAAACCCCTTCGTGCAGCCCGACCGGGTTCGTCAGATCGTCCCGAAACAGATTCTTGGTGCCGCTGAACAGCGAGATGGGATCATGGCAGCCACCGCAATAGCGGGTCGATTCGGCCCCGTTCTGCGTGCCCATCACATGCTGCACCCGCCGAAACAGTGGATCGGCCGCCGAATAGCGGTGCGCACTGGGCAGCCATTCTTCATAGATCTGCTCGTGGCAGCCCGAGCGTCCGCACGAAGCCGAACCACCCAGCATCTCGGCGGGAATGGCCCTGTTGTTCTCGGTGCGGGCCAGACTCGGGGCGAAAGGACGGTCGGGGCCATAGAGGTAGCTGTAGTCCGGCGGAAAATCGACGTAGCGGGCCGGCGCCCGGTAGAGATAGGCCAGCACCACCACCACAACAAACAGCCCCAGCGTCAACCCGGTCACAGCGAGCGAAAAGTGGCGCTGTGCCACCAGAATCGGTCGGATTGCCTCGCGCTTGCGGGCGCGATGGTCGCGCACCATGATCCAGACCACATGCGGCACCACCGTGGCGATCAGCGCGAACGTGGACCAGAGGTGCACCCGGCTCCAGCCATAATGGATGCGCGTGCCCCAGAGCGCCTGCACCGTCAGCACCAGGCCTGAGACGATCGCCACCAGCGTGGCCCCCATCCCCACATAGCCAAGCACCACCAGGTGATTCCACGGCATGCGCCGGTAAATCCACCAGTGCCGCACCTGATACCACAGGTAAGGGAACAGCAACACCAGCCCTCCAATCGTGTGCAGCAGCACGATAAACTGACTGGGCACGCTGAACGGCAACAGATAAATGCCCAGCCCGCTCAGCGTTTCAAACAGCAGCAGGCCACCCACGCACCACAGCAGGCGGTGCCGCCATTCACGGATACGGGGATGATCGGTCTGCATGGCGCTGACCCTATTCCTGTATTGATGCACAAAACGCATTAAATCATCCTTTGTCTTAAATTGAAGGTAACCGTTCTATCTCGCCCTGTCAAGGGATCGGGGCCACTCCAGGCTGCGGGCGTAACCTGTCCGGGTTGTCTTCGTAAAGCCAGGACGTCTTTCCATGCAGCCCTCTGTAAAAAATCAGTGAACCCTCATGAAACGCGTGCTCTGGGTGCTGGCCGGGTTGGTCGTAGTGGCCGCGCTGGTCCTGCTGCTGCTTTCCTCCGACAACGGCCGGGCGCCCGAAACGCTGCCTACCGTTACGGTAACGCGCGGTGACATCGTGGACAGAGCGCTAGCGGTCGGTACCATCGAGCCCCGGGTCGAGCTCAGCGTCAAGTCTCAGGTGGCCGGCGTAGTA
Organism: Rhodothermus sp.; assembly: GCA_015487635.1. Taxonomy (GTDB): domain Bacteria; phylum Bacteroidota; class Rhodothermia; order Rhodothermales; family Rhodothermaceae; genus Rhodothermus. The sequence goes on from WFPM01000025.1 coordinate 7,477, forward strand.
CGTCGGCTGTTCGTGGACGCGGGCGACTACGAATAGCCACATGCTCCCTCCTGAACAAAGCGGTGTCCATGGATTTTCTAGCCAATCCGGTGCTCTCCTCGCCCATCGCATTGCTGACCGTTGCCCTGCTGACGCTGATCGGTCTGGCCGCAGGATTCTTTTCGGCCCGCCGTGCACCTAGTCGATCCTGTTGAGGCGATTCGCTACGAATAACTCCTTTTTCAGTTGAACAGCAAGCGTATTTCCCTTCCTTTTTAGGCAAACCATCATATTCTCTTTAAAAATTACACAAATCCTGTTGACATCTAAATAAGCATGGTATATATTTTTGACAGCCTTACTAAGTAAGTAACAATTATTATTACACCAACATTCTTAAAACCAAACCCGGAGAATACGTATGGCGCCGCCACTGATCACGGAAATGCCGGTGGAGACCCGGCAGGAAGCCATCCGGAAGGTGTTCGAGCTGATCGAAAAAGAGGGAGCGCAGATGGTCGACATTCGCTTTGTCGACTTTCTGGGCCAGCAGCAGCACTTTTCGATCCCGGCCGATCAGTTCGAACCCGATCATTTCGATGAGGGCGTGGGCTTCGACGGTTCGTCGATCCGGGGCTGGAAGAGCATTCACGAGTCGGACATGCTGGTGATCCCGGATCCGACGACTGCCTTCATCGATCCGTTCTTCCAACACAAGACGGTGGTGCTCATCGGCGAGATTCACGAGCCCGGCACGCTGGAGCCCTTTCAGCGCTGCCCGCGGGGCATCGCCCGCCGCGCCGAGCAGTTCCTGAAGCAGTCGGGCATTGCCGACGTGGCCTACTTCGGGCCGGAGGCCGAGTTCTTCGTTTTCGATCATGCCTCGTTCGACGAAGGCCCCAACCATGCCTTCTACAAGATCGACTCGGACGAAGGGGCCTGGAACCGGGGTCGGCACGACAGCCTGGGCTACAAGCCCACCACAAAGGGGGGCTACTTCCCCGTGCCGCCGACCGACTCGCTGCAGAACCTGCGCGCCGAGATGGTGCTGCTCATGGAAGCTATCGGCATTCCGGTCGAGTGCCAGCACCATGAGGTGGCCTCCGGCGGCCAGTGCGAGATCGACTTCCGCTTCCAGCCGCTGCTGAAATGCGCCGATTTCTTGATGAACTACAAGTACATCGTCAAGAACACGGCCTGGAAGTACGGCAAGACGGTCACCTTCATGCCCAAGCCGATCTTCGGCGACAACGGCTCGGGCATGCACACGCACATCTCGCTCTGGAAGGATGAGCAACCGCTGTTCTTCGGCGACCGATACGCCGGGCTGAGCCAGGAGGCGCTCTGGTTCATCGGCGGCATTCTGCACCATGCCCCGGCAGTCATTGCCTTCACGAACCCGACGACCAACTCCTTCCGGCGGCTGGTGCCGGGCTTCGAAGCGCCAGTGAACCTGGTCTACTCGGCCCGGAACCGCAGCGCCGCCATCCGCATCCCGGTCTACTCGGATAGCCCCAAAGCCAAGCGGATCGAGGCCCGCTTCCCGGATCCGTCCTGCAATCCATATCTGGCCTTCTCGGCGCTATTGCTGGCCGGACTCGACGGCATCCGCAACCAGATCGACCCGGGGCAGCCGGTCGACCGGGACATCTACCATCTGTCTCCGGAAGAACAGGCCGCCCTGCCCCAGGCCCCCAGATCGCTCGAAGAGGCGCTCGAGGCGCTCGAAAAGGACCACGAATTCCTGCTGCAGGGCGGCGTCTTCACCGAAGACGTGATCGCGGCCTGGATCCAGTACAAGTACGACAACGAAGTACAGCAACTTCGGATGCGCCCGCATCCGTACGAGTTCTCGCTGTACTTCGACGTGTAAGCGACGGCGACAACCAAAGGTAACGCGCCGGGGGCAGGTGCTCAACCTGCCCCCGGCGCTATTTGTGTGCTCAGGGTGATCCGCAGAGCACGACGAAGGAAGCCGTGATGATCGGCTTATCTGTGTCGTAGGGCTGATTGTCCGAGACCGAGCGCACGTGCAGCATGGGCCAGAGACGTTCGCCACAGGAGATCCGCTCTTCCGGGAAAAGCTTCACTGCCACCTGCCGATGGATGCCGGGCTCCAGGGGATGCCGTGCAATAACGCCCGGCACTTTGGGTCGTCCCCCGGCATCCCGATGAATGACCAGGTCGGCCGGCTCGGCCACACCCACCTCTTCGATAAGGACCGTATTGTTCACCACTTCCTGATCTTCCACGACAATCCATGCATCGGTTACATCGCCGCCCATAAACAGGAAGAAACGAGCTTCTACCGGTTGTCCATCGACCAAGAAGGGACGATCGACCTCGGGTTCGAACTCCCCGATACGTCCGAGGTCGCGGTAGAGCGTGGCTGCACACCAAGCCGCCTCGTAGTCGGCCAGCGGCAACGTATAGGGCACCGGCAGGTTGGTCCGTGTTCCCCGGACCACGGCTGACACGCCGGCCAACTGGGGCGTCCGATCAATGCGCCGCACGACCACCCATCCATCCGCAGGCGTCACCACTTTTTTGATTTTCACCTGTTGATTTACCAGCATCTGATTCCCGGCCACAATCTGGGGTGTCAACGCCGGCTCCTGGGTGGTGTCACAGCCGAGCAACACGGCCGCAATCAGCAGCCAGCCTCCCCACCGGCAGTGCAGATGAGTGCTGCCCCGCATGGTGTTCTTACTGGGTTTGCGGTTGCCGGTAACGTTCCAGGCGTTGCTTCAGGGTATGCAGACGGCGCGCCAGCCGCTCCTTCTGCTCATAGTGTCGGGGTGCCGGCGGATACAGGGAGCCTTGGCGTACCCCTCGTCCGTTAAAGATACTCGCCAGACGGTCCAGCGCCCGCCGCGTCTGCCGGAGCTCCCGGGCCAGCGCCTGCAGGCTGTCGCGTCGGGTCCGATCTGCCTGTTCCGGCAATGTCTGCTCCAGCGCACGCACCGTCTCTTCGGCGGCAAAAGCCTGCCGTTGCAACTCCAGCACGTCCAGCAGGAAGGCTTCCCGAACCCGATAGGCCGCCTCAGGGATCGGCATTTCGGGATCGGGTCTGACCTGCACCGTCCGCTCCTGCACGTAATCGCCTGCCCGGAGCACTACCCGGTATGTGCCGGGCGATACAAACGGCCCCACCGGCGTCACCGGTCGCGGAAGTCTCGGCAGTACATGTTCTGAATATACCAGCCCCTCCCGTTGCGGGCGCTCTTCCCGATACGGAGGCGGCTCGTGCCGCAGGTCCCACACCACCCGCAGGAATCGTCCGGCTTCGCCGGGTCCGCTGAGCTGCCGCACCCGTTGCCCCCGGGCGTTGTAAATCTCGACCCGCACACTGTCGACCGGTCGGCTCAGATAGTAGGTGATCAGCGCCCCGAAGGGGCGGTTTTCGCCCGCATAGGCGGCCTGGCTTCGGTAAGACGTTGCCTTCCAGTAATGGAAAAAGTGCGTCGGCCGAATGGGAAACAGATGCGCGGGCTTTTCCCGAAGCGCCGGCGACCATTCCGCCAGGAAGCCCACATCATCGATGATCCAGATCCCCCGGCCGTGGGTGGCAATGACCAGATCCAGATCGCGCGGATGAATGACCAAGTCGCGGTAGATCGTGGTGGGCAGGTTGTTGTCGAAACGATACCAGTGCGCGCCGGCATCCAGCGAATAGAAAAGCGCCCGTTCGGTGCCCAGAAAGAGCACGTCGGGATTCAGGGGATGCTCGATCAACACATGCACGGAGCCGTCGGCAGGCAGTCCATCAGTCAGCTTGACCCACGTTTGCCCGAAATCTTCGGTGCGGTAGACGTAGGGCGCAAAATCCCCCTCACGATGCCCGTCCAGCGTTACGTAGGCCACGCCGTGCCCCTTTCTTGATGCGACCACGCGGCTCACATAGCGGCCGTAGGGCAGCCCGGGCAGATGGATGTCCGGGATGTTACGTCCGACCTCGGTCCAGGTGCGGCCGCCGTCACGCGACACCTGTACGTTGCCGTCGTCCGTGCCGACCCACAGGATATCCGGCGAAAGCGGTGATTCGGAGATAGTGGTAATTTCTCCGAACGAGGCCACTCCGTCGTGCCGGGACAGTCGGATGTCGCGCCCACGCACCCCCATCAATTCCAAGGTATCCCGATCGATCTGCCGCGTCAGGTCCGGCGTCCGCATCCAGGTTTCGCCCCGATCGTGCGAGATAAAGAGCCGGTTGCCTCCCAGATAGACCGTGCGTGGATCGAAACGGGACAGCACCACCGGCGTGATCCAGTCGAAGCGATAGGCCGGCTCGCCTTCCGGAGGTACCGGGCGAATATACAGCATATCGCCGGTGAGCGCATCCACCCGATAGGCCTCGCCATTTTGCTCCGAATTGTACACGTAACGCGGCGAGGTGGGGTCCGGCGCATGGTACATGCCATCGCCGAAGCCTATCTGCGACCAGTCGTCGCTGAGGATTCCGATCCAGCGGCGGGTTGCCGACGGCCCCATCCAAGAGTGGTTATCCTGCGTGCCCCCATAGACGTAGTAGAACGGTTCGCGCCAGTCCACCCCGACCGCATAGAACTGGGCGATAACGAAGTTGTTGATCTTCCGATAGGTCTCGCCCATGTCCCACGTCTCGTACAGCCCGCCATCGCCGGCCAGGAAGAAGTGCGCCGAGTTGTTGGGGTCGATCCAGAGGGCATGGTAGTCTGAGTGAATGCCTACATCGTACGTGGGGCGCGTGGGCATCTGGCGGAAGGTGCGGCCGCCGTCTTCGCTTTTGTAGAAGTTTACGGCCAGCAGATAGACCCGGTTTTCGTTGTTCGGGTCCACGTAGATGTGACTGTAGTACATGGGCCGCGGGTTCAGATCGTTGACCTTTTGCCAGGAGGCGCCGCCGTCGGCCGAACGGTAGACGCCGCTTGCTTCGGCATGCTCAATGACGGCATACAGGACCTGCGGATTCGAGCGCGCAAGGGCCAGTCCGATGCGTCCCTTGTCTCCTTCCGGAAGGCCGTTGGTCAATTCCTGCCAGGTATCACCGCCGTCCGTGGATTTGTAGATACCGCTGCCGGGTCCGCCGCCGTTGAAGCCCCACACCTTCCGCATGCGCTGATACATGGCCGCATACAGCACCCGGGGGTTCCGGGGATCCATCACCAGGTCGATCGCGCCGGTATAGGCATCGACATAGAGCACCTTTTCCCAGGTGCGTCCGCCATCGGTCGAGCGATAGATGCCCCGTGCTTCACTTTCTTTCCAGAGATTCCCCAGGGCCGCCACATACACGATGTCCGGATTGTCCGGGTGCACCACGATGCGGGCGATATGGCGCGTTTCCGCAAGTCCCAGATGCCGCCAGGTTTTTCCGCCATCGTCGCTGCGATAGACACCGTTGCCCCACGAGGTGCTCTGGCGATTGTTCTGCTCGCCGGTGCCAGCATACAGGATGTTCGGATTAGAAGGGGCAATGGCCAGGTCACCAAACGTACTGACCGGCTGATCGTCGAAAATGGGCGTCCAGGTCGTGCCGTTGTTGGTCGTCTTCCAGAGTCCTCCGGAGGCGGCCGCCACATAAATGGTGGACGGATTGTCGGGCAGCGCCTCGACGTCATGGATACGTCCGCCGATGCCGGCCGGGCCGATATTCCGGGCATGCAACCGGCCAAAGATTCCCGGCTGGGCAAGCGCACCCTGCACCAGCAGGCCCAATAAACAGCTTATAACCAGTCCAATTTTCCGCATGGCCCTGTAGATCGTTTGCGTCCATTTCAGGAAGGGAGGCTACACAAAGGGGGCCACGGCGTTCGGGTGGACGCCGTGGCCCCCTTCCGCAGATCACTTCACCGTGTATTATCCGCCCGCCGCATAGGGCTGGCAGTTCTGGGTCTGGTCGATATTCGGATTCGTCTGGCACTCACTCTGGCTGATCGGCAGACAGGAAGCCCGCGGATTCACGCCGGGATAGACGATGGTGCCCCCCTGCAGGAAGGGGTGATTCCAGCGGTGCAGGTCCCAGAGACGGCGCCCCTCCAACCAGAGCGTCAGATGCCGTTCCCGGTCGAGAATATCCCACGCATCATCCACGGTAGCGTAATCCTGGTCCAGCGAACCTACGGTGTTCAGCGCCTGAGCGGGATACACATCTTCGGCCGGCTCCAGTCCGTAGAACGTGCGCACCTCATTAATCTTCGCAATAAAGGTGCTCAGGTCTCCACTTCGCAGCGCCGCCTCGGCCTCGATGAGCCGCATCTCGGTCCCCTTCACCACCGGGATATCAGACCCGCGCTCAGGGTATTTTTCCTGCCGGAGATGCGGCGTGCTGCCATCGGCCCCCTGGGCATTCGGGCAATCGCCTTCACGACAATCCGTGAAAGGTGCCCGCGGGTCCGGTTCGCCCATCTGCTGGGCCACAATATGGGCCAGCGTCTGGTAGGCCGACATTTCGTGGCGCTGATGGGTCTCAAGGTAGATTACATTGTATTCGCGCGTCGAATTGTCTGAGTAAAGCGCATAGTAGACGAAGTCGGTAGGGACCTGCTGGGCATACTGGACGGCTTTGTTCCAGTCTCCCAGGCCCACATAGGCCTGGGCCAGTCCCCCGTAGGCCGCCAGCAGGATATCTTCGGTATCATCGGTACCGGCCTGCTGGGCCTGATTTACCGCTTCGTTGAAGTACTCGATCGCCCGCTGGAAGGCGGCTTCCTTGGGCTGATCCGGTCCCCCATCGAAGACCACCCGGCAGAAGTTCTCGCCCAGCACCCGGTTAGCCAGCCCGGCAAACAAGTAGGCACGGGCCACCCGGGGATCACCGTTGAAGGCATCCCCCAGCACTTCCTGCATGCGTCGAATGCCGTCCTCGGCAACAAACCGGGCCCGCTGGATGCCCTCCCAGTAGGCATCCGTATCCCGGTAGTCGATAATGCCGTGGCGGGCGCGCGTCGAAAGGAAGTAACTGCCACTGGCTTCCATTTCATCCGACAGCCGCGCCCCGATAAAGGCAATGTCATCGAAAATGACCGAGAAGTCGGCCGACATGCCGACCACCACGGCATTCAGTGCCCGGTCGGAGTTCAGGTCTTCGTCCAGAATGCGGCCCGGGTTTTTCACTTGGAACAGGTTGTTTTCACAGCCCAGCAACGTGACCGAGCCGAGTACGGCGATTATGCAGGCCGCAAGGAGCCATCTATTTCGCATCATGGCGTGTTCCTCCCTGTTTAGAATTCTGCCTTCAGCGTGACCGTGAACGAGCGCGTGGGCGGCAGATTGTAGTATTCCTGTCGGAAAGCGGCAAAGCTCCGGCTGCCGTCTTCGAACGCTTCCGGATCGATGCCCGGATAGTCCGTGATCTTCAGCAGATTCCGCCCCTTGAATTCGATGCGCATCGACCGCAGGCCCAGTGGCACGAAACGCTGCGGCAGCCGATACGAAACGCTCACGTGGCGCAGTTTGAAGAAGTCAGCCGGTTTGGTCCACATGCCGTAGGTCGTGAAGTTCGGGTCGCATAGCGCCCAGTCGTAGGTGCGCAGATCTGCCGTATCGCCATTTTCGATTTTCTGCTGCACCTCGTAGCACGGCGGCCAGACACGGCGCCGTGTGTTCTGGTAGGCCACGCCGGAGGAGAGCACATGACCGCCCTGCCCTTCGCCCAGCGCGTCGATGGTCAGATTGCGCCAGAGCGTCAGTGTCACGGAGATACCAAACGTACGGGTCGGGTAGGACGGTCCGATATAGCGCTCTTCCAGGATGGGTTCTTCGCCAATCGCATCCCCGTTAATCACAACGTCATGGAAGTACGACGGAGCCGGATAGCCTACCCGATAGTACTGACGCCAGCCAATGTAGATGCTCTCCAGCCCTCCTAGATCCAGCACCTTGCTCAGGTTGGTCGAGAAGTGCCCACCGATTTCCCAGCGCACCTTGGGACTCTGCAACACGACCAGTTGCAGGCGCGTCTCGACGCCCTTGTTCTCCAGCTCACCCACGTTGCGCAACTGGGAGTTAATCCATCCCAGCGACGGAATGGGCTGCACCGGAATCAGCGCATCGTAGGTGCGCTGGTAGAAGTAGGTGAAGTCAAACAGAATCCGGTCGTTGAAGAAGACGCTCTCAAACCCCACCTCCACCTCACGCGTCCGCTCCGGCCCCAGCTTGGGATCACCGATATTTGCCGGTGTCACTCCCGGTTGCCCTTCATCGCCCGAAATTGAGTCCCAAGTGCGGACGGCATCGAAGGGCCCGGGTGCCCGACCACTTTCGCCGTAGGCTGCCCGCAGACGGAAGGTATTCCACCAGGAGAAGGGCCAGAACGGCATCGCGGAAGCCACGTAGGAGAGCTGCACCTTCGGGTAGTAGGCCAGCCCGAAGTCCTCACCGAAGGTGCTGAACCCATCGGCCCGCAGTCCGGCCGTCAGGAACAGAAAGTCGCGGTAGCCGAAGCGCTGCTGCAGAAAGAATCCACCGCTGGCTACCGTCACCCGATCTTCGTCGGCCTGCGTGCGTGCGCCCGAGCTGACCAGCTTATCTCCAGGCCCGGCAAAATCCTCACCAAAGCCATTCACCGTAATAAACGACCGGCTGAAGATCTGTCCACCCCAGGACGTGCTCGACGTGATCTGCCCGCCAAACAGCGACCGGTCGTAGGAGCCCATGTACTCAAGCGTCAGCACGCGTGAGTTGTACTGCTCCGCCTCGCGGTTACCCAGCGGTCGGAAGAAGAACCCCCAGGGCCGTTCCTCCTGATAGTCCTGCGAGACGAAATCCAGCCCGGCGGTAATGCGATGCAACAGCGTGGGCAGCGGGGTCCAGTTCACCGTCACCCCGGTCAGGAAGTGATGATTCGTCGTAAAGAGCTTCATCTCCAGCACCTTGCTGTCGTCATGGTCGGGCGTGTAGTCCCGGGGCCCGCGCATGACGTTCAGCAGCAATCCTTCCGCATTGTTGCCATCCGGGATCCAGCGCGTACGCCGATAGGTGTAGGCGCTGTTGAACCGGATGTTCAACTTCTGGGACGGCGCAAAGCCAAAGTTGCCCCGGACCGTATACATCCGGCTGTTCTGCGGATCGATTACCCCATTTTCCATATTAAGCCGACTCGAGAAGAAATAGGTCAGCTGGTTCGAGCCGCCCTGCACGCTGAGGCTGTAATCCTGGATATGCCCGTTCCGCAGCCAGTCGCCGTCTTCCGGACAACCCGGAAACTCCGTGCAGTCGTTCATCCACAGCCCCTTGGGGTCTTCCTTGGGGCCGATGTGTCCCAAGTTGTGGAAGCCCTGGGTAATCGACAGTCGCCAGACAGGACGCCCTTGCGCCCCCCGCTTCGTGAAGATCTGAATTACGCCACCGGCCGCCTCGGTCCCGTAAAGCGTAGCGGCAGCCGAGCCCTTCACGATCTCCACCCGCTCAATGTCTTCCGGATTGAGATCGTTGAGCGGCGAAGGCGCCTGGTTCAACTCCGGGTCCCCCGGATAGTAGAGATTGACCCGAACGCCGTCGATGTAAATGATCGGATCGTTGCTGAGCAGCGAGTTATTCCCGCGCAGTCGAATCGTCGCCCCGGCGCCGACCATGCCGGAGTTTTCCATCACCATAATGCCCGGCGCTTTCCCCTGCAGGACATCGCCGAAGTCGGCAATGGCCACACGCTCAAGTTCAGCAGCCGTTACCTGCTCAATGGTGTTTCCCACCTCAAGACGCCGCGCCAACCCCCCGGTACCCGTCACCACGACCTCTTCCAGTTCCAGCATGGTGGGCTCCAGCGCAAAATCCTGCACAACCACCTCACCGGGGTCGACCTGCACGCTGACCTGAGCAATCCGGTAACCCACAAACCGGGCCTCCAGCGTGTAGGTACCCGGTGGGATATTGGGAATGGTGTACTTTCCGTCTACATCCGTCGCGGCGCCCGTGTTCAGTTCCTTGAGCACGATCTGCGCGCCCGGAAGCACCTCTCCGGTTGTTGCATCGGTAACGGTGCCTCGAATCGTTCCCGTCTGGGCCAGCACCATCGCCGGCCACAGCAGCCACACAAGGCTGAGGCGCAGTAGCTTTTGCATCATGGCTCCGCCCGGTTTAAATGAAAGCACTTTTGTGAAAAATAAAATAATTCACCATCACCTTCTCGCAACACCGCCAGTACCCTTCTCATTTTTTTCATAAAATTGTTATAACAAGTTATAAGGGATGACTTTTTTCCTTACCAAGCGCAACGCCGACACCTATCGGGATCATTGGATTCCCCTTGCGTGCCGTTTCAACTTCCTGATTCTGGTGCCACGCTTTTCTGAGAGGCAGTTTTCAAGCCGGGACCATCACCGGGGCAACATGCGGGACGAAAACGGCCGTTTTCAACCCGAGCGTCTCTGGATCTTCACGGTCATTGATTCCATTTTCCAGTATGTACGGCGCACGCTTCAGCTCACCGTTGACCACTATGCACTTTACGGCCATTCCGCCAGCGGCCAGTTTGTCCATCGCTACACCCTCTTCCGCTCCTCCACCTCTGCTGATATGCTGATTGCCGCCAACGCCGGCTGGTACACGATGCCCTGATGGGATATCGCATATCCGTACGGCCTGGGTGGTAGTCCGCTGGATCGGGTCGAAGAACTGGCCCGTGCCTTCAGACGTCGACTCATCGTACTGCTCGGTGAAGAAGATACCGACCCCAACGACCCCTACCTGAACAACTCACCGGAAGCCCGCGCCCAGGGTCCCCACCGACTGGTCCACGGACTCAACTTCTACCAGACGGCACGACGCATGGCAGACTCACTGGACCTTACCTTCTGCTGGGTGCTCCAGACGGTGCCCGGGGTCGGTCACAGCAATCGGGGCATGTCGGGTCCAGCCGCCCAGCTCATTGCCTTTCCGCCGGACTCACTGATGCAATGCGGCCATTGATTACCCCCACAGCCGACGCCAGAGGGCGCGGCCTACGAAGCGCACCCGGTCGCCCGTCGGGAAGCGCTCGAGCACGGTTTTTACCACGCCCCGGGTGAAGCGGGTGCGGCGGCTGTAGTCGATGGGCACGTCCACCACCACGACCTCGCCGCCCTGTGCCCACGCGAGCGCTTCGCGCAGCGTCCGCTCCAGCGCATCCGGCTCGCCGGGCAGTCGGACGTACCGGGCGCCCACGGCGTGGGCGATGCCGTCAAGCCGCACCTCACCGATCACCGTGCAGGTCTTCCGGTTGTAGGGCATCTCCTGGCCCTGAGCGATCTGGCTCAGCTCACCGTCGTGGAAGACGCAACAGACCACGCCGGCGCCCGTGCGCCGGGCCGTGAGCAGCTCCAGGCCGGTCATCAGAAACGCCCCGTCTCCCACAACGGCCACCACCGGACGGTCGGGGTGTGCCAGTTTCGCGCCCACGGCCGCCGGCACGGCGTACCCCATGCAGTTAAAGTCGCTCGGTACCAGGAGTGTGCGCGGCCGCCGCACCTCGAACAGCTCGGCCGTCAGGTAGGTGTGGTTACCATCGTCCACCGTGACGATGGCCTCGTCGGGCAACACGGTCCGCAGCGCATCAAAGAATCGGGCAGGGTTGATGCGGGCCCCGCTGTCGTGCCGGTACCATTCCTCCCGATATGCCTGCTTGTCGGCCCGGATCTGGCGGGCGACGGCCTCGCGTCGCTCCCGCCGGTCCACCCCCATGGCCCGGAGTGCCTCCAGTAGCCGGGGCAGCACGACGCGGCTGTCGCCGACGATGGCCACCCGGGCCGGATAGTTGGCGTTCAGCACCGCAGGATCCAGGTCGATGTGCACGAGCGCCTCGGGCACGCGCACGCCAAAACTCCCGGTAGGAATCTCTGCAAAGCGCGTCCCCACGGCCAGCAGCGCGTCGCAGTCCGCAAAAGCCCGTTCGGCCGCCGGCACGGCCGCCCGCGAAAAGCCCATGCCGGCATGCAGCGGATGGTTGCCCGGAAAAGCACTCAGGCCCTGCAGCGTGGTGGCCACCGGCGCGCCCAGCCGCTCGGCGATCTCGATGAGCGTCTCAGTCGCATCGACGGCTCCCCATCCCACAAAAATTCCCGGCCGTCCGGCTTCGACCAGCACCCGGGCGGCCTCCTCGATCAGCGCGTCGTCCGGCGCCTCCAACGCAGGCAGCGGCGCCGGCACGGGCAACTCCGGCACCTCGCCCCGAAAGAGTTGCACGTTAACAGGCACCTCGACGAAGACGGGTCCGGGTACGCCCGAGACGGCCGTCCGATACGCTTCGAAGAGGGTTGGGACGATTTCCTCGTGCCGCAGCACCCGCCAGAAGCCTTTCGTGACGGCCCCCACCAGTTTTTCCTGATCGATCTCATGCAATTGAAAACGAAATGGTATGTCCGTACGGATGCCGCCCGAGATCACCAGCATCGGCACACCCGCAAGATAGGCCTCGCCCATACCGCCCATGGCCAGCGCCGCGCCAGCGGCCGGCACGATGGCAAGCGCTCCGATGCGATCGGGGGCCACCCGACTGACAGCGTCGGCCATAAAAGCCCCGCCGCCTTCGTGCGTGACCAGCACGGGCCGAACGCGTTCGCTCCGGCCCAGCTCGTCGTACAGTTCCGTGACGTGCACGCCCGGAATGCCGAACGTGAACGGCACGGGCAACTGCTCCAGGGCGTATCGGATCAACCAGGCGCCACTTTTTTTCGGCATGGCGTTTTCCTCGGTCAGGTTAGAGATGACGGGCCGTGGTGCGAGCCGTGAGGATGCACCCGCCCAGGAACGTCCCTTCCAGTGAGCCCCGACCATGAATGCCGCCGCCCCCGAAACCGGCCGCTTCGCCAACGGCATAGAGTCCCGGGATCGGCGTTTCGTCGGGCCGCAGCACCCGGCCTTCCAGGTCGGTCTTGAGCCCGCCCAGACTCTTTCGGCTCAGGATAAAACAGCGGATTGCGATCAGCGGGCGGGCCTTCGGGTCGAGGATCGGCTGAAAGCGGCACAGCCGGAGCCGATCGGCTCGGTAGGTGCGGAAGTTCATCAGCCGCCGGAGCTGCTCGTCGTTGAAAAAGGCCGGACCGCGGGCGATCATTGCGTCATACTCCTGAATGTCGCGCAGCATGCCCTCGCCGTCGATCTGCAGTCCGAACAGGCTCCGGGCGTTCATGCCGTCGATTAGCGCTTCGGGTGTGTCGGCTACGACGAAGTCGTCCGGGCATTCGTCGATGAGCCGCCGTACGAGCCGGTGGTTGCCGCGTACCAACTCCCAGAGCATACGCAGGCGCTTTTTGTAGCGGAACGCCTCCATGTAGTCGCAGCCCGAGACGGCCAGCTCCCGTACGGCGATCCGGTAGTTGAGCACGAGCCAGCTGTACTGACCGGGCTGACGGAGTATCTGCTCGACGAGCCAGCGCGTGTCGGTGTAGCCTACCAGCGGCGGCGGGCCGATGCGGCGGCCGTGCGCGTTGCACCAGAGTGCCGAACGCGGCGGCACTAAGCTCAGTCCGTCGTCGGGACGGCGCTGCGCCGGATGGTGCACGCCGGCCGCATAATGCCACTGCAGGTCTAAGTGCGTCAGGTGCGCGCCGAGTGCGGCCGCCCGGTCGTGCAGCAGGCCGTCGGCGTAACGATGCGCGCCGTTCAACAGCTTACGGGGCGACTCGCCCCAGGGACGGTACCAGTGTGCGCGGAGCTTGCTTAGGTCGCCCCCGCAGATGCCCCCCGAAGCTACCACCACGGCTTCGCCCCGGGCTTCGAAGGCGGGACCATCCGGCTCCACCCTTCCGGTAACGCCCACCACGCGGCCGCCCTCCTGCACGAAATCCGTCACGGCATGCCGGAAGTGCAGCGCAAGCCGATGTCGGTTCGGATGCGCTTCCAGCGCCGCAATCACGCGGGTGGCAATCTCGTAGCCCGTCCCCCAGGCGACGTGCCAGCGGGGCACCGAATTGAGCGGCTCGTAAAGCCCTCGCTCCGGCCAGTTCACCAGCGGGAGAAAGCGCACGCCCAGTCGGTCCAGAAACTCGAAGATGAGCGGGATGGAATGCTCGCAGTAAAGCTGTGCCCAGCGGCGCGGCCAGTGATCTTCGGGGCCGAAGCGGGCGCAGCGTTGCCAGTCGCGCCAGGCCAGCTCCGGACTGTCCTGAATGCGCAGCCGCCGCTGGTGCGGCGTGTCCACCAGAAAGACGCCGCCGAACGATTCGCGGGCCAGCCCGCCCAGCCGTTCGGGCTCGTCGCGATCGAGCACTACCACGCGGCGGTTCTTCTCGAGCAATTCCAGGGCGGTCACCAGCCCGGCCAGCCCTCCTCCCACGATCACCACGTCGGCTTCATAACGAAGCGATTGCATCGGAACGCTTGCGGGAATGCGGGATTTGCCGGAATTTACCGCTGAGATTCTACCTTTGCAACGAACCTTCACAACGGTCTATGCCCACCGAAGACGTACGCCGGCGCATCGGCGCCATCCTGGAGCGCCTTCGCGAAGCGTATCCGAATGCCACCACCGAGCTTCGCTGGTCCAATCCGTTCGAGCTGCTCATCGTGACCGTCCTTTCGGCACAGACCACCGACAAAAAGGTCAACGAAGTCGCGCCGGAGCTTTTCCGGCACTATCCGACGGCCGAAGCGCTGGCACAGGCCAACCCGGAAGCACTCGAACCACTCCTTCGGCCGCTGGGCTACTTTCGTCAAAAGGCCCGGACCATCGTCAATCTGGCCCGCCAGCTGGTCGAGCGCCATGGCGGCGAAGTGCCCCGGAGCATGGAAGAGCTGACGGCACTGCCGGGCGTGGGCCGCAAAACGGCCGCCATCGTGCTGGGGACCGCCTTCGGCATTCGCGAGGGCATTGCCGTCGATACGCACGTCAGCCGCGTCGCGCAGCGCCTGGGATTGACCACCCACAAGACACCCGACAAAATCGAGCAGAACCTGATGGCGCTGGTGCCGCGCGAGGACTGGACGTGGTTCGGGCACGCCCTGGTGCTGCACGGCCGCTACGTGTGCCTGGCCCGCCGTCCCCGCTGCAGCCAGTGCGTGCTGGCCGACCTGTGCCCGCGCATCGGCGTGACCGTGGCCGCCTGAGCCAGCTCAGCCGGCCCAGAAGGCATCTTTGAAATGCTCGATCTCCGGCGGACGGTTGTCGTGCAACACGATGGCGATCACGTCGAAGCGGCAGCGGGCCCGCTGCAGATGGTGCTCGTACAGATAGGCGCGGGCCGCCCGAATCAGGTGGCGTTGCTTTTCGGGTGTGACGGCCTCTTCCGGACGCCCGAAGCCCAACCCGCGACGGGTTTTCACTTCGACGAAAACGATCTCGCCTCCGTCTTCGGGACGCGGGGCCGGCTCGAAGCAGACCAGATCGACCTCCGCCCGCTCAAAGCGATACTGGCGCGCCAGAATCCGATAGCCCTGCTGCTCGAGATAGGCCGCGGCCAATTCCTCGCCGCGCGTACCGATCGTGCGTGTGTCCATGCGTCTTTCAGAAGTCGGATCAGGCCATGAACGAAAGCGCTCGGGATCCCGTTTCATGCGTGCGCATTCGATGCGTGCTGTTCGTAGTTTACGCTGAAAAATAGCCCGTACGGCATGGCGGACCAACCGATCCCCCTGATCACGCTGACCACCGACTTTGGCACGCGTGACGCCTACGTGGCGGCCATGAAAGGCGTGCTGCTGAGCCTGGCCCCGCAGGCCCGACTCGTGGACATCACCCACGAAATCCGTCCGCAGGATGTGATGGAGGCGGCGTTCATCCTCCGGGAGGCCGTGCCGTACTTTCCGCCGGGCACTATTCACCTGGTCGTCGTCGATCCGGGCGTGGGCACTGCGCGACGTGCTGTCGCCCTGCGACATGGTGCACACTGGTTCGTGGGCCCCGATAACGGCCTGTTCACGCTCGTGCTGGGCACCGAACGCCCCGACGAACTCGTCGAACTCAACCGACCGGAGTTCTGGCGCACACCGTCGCCCAGTCAGACCTTCCACGGGCGCGACATCTTTGCGCCAGCCGCCGGACACCTGGCCGCTGGACGCTCGCTCCAGGAGATCGGCACTCCGCTGGAACGGCTGACCACACTCCGCTGGATGGAACCGTCGGCCAGCCATGAAAGCATCCATGGCTGGGTGGTCCACGTGGACCGCTTCGGCAACTGCATTACAAACATTTCGCGGGAGCTATTCGAACGCTACCGGGCGGGTCGCCCGTTCAAATGCTACGTGGGCAGCACCCCGTTCACGCAGGTGCAGCCCACCTACGGGGCGGTCGCCCAAGGGGAAGCGCTGCTCCTTTTTGGCAGCAGTGACTTTATGGAGATTGCCGTCAACGGCGGCAACGCCGCCGAGTTGCTCGGCATTCGCCAGGGTACGCCCGTCCACATTATCTTTGAGCAGAAACCATCGCGTTCATGAATCCTCCGAAGGCCACGCCGCGAGCCCTGCTCGCCCATCTGGACGAACTCTATCGACTGGCGCAACTGCTGACGTCGGACGCAGACGCGGCCGCCCGGCTGGTTCGTGCCGTGTACCGGGAGGCGCTGACCTCGCCGCCCCCGGCCGAGCAGGCTCGCACCTGGCTGGTGGCTCGCCTGCTGCACCATGCACGGCTTGCCGAAACCGCTGACGAGCCCGTGCTGGCCGTGCGTCGGGAATTGGCCGAAAGTATCCTGAGCCGGGTGCTTCCGGCCGCCTTGGCGCTGCTCTCGGCGCGGGATCGGCTCTGGCTCTACCTATGCGACGTGCTGACGCTGCCGCCCGAGACGGCCGCCGCGCTGCTGGAAGATGCACCGGAAGGATATGAACGAGCCCGCGCGGCGCTTCGTACGGCCCTCCGCCGGTACCTGACGCCCGGTCAGTTCGCCCTGTTGGAGTTCGGGCTATCCGAAGAGCAGATTCGATCGCACCTGCCGCAGGCCCTGAGCCGTCTGCTGCAGCCCCCGCCAGGCTCGTTGCGCACGGAGTTGTTGAACCTGAGCGGCGGCGAAGTGACGGGTACCGATATGCAACCCCACTCCATCACACGCCATCCAGCTACGCGGGCACTTGTGGCCGTGCTGATCGTGCTGCTGGCCGGCCTGCTGGGATGGCTGGCCTGGCAGGGCACGCGCCCCGACAGATCGCCAGTCCCCGCCCGCCCTTCCGATCTGATCCGCCGCTCCGTCGAACTGGCCGCCTCGCTGTCCGTCGAACAGCCGCTGACACGCCCTGCCGAAGCCGAACGCTACCTGGCCCGGCAGGGCTGGCGCGTGGTCGTCCCCGACATCGCCGACGCCCGGCTCGTCGGCCTGGCGCAGGCGCCGGTTCTTCCGGACCTGAGCGTGCCCGTACTTCTTTTCGAAGACCGCACCAGTGGCCGCACACTGGCCGTCTATCTCTACAGCTATGCACTGCTGGATCGTTACCGGGATCGGATCACGCTCAACCCCGACGTGCTCCGCCAGATCGAAGAAGAGCAGCACTTCGATCTGCACGTGCTGGGACGCCAGCAGGTGCTCGTCTGGCGCTACCGGGACGACATCTACGTGGCCGTCACCGAAGGCGATGCCGCTGCGCTCCGCGAACGAATCGCCTTTCCGTCGTAACGGGGCCTCACCGCAGCGGTAGCGTAATGCGAAACGTCGAGCCCTGGCCGGGCCGCGACTGCACCAGGGCGATGGTGCCGCCGTGGTAATCCTCCACGATGCGCTTGGCCAGGCTGAGCCCCAGTCCCCAGCCTCGTTTTTTGGTGCTGTAGCCCGGCCGGAAGATGTTCTTCCACTGGCGTCGGTCGATGCCCCGTCCGGTGTCCTGCACCTCGATCTGCACCACGTCGCCCTGCACGCGGGCGCGCACGTCGATACGGCCCTCTGGCCCCTCGATGGCGTCCAGCGCGTTTTTGAGCAGGTTTTCGATCACCCATTCGAACAGTTCGGCGTTGAGCGGTAGGCGAATGTCCTCAGGTACTGCCACCGAAAGCGTCACCTGCTTGCCCAGGCTGGGCACCCGGCGTCGGACGTAGTCGGCCGTGCCCTGAATGACCGGGGCCAGCGGCTGCACTTCGAGCCGGGGCAGCGATCCGATCTCCGAGAAGCGCTGGGCCACCCGCTTCAGTCGGGCGATGTCTTTTTCGATCTCGTCGAGCGCCTCGCGTTGCTGTTCGGGCGAAAGGCTGTCGGTCCGGAGCAGCTCTATCCAGCCCATCAGGCTGGAAAGCGGCGTGCCGAGCTGGTGCGCGGCTTCCTTGGCCATTCCTACCCAGAGACTTTGCTGCTCGCTGCGCCGCACGTACGAAAAGCCAAGGTAGCCCACCAGAATGAACAGCCCCATCACGAAGAGCTGCACGTAGGGAAATGCCCGGAGTTGGCGGATCAGCCGCGACTCACCGTAATGCACGTACTGAACCAGCTCGGTATCGTCGAAGCGGATCCGGATGGGGATGGGCCGGTGCACCCGATCCATTTCAGCCACCAGTTCGCGCAGGCGGGCCACAGCCCGAGCCGAGTCGGCAGGCGCCAGGCCGGTAAGCGAATCGGGTACGGGCACGTTGCGCCAGAAAAGCGGCTGCAGGCCGGTCGAATCGGTGATGATGGCAGGAATGTCGAAGGCCCCTTCCAGCACGATCTCGCTGGCGAGCGTCACGTCGAATGTAGGGGGCATGGTGCGAGCCCAGGCCAGCGCCGCCCGGTAGCGGGCCAGCTCGTTCGGTGCCTCTGTGGATCCGAGTTGTCTGAGCCGCGCGTCCAGCTCCTGGAAGACTTCGATGTACGGGTTGACGTGCTCGGTTGAGGCCAGTTGTTCCTGGGCAGCCGCCCAGAGCCGCACCAGAAACTCCTCGCGTTCGCGCAGCCGGTTAGCCAGCCAGTTCGTATAGGCCACCGAGGCCACCGCAATCGCCACAGCGGCCACCACCAGTCCCAGCTTCAGATTGACCGAAAGACGATAGGCCTTCATGCTCCTGGCAGTTCACCTCCTGAAAGAAACGAAACAGGCGCCCGTATGCAGGCGCCTGTTTCCAACCGAGCAAATAAGCAGGAGTTCGGCTACGCCCATTCCCCGG
>WFPM01000026.1 GCA_015487635.1 Rhodothermus sp.
GCACGGGCACACCGGCGGCCACCAGCGCCTGCTGCTCGGGCGAAAGCGGTCCGGTCTGCACGATGAGCCGATCCGTCAGATTCAACCCCAGAAACACCGCGGCGGCCAGATGCCCCACCACCAGTCCGGCGAAAGCGCTGCTGCGCGTGGCCCGCTTCCAGAAGATGCCCACCAGGAAGCAGGCGACCACCGGCGGCGCCAGGTAAGCGAGCATGGCCTGCAGGTAGGTCCACAGGTTCGGGAAACGCACGATCTGCGGTGCCCAGAGAATGGCCAGTGCCATGAAGACTGCCGTCACCCAGCGTCCGGCCCCGACCAGCTCGTGGCTGTCCCGCCGTTTGAAACGTCGGATGAAGTCCATCGTAACGAGCGTCGAGGCTGAATTCAACGTCGAATCGACGCTCGACATGATGGCGGCCACCAGTGCCGTGATCACCAGCCCGCGGATTCCGACCGGCAGCAGATCGAACAGCAGCGTCGGAAAGACCAGATCCGTGTTGGCCGCCAGCATGGGGTATTGCTCCGGTGGGTACAGGATGCGGGCGAAAATGCCCGGTAGCACCATAATGAACAGCACGGGCAGTTTCAATAGACCGGCAAAGAGGGCCCCCCAGCGGCCGTGGTTCAGGTCGCGCGCGCCCAGCACGCGTTGCACCATGAACTGGTTCGTGCACCAGAAATAGAAGCCCAGCAGAAAAACGCCCGTCACCAACCCCGGCCACGGCAGCACCGGATCGTCGGCCGGACGGATGATGCTCAGATCGCTCACCGGAATCCGCGCTTCGACCACCTCCCAAGAGCCCACCGCCTGGAACGAGAGCACGGCCACCAGCACAGCGCCCAGCAACAGCAGTACGGCCTGCACGGCGTCGGTGTAGACGACCGCCCGTAAGCCACCCGCCACCGTGTAGAGTCCGGCCAGCAGACCGAGCACGGCCACCGCCAGCCACATCGGCACCTGCGGGTAGAGGATCTGCACGACCAAGGCGCCGGCGTACAACGCGCCAGCCGTGTCCACCATGATATTGAGCACAATGAGCAGGCCGGAAAAGTACACGCGGGCGCGCCCGTCAAAGCGCCGCTCCAGAAACTCCGGAATCGTGTAAATGCGCGTGCGTAGATAAAATGGCAGAATAAAGATGACAAAAAAGATGAGCACGAGCGTGGCCATCCACTCGTAGTTGTAGACCGAAATGCCTGTACCGTAGGCGCTCGAAGCCAGTCCGAGCAGCGTGCTGGACGACACGTTCGAAGCAAACAACGAAAAGCCGATCAGCCACCAGGTGAGCGACCGGCCGGCCAGGAAGTAATCGTCGGCCGTCTTCATGCGGCGGGCCAGGTAAAACCCCAGCCAGACAATAAAGACCACGTAGAGGCCGACGGCGGCCAGATCGAGCCAAGTAAACTGAAACGAAGGCATGCGACCCGACTTTCAAAGATGAAAGCGCTAACACTTCTGCTTTTAAAGATCGGAAATTTTGTTCGATTTTGCCAGCCCCTGTTTACGAACGGGCCGATGAGGTTACAGGCGTATCCAGACCCTTCGGGAACCCACAGACGTCTGCCCTGCGTTTCTCGCAGGGGTGTGTAACCAAGCGTAAGGCGACAGCCATGGCCGGGCACAATAAATGGTCGAAGGTCAAGCGGCAGAAAGCGGTTGTCGATGCACGTAAGTCGAAGATCTGGGCGCGGCTCTCGCGTGACATCATCGTGGCGGCTCGCGAAGGCGGCGGCGACCCGGAGGCCAATCCGCGC
Source organism: Rhodothermus sp. (assembly GCA_015487635.1). Lineage (GTDB taxonomy): Bacteria > Bacteroidota > Rhodothermia > Rhodothermales > Rhodothermaceae > Rhodothermus. The sequence goes on from WFPM01000026.1 coordinate 1,756, forward strand.
CTGGCCCAGGCCATCGAGCGGGCCAAGGCCGAAAACATGCCCAAAGAAAACATTGAGCGGGCCATCAAGCGCGGCACCGGCGAAATCCAGGGCGAGGATTACGTCGAGGTAACCTACGAGGGTTACGCGCCCGGCGGCGTGGCCGTCTTCATTGAAGCGCTGACGGACAACACGAACCGAACCGTCTCGGAAATCCGCCACCTGTTCACCAAGGCAGGAGGTAGCCTGGGGCAACCCGGCTCGGTGGCCTATCTGTTTGAGCGCAAAGGCGTGATCGAAATCCCGGTCGAAGGCCACGACGAGCTGGAGCTGTTCGAACTGGTGGCCGAGGCCGGTGCCGAAGACCTGACGAAAGACGACGACACGTACGTCGTCACTACCTCGGTCGAAGCGTTTGCCGACGTGCTGGAGGCGTTGCAAGGTGCCGGCATCAAGCCCATCGAGGCGGGGCTACAGCGCATCCCCACCACCACGGTGACGCTGCCGCCCGAGGAGGCCAAGAAGGTCGTGGCGCTCCTCGAAGCGCTCGAAGCGCACCAGGACGTGCAGAACGTCTACACCACGCTCAACTTCGACGAAGCCACCCTTGCTGCCATCTCCTGAACAGGCGGACGGACTGATCATCCTGGGGATCGATCCGGGCTCGCGTCATACCGGCTACGGCGTGCTGGCCGTCGAAGGTGAGCGGGCGCGCGTGCTGGCCGTCGATGTGATCCACCTGGACAAGCAGGCGACGCACCCGCTCCGCCTGCTCCGGCTGTTCGAGCAGCTCGGGGCGATCGTGGAGCGCTATCGCCCTGACGAGTGCGCCTTGGAGATGCCGGTCTATGGCCGCAATCCGCAATCCATGCTGAAACTGGGACGGGCCCAGGCCGCAGCCATGCTGGCCGTCCTGACGCGTCAGATTCCCACCGTCGAATACACACCCAAAGAAGTCAAAAAAGCACTTACCGGTCGGGGCAATGCCACCAAAGCGCAGGTGCGCTTCATGGTGCAGGCTCTGCTCGAACTACCCGCCGAGGCGGCCCGTCTGGCCCTCGACGCCTCCGATGCGCTGGCCGTGGCGGTATGCCACTGGCAACACCGCACACGCCCGCACGCATCCCGTCGCTACAGCAGCTGGGCCCGCTTCGTCCGGGAGCACCCAGAACGTCTCGAATAATTCTCAGCGCGCCCGCTCACTGTCGTAGAAATAGCCGCGCTCCTCGTCCCGAACGCGCACCACTTCGGCCACCTCGTCCATGTCGAGCTGGCCTTTGCTCATCAGATAGACCAGCTGGGCAATCTGTCGATCCTTGTTGGGCGCCTGGTTCCACTCAGGATGCGCCTGTTCGATCAGGCTGACTAGAATGCGTAGATACGGATAGCGCCTTTCGGGCGATTCCAGGCGGGCAATGGCTTGCGCAAACAACTCCGCATTACGCCCGACCTGGCGGTCGATGATCTTATCGCGATAGTAGGTCATCGCTCTGCTACGGCTTGACTTTGACACATGGTGAGGCCGGGTTCCGGGAAACCCTGCACGCAGACGGGTAAGATGCGTACCAGTGCAAATTACAATGTCCGCAACAAAGGTGCTATGGTTGTTAACAGAAAATTGTGCGAACAGGTTTCTACGAACCCGGCCCGAGACCCTGCGTTGAACAGGGTCGGACAAGGCCCATGCTACGGCGCTATGAGCCAGAAACCAATACGAGAACCTGCGCAAAAACAGCGTCGGGCCAGCCCCTATCGTCTGGAGCTGCTGCCGGTCGTACCGGCCTACCATCGTCGGGCCCGCCGGAAAAAAGAGCTGAAGGAAGGGCAGTTGGTCTACTATGGGCCGATGCCCCTCTACTACGGCATCGGCGAAGTCAAGCAGGTCGTGGGCTCCTATGTCGCCGTCGATTTCCGGGGGACGGGCCTGCTTGGCGTACACGAAGATGTCCTCTCTGAAGAATACCTGATCCCCATCCCGCCTGCCACACTCCCGTTGTTGTAATCTCCTTCCACCTGCCCGTATCTTTTCAGAACACGCCTCGTATTACCGGCTATCCCGAAATCAGTCGACCGGCCCATGCTCGTTGTCGATCAGGTCACGAAACGCTACGGGACCACCGTGGCGGTTGATCGGGCGTCGTTCACCGCCGTGCCCGGCCGTATTCTGGGCCTGCTGGGACCGAACGGCGCCGGCAAGACGACCACGATCCGGATGATCGCCGCCATTCTGCTGCCCGACGAAGGGCGCATTCTTTTCGACGGGCGGCCCGTCGGTCCCTGGAGCCAGGCGCTCATGGGTTACCTGCCCGAGGAACGCGGCCTCTATCGCAAGCTCAAAGTGGAAGAGCAGCTTGTGTACTTCGGCCGTCTGAAGGGACTTCCACTGATGGAAGCCCGCCGCCGGGCCCGGGCCTGGTTGGAGCGGTTCGATCTGGCCCGCTGGCGCCATCACAAAACCGAAGCGCTCTCGAAGGGCATGCAGCAGAAGCTGCAGTTCGTCGCGGCCGTCCAGCACCAGCCTCGCCTGCTCATCCTGGACGAACCCTTCAGTGGCCTGGACCCGCTCAACGCGGAGCTGCTGAAAGACATCGTGCTGGAGCTCAAAGAAGCCGGTCGCATCATCCTGTTCGCCTCCCACCGGATGGAGCAGGTCGAACAGCTCTGCGACGACATCTGCCTGATCGCCCGGGGGCGTATTCTGCTTGCCGGCTCACTGCGCGAGGTCAAGCAGCGCTTCGGACGCAACACGATCGTGATGGAGTTCGACGGTGACGGGGCGTTTCTCGATGCGCTGGTGCAGGAAGGTGCCATCCGCCTGATCAACCGTACGAATCACCGCGTCGAACTGGCCCTGTGCAACGGTACACCACCCCGCCGCGTACTCGAAGCCGCCCTGCCCCACGTGCGCGAGCTGTACCGCTTCGAGGTGACCGAACCGCCGCTGACCGAGATTTTCAAACAGGTTGTGGGCTCGCAATCCGTACCGGCCACATCGACCCATGGATAAGATCTGGATTGTTCTACAGAGCGAATTTCTCCGGCGCGTGCGCACGCGCATGTTTTTGTTGACCACGCTGCTGGCGCCAATCCTTCTGCTGGCCATGGCGTTACTGCCCGCGCTGATCGGGTATCTGGGCAGCCGCGACGCCACACGCCATCTGGCCGTGGTCGATTCCACCGGGGTGCTATTGCCACGCATGCAGGAGCGCGCCCCGGCCACGCTGCGGCTGGAGGCCGTGACGCTGCCGCTCGATTCGCTCCAGGCGGCCGTCCGGCAGGGCCGCTTCGACGGCTACCTGATCCTGCCGACCGGCCTGGTCGAAGGCGACGCCACGGCCGAACTCTACGCCGAGAAAAGCCTCGGGCTGAGCTTCCAGAGCCAGGTCGAGCGCCTGCTCAACCGGGCCGTGCGGGACCTCCGGCTCGAACGTCTGCAGGTGCCCCCCGAGCTGGTGGCAGCCCTTCGGACCGAAGTGCCGCTGCGTCAGTACCGGCTGTCGGAAACCGGTGCCGAAGCCGACGGCACGGTGTTTTTCTCCATCATCGGCTACCTCATGGGCTTTATCATCTACGTCGCCACGCTGACCTACGGCAGCCTGGTCATGCAGGGCGTCATCGAGGAAAAATCCAGCCGCGTGGTCGAGCTGATCGTTTCTTCGGTGCGCCCCTTCCAGCTGCTGATGGGCAAGGTGCTGGGCATCGGAGCGATGGGGTTGGTGCAATTCGTCCTCTGGGGATTGCTGCTAGTGGCCGGAGCCATGGCAGCCGGTCCCATCATCGCCCATTTTCTTGATCCTCAGCAGTTGAACCTGCCGGCCAATGCCTCCACGCAGGAGTTGCTGCAGGCGGCCAACATCACGCTGCCTCCCGTCGATCCCCTGCTGATCGTCTGGTTTGTGCTGTTCTTCTTGGGCGGCTACCTGATGTATTCCAGCCTGTTTGCGGCCGTCGGGTCGGCCGTCGAGCAGCAGCAGGACGCCCAGAGCCTCATGCTACCGCTCATGCTCCTGATCGTGATCCCCATTCTGTTCATCACCTACGTCATCGAAAACCCCGACGCCCCGCTGTCAATCGGACTTTCGATGTTTCCGTTCTTTTCGCCAATCCTGATGATTGTGCGCATTGCGATTGGCAGCGCCACCCTGTGGGAGGCCGTGCTGGCCTACCTGCTGCTGGCGGCCGGCTTTCTGGGGGCCATCTGGGTGAGCGCCCGTATTTACCGCATCGGCATTCTGTCCTACGGCCAGAAGCCTTCGCTACGCGAGCTGCTGCGGTGGATCCGGACCTGACGGTTCAACGGAACTTAACGATCGGGCCGTCCTACAACGGAAGGGGCCTCCGCCACCCTTCCCGCTGGCTGCCATGCGGCTTGGATGTCTTGTGGGGTTGCTGCTGTTTGCTTCGGCCATACCGGCCGCACAGGCGCAGTACTTTCGCTTCGGCAAGAACAAAGTCCACTACCGGACGCCCACCTGGTACTACATCCAATCGCGGCATTTTGACATTTACTACTACGAAGGCGGCTACGAACTGGCCAGTTTCACGGCTGAAGTCGCCGAGGCCGCCTATCAGGAACTGATCGAGTTGTTTCAGTACGAGATTTCCGGCCGCATCCCCATTCTGGTCTATCAGAGCCACCACGATTTCACCGTCACGAATGCGGTCGATCTGCCGGATTACAGCGAGGGCATCGGGGGGGTCACGGAGTTGTACAAAAACCGGATCGCCGTGCCCTTCATGGGAGACTACCGGGACTACCGCCGGGTGGTCCACCACGAGCTGGTCCATGCCGTGCTGAACGATATGTTCTACGGCGGTTCCCTGCAGTCCATGCTACAGAACAACCTGCAACTGGTGCTGCCGCTCTGGTTCAATGAAGGGCTGGCCGAATACGCTGCGCTGGGCTGGGACACAAACTCCGACATGTACGTGCGCGAGGCGATCCTGAACGATCACCTTGCTCCGATTCCCTACCTGTCGGGCTATTTCGCCTACCGGGGAGGCCAGAGTGTCTGGGACTACATCGCCGAGCAGTACGGCCGCGAAAAGATTGCCGAGATCCTCCAGCGCGTGCGCCTGACGCACTCGGTGGAGGCCGGGATCCGGCAGGCGACGGGCCTGTCGCTGCGCGAGCTGTCGGAGCGCTGGCAGAAGGCATTGCGTGAGATCTATTACCCGGAGCTGACCGCCCGCGAACAACTCGACGACATCGGCCGGCCGCTGCTCACCGCCCGCAATGCGGGCTACTACAACACGAGTCCGGCCCTCTCACCTCAGGGCGACCGCATTGCTTTCATCACGACGCGCAACGGCCTGTTCGACGTGTACCTGGCCAGCGCCAACGACGGCAAGATCCTGCGCCGACTGGTGGCGGGCCAGACCAGTCCCGACTTCGAAAGCCTGCGCATCCTGACGCCTGGCCTGACCTGGAGCCCGGACGGCCGCTTCCTGGCGCTAGCCGTCAAGAGCGGTCCTACCGACGCCATCGCGGTAATCAACGTCGAGACCGGCGAGCACGTGCGCTACCGCATCCCGGGCGTCGAGCAAATCCTGTCGCTGGCCTGGAGTCCGGACGGCCGCCGGATCGCCTTTGCCGGAACGCAACAGGCCCAGAGCGATATCTACGTGCTGGACCTGCGCACCGGCGAGACGATCAACTACACGAACGACATCTTCAGCGACCATGAACCCGCCTGGCGCCCCGATGGCCGGGCGCTCGTGTTTCACAGCGACCGGGGCCCCTACGTGGAGCCCGGCCGTTATCAGGCCGGCCATTTCGATCTGACCGCCCGGCTTTCCCGTGGCTACGACCTCTACCTGCTGCACCTTGGCCCGGTGCGCATTGAGCGGCTGACCACTACCGAGCCCTGGGACGATCGGAGCGGCCGCTTCGGCAGCGACCCGAATCGTCTGCTGTTCATCTCGGACCGCAATGGTATTCCGAATCTCTACGAAAAAGACCTGCGCACCGGAACCGAGCGGCCGTTGACCAACGTGGTCATGGGCATCCAGCAGGTTTCGCTTTCGGCCGACGGTCACAGGGCCGCCGTGGTCAGCCTGCGCGATGGGGTGCCTTCGATCTACCTGATCAAAAATCCTTTCGAGCGCCGCTTAGGATCCGATACGCTGGTGCCGACCGTCTGGGCCCAGCGGCGGCTGCGTCAGGTGCCCCGGCCAGCCCCGGCGCTGACGCTGGCCTCCGAAGCGATGCGCCAGCGTAACCCCTTCCTGCGTGACGCCACCTACACGACGCCGCCCGCTGGTCCGCTGCTGGCCGCCTCCGAGCCTACCAGCAGCAACGGCACCAACAGTGGCGAAGCGCCCGATTCCACACGCTACGGCACCCTCCGCGTAGATTTCCGCAACTACGTGTTCAGCTCGGCCTTCGACGAGGCACGTCCGTCCCGGGCCACGCCTTCCTACTACAATTCGGATCCCTTCGCGCCGCAGGACAACATAGACGAGAACGGCCGCTATCGTCCCCGGCGCTACCGCCTCTACTTCACGCCCGACCTGGTCTATGGCGCCGCTGGCTACGACATGCTCTATGGCGTGCAGAGCGTCACCCAGATGATGTTCAGCGATATGCTGGGCAACCACCGCATCTGGGCCGCCACGAACCTGCTTGTGGACCTGCGTAACTCCGACTACCTTATCGCCTACAGCTACCTGCCGCGCCGCACCGACTGGACGGTGGCTGTCTACCACGTAGCCCGCCTGCTGCCGGACTATACGCTGCGCACGCTCTACCGCTACCGGCACTACGGCCTGAACCTCAGCGCCAGCTACCCGCTCAATAAATTCGAGCGCTTCGACATCGGCCTGGCCTACATGGGCGTCAACCAGACCGACATCGGCAACCTGACGCGGCCTCCGGTCACGCGCACGCTCTTCTATCCGTCCATTACCTACACGCGCGATATGAGCGTACCGGGATTGCTGGCGCCCATCGGCGGCCATCGGCTGGCCCTGCAGCTCTCCGGAAGCCCCGGCAACCTGCTCTACGGCCGCCAGATCCGCTTCGTGACGCTGCTGGCCGACGCACGTACCTACACCTCCTTCGGCCGCGGACTTTACAGATTCGCCCTCCGACTGGCCGGCGGCGCTTCGTTCGGCCCCCATCCCCAGCTCTTCTACTCGGCCGGGGTGGAAAACTGGATCAACCGGCGCTTCGACAGCTTCCCGATCGAAGACCTGACCGACTTCGTCTTTGCCACCCCGGTCCTTCCGCTGCGCGCCACCGACATCAACACACTCAAAGGCCCCTACTTCGGCCTGTTCAATGCCGAATTTCGTTTTCCGCTTGTGGCTGCCCTGTTGCCGGGTCCGCTCCCCATCCTTCCGCTTTACAACCTGCAGGGCACGGCCTTTCTGGACGCGGGAGCCGTGTGGGGTAGTCCCTCGAACCGCCGCCTGAACCTGTTCCGGCGCGACGAATACGACCGCCAGGTGCTCGACGACCTGCGCGTGGCCGGTGGTCTGGGACTGCGCACCATCATCCTCGGCTTTCCGTTCCGCTTCGACTTTGCCTGGCCTTTCGACGGGCGCCGCTTCCGCCACCGACGGTTCTATTTCTCCGTAGGCCTTGATTTTTGAACCGGAACCCGGAAGAAGCCCCCCGATTTAAAGGGGCCTGCAAACGGCCGACCGAGCAGGTCGGCGGTTTTTTTAAGCGATCCCGGTAGCGCAACCCTGCCATAGCATGCAAACCGAAATCAAAGAGATCAGCTCGGTCGAGTACGAACTGACGCTGCACGTTCCCGCCGAAGAATTGCAACCCGAACTGGACCGCCTGCTACGCCAGCTCCGTGCCCGTGTTCAGCTCAAAGGGTTTCGTCCCGGTAAGGCACCGTTGTCGCTGGTGAAAAAGCTTTACGGCGATGAGGTGGCCCTGGAGCTGGCCGAGCGTAAGATCCGCGAGGCGCTCGAGCAGGCCGTGCTCGAACCCGGCACCTACAAAGTGATCGGCCGGCCGCGTGTAGTGCGCCTCGACTACAAACCGGACGCGGACCTACACGCGGTGCTGCGCTTCGGCGTGCGGCCCGAATTCGAGCTAAAACCGCTTGACCAGGAAACCATTCCACGCCTGGTCCACCAGGTCACCGACGAAGAGGTCGAGGAGGCGATCAAACGCCTTCAGAAAGAGGAGGCCGAACTGGTCGATCTTCCGGCCGATACGCCACTGGGCGCCGAAGATTACGCCGTCGTCGATCTGCAGCGGCTCGACGAGGCGACGGGCACGCCCATTATCGGCGAAAAAGAAGAAGGCGTCTCGTTTTTCCTCGACGATCCGCGGCTGCACGAGGAGCTGCGCCAGGCACTGTTGGGCAAGAAAGCGGGCGAGACGGTACGTGTCGATCTGCCGCACGGCGACGAAGAAGCCAGCGAGCCAACCCACACGCACCGCTACGAGGTGCACGTGCGAGAGGCCAAGCGGCGTGAACTGCCCGCCCTCGACGCCGAGTTCATCCAGAAGATCTCGCGCGGACAGGTCTCCGACGAAGCCGGTCTGCGCGAACTGGTCCGCAAAGAGTTGCAGGCCCGATGGGACCAGGAATCCCGCGAACTGCTGGAACAGGAAATCATGCACCGGTTGCTGACACTGCATCCGATTCCGGTGCCTGAATCCGCGGTGGAAATGGTGCTGGACGAATTCGTCGAGGACGTGCGTCGGCACAACAACGGCCGGCTTCCCGAGAACTTCGACGAGACGGCCTTCCGCCATGCCAACCGGGCGCTGGCCGAGCAGCAGGCCCGCTGGAAGTTCATTTTCGACAAAGTAATCGAGACTTTCGACATCGAGGTCACCGAAGAGGACCTTCAGGCTTTCTTTGAGAAGCAGGCCGATCCTGAGCGCGGGCTGAGCGCCGAGCAGTTGCGCCAGTTTTACGAGTCGGTACCGGGTCTGATGGATCAGGTGCGCAGCCGCCTGCTGCACCAGAAGGTGTTCGACACGCTGGCCGAGCGGTTCAAGCTGGAAGATCTGGACCGGGAGGCGTACATCGAGCGCCTGAAGGCACAGCGGGAAAGCGCCGAGGCCCGGAACCCTGAGGGAAGCGTTCGGTAGGACCGAATGCCTGTCCAACGTCCGCAAACCTGACCCGACAGCAATGTCCGACCGTAAGCTTGTAGAGGATTTCCTGAAGTTCTCGCGGAGCCTGACGCTCCCCTCCGGGATCTACAGCGGGCCGTTCCAGCAGTATCCGGTCGGCGCGCTGGTTCCCATCGTGATTGAGCAGACTACCCGCGGGGAGCGAGCCTACGACATCTTCAGCCGCCTGCTCAAGGAACGGATCGTGATCATCGGCACGCCGATCAACGACCAGATCGCCAACCTGGTCGTGGCCCAGTTACTCTGGCTGGCCAGCGAGGACTCGGAGCGTGACATCAACATCTACATTAACTCGCCGGGCGGCTCCATCGACAGCGGCCTGGCCGTCTACGACACGATGCAGTACGTGGCTCCACCGGTGGCCACGATCTGCGTGGGTCTGGCCGCCTCGATGGGCGCCGTGTTGCTGGCAGCTGGCGTCAAAGGCAAGCGGGCGGCCCTGCCCAACTCACGCATCATGATCCATCAGCCCTGGATGAGCGGCGTGCAGGGCCAGGCGACCGACATCGAGATTCACGCCCGCGAGATCCTCAAGATGCGGGAGCGGCTGAACGAGATTCTGGCCTTCCACACGGGCCAGCCCAAGGAACGGATTGCCCAGGACGTCGATCGCGACTTCTGGCTCAGCGCCCAGGAAGCCAAAGAGTACGGCCTGGTCGACAACGTGCTCACGCCACGGCGCGGCTTCTTCCCGTCGCCGGACGGCCAGGCCTCGGGCGATAAAGGGAAAGGGAAAGACAAATAACCGGTGCATGAGGCGCCCCACGCCGTGGGGCGGACGTAACCAGTGGCAGACCCAGCGATCCACCCCTACCCGGTGGAAACGTCGTCGTTGAGATGGTAAAGGCGGGCTTTCTGCCCAGCATGAGCGGCATTAACCACCAAGGTCAGTTTCCCGAACGTCGGCGCCAGCAACCAGCAGGAGCAACCCTCCCCCTTTCCCCCTCCCTGGCAGGGAGGGGGGAAGTACCTGAGCAGAAAGGCTCGGGGCTACAACACGCGCAGGCGCCTGCCGCCAGCGCCAGCCGCAGTCCGGAGACCCTGCTCCCCCTTGTAGGGGGAGCAGGCCCGAAGGGCCTGAGGGGGTCAGGGGATGCCGCGCACATGCCCCATGATATCCCGGAAATCGTATAAAGCATAAAGACGCGTAGGCTTCGCCTCCTTCGTCATGGCCACAACGGCCTGCTCTCCGGAGCAGGCCGTTGTTCTTTTTTCAGGCACCCGGTTCGTGCAGCACCTGGTGCAATACGGCCGCCAGTTTTTCGGCCGTATAGGGCTTGTGCAGAAAGGCATAGGCCCCGGCCTGCCGGGCCGCCTCGGCCCGGCCGCCGTGCAGCCCGCTGGAAGCCACGACGGGCACGTCCGGCCAGCGCTCGCGGATCGCCCGGATCAGATGTAGCCCGTCCGTTTCAGGCATCACCAAGTCGGTAATGACCGCACGGATTTCCGAAGCGTGCGCCTCCATCTGTTCGAGCGCCTCCCGGCCCTGCGTGGCCGTGTAAACGCGGTAGCCCAGTTGCTCCAGCGCCTCACGGGCGGCCTCCAGAACAAACGGCTCGTCGTCGACGAGCAGCACGCCTTCGCCGGCCCCCCGGTAGGTCGGCGCCGCTACCTTGGCTTCCGCCGCACGGGCTTCGTGTGCAGCCGGCAGGTACACCCGGAACGTCGAGCCCCGGCCCGGCTCGCTGTAGACATTGATGAAGCCGCCGTGGCTGCGCACAATGCTGTACACGGTCGAAAGCCCCAGGCCGGAGCCCTTGCCGACCGGTTTGGTCGTGAAGAACGGCTCAAAGATCTTGTCGAGAATATCGTGCGGGATGCCCACGCCCGTATCGCTAACCGTCAGGCAGACGTACGGCCCCGGTCGCGCTTCCAGCACGCGCCGGGCGTAAAGCGGATCCACCTCAACATTCTCGGCGGCCAGCAGCAACTGGCCGCCCTCGGGCATGGCGTCACGGGCGTTGACGCACAGGTTCATCAGCACCTGCTGGAGCTGGGTGGCGTCGCCCTGCACGGGCCATAGCTCGTCGTCCAGCCGGGTTTCGATGCGAATCGTACTGGGGAAGGTTTCACGGAGCAGGTGGGCCACTTCTTGCACAACCATGCGCACGTCGAGGGGCACGCGCTCGCCCTCCATGCCCCGAGCAAAGGCCAACACCTGGCGCACCAGGTCGGCGCCGCGTTCGGCGCTGCGCTGGATCATGCCCAGCGCCCGCGCCCGCTTTTCGGGATCGAGCGTGTCCTGCGCGAGCATGCGCACGCCCAGTAGAATAGGCACGAACAGGTTGTTCAGGTCGTGTGCCATGCCGCTGACCAGACGTCCGATGCTCTCCATGCGCTGCGCCCGGAGAAATTGCTGCTCGAGCTGGCGGCGCTCCGTCACGTCGGTACCGATAATCAGCACCGAACGCGGCCGGCTATAGGCGTCGCGCACGAGCGTCCAGCGGCTCTCCAGCAGGCGATCCTCGCCGTTGTGCCGGTGCACGCGCAGCTCGCCGTTCCAGACGCCGTCGGTCTGCACCGCCTGCATGGCTTCCTGCAGCAGCGCGGCATCGATACCGTCCAGCACTTCCTGCACCGGCCGCCCCTGCACCGCAGCGGCGGATTTGCCGGTAAGTTGCTCGGCGCTGCGGTTCCAGTAGATGACGTGCCCGTCCAGATCGACGGCCATGATCACGTCCCGGGCGGCGTCCAGCAGCGCGGCCTGCTCGCGGATGCGCTCCTCGGCCCGGTGGCGCTCGACGGCATAGCGAATCGAGCGCTCCAGTTGCTGCGCGTCGATCTGCCCTTTGATCAGATAGTCCCAGGCGCCGGCCACCATCGCTTCGAGGTCCACCTGCAGGTCGCCCTGGCCGGTCAGCAGAATCACCGGAAGGGTGAGTCCTTCGCTGCGGATCGTGCGGAGCAGCGACAGCCCGTCGTGCGCTCCCAGCCGGTAATCCACCAGACACACGTCGAAGGGGCGCTCCCGGAGCGCCGCCAGCCCGTCTTCGTAACTGGCCCGCCAGTGCAGCGTGCATTGAATGGTCGTAGCCCGACTCAGCAGGCGACGTACGATGTGATAGTCGTCCTCGTCATCCTCGACCAGCAGGATGTCCAGCGGCGTCGCCATGGTCAGGCCTCGTCCACAGAAGGAAGCCGTACGATCTCGAACCAGAAATCGCCCAGCACTTGGAGTGCGCGCACCAGCCCCTCAAAGGTGACTGGCTTCGTGATAAAGGCATTCACGCCCAAGTCGTAGCTGCGCAGAATGTCGGTCTCGGCGTTCGAAGTGGTCAGCACAACCACAGGGATCCGGCGGAGTACCGGATCGGATTTGATCTCTTCCAGGGCTTCCCGACCATCCTTGCGGGGCATGTTCAAGTCCAGCAGGATCAGCCCCGGTCGCGGCGAGCGCTGCGGATCGGCATAGGGCCCCCGCCGGTGGAGGTAGTCCATCAGCTCCTCGCCGTCCTCCACCGTGTAGATCTCGTTGCGGAGGCGACTGCGTTTGAGCGCCCGGATCGTCAGCAGCCGATCGTCGGGATCGTCGTCGGCCAACAGAATAATGACCGGTTCGGGATTACTCATGCGTAGAAGTTGAAGCTGACGGTAACACGGTCCCCGGCGGCTGCGTCAACGGGAGCTGCACGATGAAGGTGGCTCCCTCGCCGGGGCGACTCCGGGCGGTAAGCTGCCCGTGGTGCCGCTCGACGATTCGGCGACAGATGGCCAGCCCCATGCCCGTTCCGGCGTAGCGCCCCCGACCGTGCAACCGCTGGAACGGAGAAAAAATACGATCCAGATACTTCTCGTCAAAACCAATCCCGTTGTCCTGCACCTCGATCACGCATTGCGTGCCCGAAGACGCCTCCTCCAGACGCGCGCGGAGCCAGACCTCGGGCGTACGTTCGGGATGGTGGAACTTCAACGCGTTGCCGATCAGGTTCTGCAGCAACTGCCGCATCTGCGTGGGATCGGCCTCCACGACAGGCCAGTGGCCTTCGACGTGCACCTGCGCATCGGTTTCGGCAATGCGCACCTCCAGATCGGCCAGCACCTGCTCGAGGATTCCATGCAGATCGACGCGTTCGAACGGCCGCGCCTGTGTCGTCACGCGCGAGAACGTAAGCAGGTCTTCGATCAGGTGGGACATACGCTTAGCAGCATCCTGCATGCGATCCAGGTAGTAGCGCCCTTCGTCGTCCAGCACCGGCTCGTACTCCTCTTTGAGCAACTCGGCAAAGGCCCGCACCTTGCGCAGCGGCTCCTGCAGGTCGTGCGAGGCGATGTAGGCGAAGTCCTGCAATTCGCGATTGCGTTGCTGGAGCGTTTCGTTGGAGCGGGCCAGCGCCTGTTCGGTCTCCACGCGATCAGTCACGTCGCGCGAACTGGTCTGGAGCTGAATCAGCCGTCCGGTTTCGTCACGGATGGCCCGCACGTGCGTCTCCAGCCACCGATAGCCGCCCTGTTTGTGCCGGAAGCGGTAGACCAGCACGCCCGGCTGCTCGCCACCCGCCTGTTCCGGCAGCGAGGGCAACCGACCGCGATCTTCCGGATGCCAGAATTCCTCAAGCCGATGACCGATCAGTTCTTCCGGGGCATAACCTACGATGCGTTCGGCAGAAGGGCTGACGTACACGACGCATCCTTCGGCGTCGTGCAGCGCGACCAGATCGGTCATGTTTTCGGCCAGCAGCCGGAAGAGCTGTTCGCGCTCGCGCAGTTTTGCCTCGGCTTCGCGGGCCTCGGTCACGTCCCGAAAGATGACGGCCACCCCTTCATCAAGCCGGGTGGCCGCCATTTCAAGCCACAGAGTGCCTTCGGTCTGTTTCAAACAGAAGGTCCGTCGCAATGGCTCGCCTCCCTGGACCACCTGCACGCACGCTCCGAAAAAACCCGGCAGCGTTGCTTCCGGGAGCACTTCGCGCAGCCGCCGGCCTTCCAGTTCTGACTGCCGTAAGAGCGCATGGGCGCGCGGGTTGGCCAGCAGCCAGACGAAGTCGGCCACCTCACCGTCCGGCTGATACACCGGCCGCAGCACCATGATGCCTTCCAGCGAACAGGACAGTACCCGCGTCAACAGTCGCCGGGAAGCTTCCAGCGCTTCGCGCGTCCGATGCATTTCCGTTTGATCCTCGAACACCAGGATCACTCCACGTTGACGTTCCAGCGGACAGATCTGTCCCCACCAGCGTACCCAGAAGGCAGGGCCACCACGGCGTTTCAGGAGCATTTCTTCACCTTCCACCACCGCCCCCTGTAGCACACGCCGAAACGTCTGCGTCCAGTATCCCCCATCCTCTTCAAAAAGCTCCGCGTGCGCTTTTCCCACCACCTCGTCGGCCGCCAGGGCGAACGTCCGGCACCACCGGGCGTTGACCGCCCGGTAGCGGAGGGTTTCGTCCATCAGCGCTGCCGCCACCGGCAGATGCTGGAGCCACGACGACCGGGCAACGGCTTGCTCCATAGATCCGGGCCTCCCGCACAGCGATTGAACTCCCGAAACTAACGCTGCAGCGGGTCAAATCCACCCGGCCTGAATGTAATGATCCGTTAACAAGTATTGACAGCCGGCCTACAGATCCATGTTCGGATCGATCGACTCGAGCACCTCCGTCACCTTACGCAGGAAGGAGGCCGCCATGGCGCCGTCAATGATCCGGTGGTCGTAGGAAAGCGACAGGTACATCATGTGGCGGATGGCAATCACGTCGCCGAGCTCGGGGTGTTCGATCACCACCGGCCGCTTCTTGATGGCCCCTGTTGCCAGAATGGCCACCTGGGGCTGATTGATGATAGGCGTGCCCATCAGGGAGCCCAGCGAGCCTACGTTCGTGATCGTGAAAGTGCCGCCCTGCAGCTCGTCGGGCTGCAGTTGCTTGTTGCGGGCACGCTGCACCAGGTCGGCGATGGCGTGCGCCAGACCGACCAGGTTCTTCTGTCCGGCATTCCGAATGACCGGCACCACCAGACCCGTCGTACCCAGCGCGACGGCAATGCCGATGTGGTAATCTTTCTTGACGATGATCCGCGTGCCTTCGACCGAGGCGTTCAGCCACGGATGCTCCTTCAGCGCCTCGACGACGGCCTGCACGAAGAATGGCAGGTAGGTCAGCCGGACGCCCTCGCGCTGCTCGAAGCGTTCCTTGTTGCGCTCCCGCACGCGCACCAGGTTCGTCACGTCCACCTCGGCAAACGAGGTCACGTGGGGCGAGGTGTGCTTCGAGCGAACCATGTGCTCGGCGATAAGCTGCCGCATCCGATCCATCTCGATGATCTCGACGCGGCCTTCCTGGGTGCCCGTTGCCACCTGCGGGGCCGGACGCGGCGCTGCAGGACGCTCCGGCTTCGGAGGCGGTGCGGCCGGACGGGGCTCAGCAGGGCGCACGGCCGGACGCTGCACGCGCTGCCGCCGCTGCTCCAGGTACTGCAGTACGTCCCGTTTCGTTACCCGGCCACCTCGCCCGCTGCCCGGAATAGAGGCCAGCTCTTCCGGCGTCAGTCCTTCTTTTTCCGCAATGGAGCGCACCAGCGGCGAATAGAAACGGCCGTCAGGGCCACGACGTGGGATCGGTCCAGCGGCCGGCGCGCCGTCGCCCGCAGGCGCCGGTTCCGGCGCAGTGGTCGGTGCGGATTCGGGCTTCGGCGCAGCGGTCGGCTGCGGAGCCGGTTGCTGCGGCGCGGCAGCGGCCGGAGCGCCTGTCGCAATGCGGGCCAGGACGGTACCGACGGCCACCGTCTCACCCTCCGGCACCAGAATCTCCTTGAGCACCCCAGAGGCCGGCGACGGCACCTCCGTGTCCACCTTGTCCGTGCCAATCTCCAGCAACGGCTCGTCCGCCTCCACCCGCTCCCCCGGCTGC
>WFPM01000027.1 GCA_015487635.1 Rhodothermus sp.
CTCCTGTTCTGAGCAGGTGCAGCAGGAGCTGCCTGCTTTTGCGGACCGGCTGGATCAAATGGCGCAGCGCATGAAAGCAAAGTGAACAACGTGCTTCGCATACTCTTTCTGGATCACAGTGCAGCACTCGGCGGGGCCGAGTTGTATCTGCTTGATCTGGCCCCGGCTTTTGCACCGCCCGGCGAGGTGCTGCTGCTGGAGGAGGGGCCCTTTCTGAAGAAGCTCCGGGCGGCGGGCATTCCGGCCGATGTGATCCCAGCGCCCAGGACGGTGCGGCGCGTGGCGCGGGAGGCCGGACCCATTGGAGCGCTGCGGGCGGTGCCGGGGCTGTTGCGTCTGGCCCGGCGTGTGGCCCGCAGGGCCCGGGCATTCGATCTGATCTATGCCAATTCCCAGAAGGCGCTGGTGGTGGGGAGCCTGGCGGCGCAGATGGCCCGGCGGCCGCTCGTGTGGAATCTGCACGACGTGCTGACGACCGAGCATTTCAGCGCGATGAACATCCGGCTGGCCGTGACGCTGGCCAACCGATTTGCCCGTCTGGTCATTGCCAATTCGGAAGCTTCAAAAGAAGCCTTCCGGCAGGCCGGCGGACGCGTGCCGGTCGTCGTGGTACACAACGGGATCGACGTCGAGCGTTTTGCGGCCGTGAGGCCCGAGCAGGTGGCGGCGCTGCGTCGAGCACTCGGCCTGCGGGAAGGCCCTGTGGTGGGGCTCTTCAGTCGGCTGGCACCCTGGAAGGGACAGCACGTGCTGCTGGAAGCACTGGCCGAACTGCCGGAGGTGCAAGCGATTCTGGTAGGGGAGGCGCTGTTTCAGGATGAGCAGCGCTATGCCGAGGAGCTCCGCAGGCGGGCGGCCCGGCCCGATCTTGCAGGGCGTGTGTATTTTCTGGGATTTCGCGACGATGTGTCGGTGCTGATGCAACTTGTCGATGTGGTGGTGCATACGTCCGTCGCACCCGAACCGTTCGGCCGGGTGATCGTCGAGGGCATGCTGGCCCGTCGTCCCGTCATCGCCACGCGAGGCGGAGGGGCCGTGGAAATTGTGCGCGATGGGGAAACGGGCCTGCTGGTGCCGCCCGACGATGCACAGGCGCTTGCTGCTGCGATTCGGCACCTGCTCCAGCATCCGGAACAGGCCCGTCAACTGGCCGAAGCCGCTTACCGGGACGCCCGCCATAGATTTTCCATCGAGGCCATGCGTCGAGGAGTCCACCAGGCGCTGGCTGCCTTGGAGGAAGGTTGACAGCGGTTTTCTTTTTTTCATCCAGTACTTGGCAGCGGGTACATAACGTAATTACGTCTTCCAACGTAAATCGGCCTTCTTGTCCTATTCTGCGCACGGCCGAGTTGATCGGCATATCGTTGGCCCCGGCATCTCCGGCCGATGTCCGTTCGGGACCGGAAAGGCCCGCCTTCGAACCATCCAGCAGAAAGATGCCGGGGACGATGCGTTACGTCTGGGGATTGCTGTCGATCGGTTTGCTGCTCACGCCGGGACTGGCGCACTTCCTGAAAGCCGACGAAGAGGTAGTCGTCACGCTCCCCATCGAAGTCATTGGTCCGGATGGCTACTCGGTGGCTGTCGAGGTGTACGTCTCCGACACCACCGGGGTCGACTCGATGTACCTGAAGGCCCACAACCTGGGCTACAACTACACGCCCGCGATAGAAGACACGGGCGGTTATGATAAAAAGGCAAGCTTTCGCATCAACGGCGGAGCGTGGATTCCCATCGACAACGCACATTTCAAGGCCTTTTATCCGGAATCAAAGATGTACCGGGAGCCGCTTACCGGTCCGATCGGGGGACCCTACAAGACGCTCCGCGGAATGATTTCCATCCGAGAAACCGGACGACTCCGGCCCGGCCGGAATGTGATCGAGTTTCGCTTCAACGGGACCGAGGGCGTAACTTCAGGCTACCGCGTGCTGGAACTGGATCTCCGGCGGGGCGGACGTAACGGCACGAGCGTACTCGAGGGAACCCGATTCGTCTGGGACGATCCGGCCACGTGGGAACCGCCCAGGGGTTACGATACGCCGGAGGCAATTACCGAGGGGAAGGCGCTGTGGCTGGAGCGGAACTTGCTCGTGGCCAATCCGCTGGACCCCACGCCCATCGTGGCCGCCTGCGCCGACTGTCACGCCACGAGCGGCCGCGATCTGAAGTACTTCAACTTCTCCAACCGCTCTATTATCGAACGGGCAAAGTTTCACGGGCTTTCGGAAGACGAGGGCAAGAAGATTGCCGCCTACATCCGCTCGATCGACCTGAAGCTGCCACCGGGTGAAACGGTGGCCACCTGTGGCGGTCGGCCGTGGAACCCACCTTACCAGCCGGGGCCGGGGTTGTCGAAGCGCCCCGTCGAGTGCTGGGCGGCCGGCGCGGGCGTCGACTGGGCACTTGTGGAAGACCGCGACGTGCTGGCCTTTCTGGCACCCGATGCGGCCACCGAGGCCGCGCTGGAGGCTCTCCAGGGCGTGCCGCCCTCGCCCGAACACTTTCAGGCGCGTGCGGATCTGTCGGTGGAGAACCTGGTGTGGCATTTCGACCTGAAGAAGTCCTTGCCGCTTTCCGACATCCCGGTGCCCTACCAGATGCCCGACATCTTCGAATGGTGGCCGGACATCTATCCGGGCGATTACTTCGGCGATGAGGTCTTCCACAGCTCGCAGGCCTATCAGAACTGGAAGCAAGCTTATGAGGAGCTCGAAGCCAATCCCGGGAAGGCAAGCGCGCTCATCGACGAAGCAAAGCGTTATGTGAACAGCTGGATGAGCCGGGGCCTCCCGACATACTTCCGCTTCGAGATGAACACGAAGAACATGCCGCCGGACCTAAGGCCCTATCTGCCAGAGTCATGGAAGCAGAACACGGGCGAGGGCGAGATCGCAAAGCTCTCGGTGCGACAGTGGATCCTGATCAAGCTCTGGGAAATGCTCCATGAGCACAAACTGGAAGATAAGATCGTCGAGATCTACGGCGAGAACGCCCGCTCGGATGAAATCGACTTGAGCGCCTGGGACCGCAACTGGCCCGTGCGCGGCATGTGGGTCTACGACATGGCCACGCACAAGCAGGGGAGTAAGTATCCCGACATCGGCCCCTATCCGACAAAAGCGCAGGACCAGTACTTCTCGATGGCCTGGTATCAGATGTCTCAGATCCTCAACAACGGCGCGCGCACCGTGGGCGGTACCACGAACGTCGACTGGAATTACGTCTTTGCGCACCTCAACGACGTGCAGCGCTGGTACCAGATTCCGCTCGGCGCTGAGTACCTGAAAAGCCTCGTCACGGCCATGCAGACGCGCACGTC
>WFPM01000028.1 GCA_015487635.1 Rhodothermus sp.
CCTATGGCGATGTGACGTTTCCGGCCATCGTCGGGCGCGGTCGCGTCTTCGGCGTGCAGTTTCACCCCGAAAAGAGCCAGCAACACGGCCTCCGGATCCTGAAGAATTTTCTGGATCTATCTGCATGAACGAGCTTTAGACCTGATAGATCACATACCATATTGTTCTTAGAAGCAATGCTACTGGTCATTCCGGCCATCGATATTCGCGGCGGGCGTTGCGTGCGGCTCTATCAGGGGTCGTATGAGCGGGAGACGGTCTACTTCGACGACCCGGTCAAGATGGCCTGTCTATGGCGCGTGCAGAATGCCCGGGTGCTCCACGTCGTGGATCTGGACGCGGCGCGCGGCCAGGGGCACAACCGTGAGGTGATCGGGGCCATCTGTCGTACGGTGGACATCCCGATCCAGGTGGGCGGCGGCATCCGGACGCTGGCAGACATCGAAGCACTGCTGCAGGTGGGCGTCTACCGGGTAGTGCTGGGCACGGCGGCCGTCCGTGAGCCCGAGCTGGTCTCGGAAGCGATCGCCCGCTACGGCTGCAGCCGCGTCGTGGTGGGCATCGATGCCCGCGACGGCGAGGTGCGCGTGCAGGGCTGGACCGAGGGCACCGGCGTCGAGGCCGTCGCCCTGGCGCTCGACATGGAACGGCGCGGCGTGCGGCGTTTCGTCTACACGGACATCAGCCGCGACGGCACGCTCGAAGGGCCCAACGTCGAAATGTACCGCACGCTGGGCCTGCACCTGAAAAAGGCACGCATCACGGCCTCGGGCGGCGTCGGGGGCTATCGGGATCTGATGCGGCTGCAGGAACTGGAGCCCTACCGGGTTGATTCGGTGATCATCGGCCGGGCGCTCTACGAAAATCGATTCCCCTGCCAGCAGTTCTGGTGCTGGCACGACAAGGAGAACGTGGACCTGACCCGCTTTTCGACGGCCCCCCTGAAACGGAAAATCAAACTGCCAACCGCCGAGTAGTACCCATGCCGCTGGCCCGTCGCATTATTCCCTGCCTGGATGTTGACCGCGGGCGCGTGGTCAAAGGGGTGAATTTCGTGGATCTGGTCGATGCCGGCGATCCGGTCGAGCAGGCCCGCTTTTACGATCAGGCCGGCGCCGACGAGCTGGTCTTTCTGGACATCACGGCCACGCACGAGGACCGCGCCATCATGCACGAGGTGGTGCGCCGCACGGCCGATCAGGTCTTCATTCCGCTGACCGTGGGCGGCGGGTTGCGCACGCTTGAGGACATACGGGCCATGCTACAGGCCGGTGCCGACAAGGTGTCGATCAACTCGGCCGCAATCCGCAATCCGGAGCTGATTACAGCCGGTGCCGAGGCGTTCGGAAGTCAGTGCATCGTGGTGGCCATCGACGCCCGACGCGTCTCGGACGATCCGCCCCGCTGGGAGGTCTATACGCACGGCGGCCGCCGTCCCACCGGCATCGACGCCGTCGAATGGGCGCAGGAGGCCGAAGCACGGGGAGCTGGCGAGCTGCTGGTGACGTCGATGGACCGGGACGGCACAAAGGACGGCTACGATCTGGAGCTGCTGCGGGCTATCAGCGCGCGTGTTTCGATCCCGGTCATCGCCTCCGGAGGAGCCGGCACGCTGGAGCACCTGCGCCAGGCTTTCGTCGAAGGACAGGCCGACGCCGTACTGGCCGCGTCGATCTTTCACTTCCGCCTCTACACGATCCAGGAGGCCAAGGCCTACCTGCACCGCGCCGGAATTCCCGTACGCCTGACCGAACCTGTCGATGTCGTCGCCTGAAGTTCGCCGGACCGTCTGGTTGCTGCGTGGCGCCGCGCTGGTGTTCGGCGTGCTGGGGCTGAGCGTTGCGCTCTGGCTGGCCGACAAGGCCGTGCGCTACCCACACATTCTGGCGCGTCAGGGCAGCGCCGAGGCGCCGCTCTGGATTCCGATGCTTGTGTTCGTGCTGCTCTGCATGGGTGCCAGCATTTTTCTGTTGCTGCGGGCGGCCGCCCGCGTGGCGCGCGGCGAAGACCTCTATGCCCGGCGGTATCGCCGTCATCCATCCAAGCGCTCGGCCAGCAAGCGAAACAGCGCGGCCAGCACCTCATAGGCCCGGCGATAGATGCCCGGTGCCTGGCTCTCGCGCGGGCCGGCCACGTTGAGCACGCGAATGTTTTCGGCCTCCAGCCAGCGGCGAATTTCCTGCACCAGCGCCTCGACCGGTCGATCCAGCGTCAGCACCAGACAGGGCTTCCCCATGCGTCGCGCGGCCAGCTCGGTCTGCGCCGTGCCACCCCGAAGCGGCCCACCCGGATGCAGGATGAGCGTGCCGTCGCTGTCGCGCACGTTCCAGGTGGTACGGACGATCGGCTCCGGTGAGGACGTCTCCTGCAGCGGATAGTCGTCGGGGATCGGACCATCCTCGGCCCACCGGCCCTTCGGACACCAGCCGCCGATGGGAACCCCGGCCGCCCGCGCGGCGTCGAGCGCCGCACGATCCACCCCGGTCTGCCCGCCGGAGACGACGCGTTCAAGCTGTCCGCTTTCCATGTTGCGTCTGTTTGTTGCACTGGACCTGCCGGAAGATCATCGGCGTCGGCTCTATGCCCTGCGCGATCCTTCCTGGAAGGCGCGCTGGGCCACGCCGGACCAGTTTCACCTGACGCTGCGCTTTCTGGGTCCCGTCGAGGAAGACCTGCTGCCCGAGTTGACCCGGACGTTTGCCGAAATCGAAGCACCGGCTTTCGAACTAGCACCCCAGGGCCTGATGGTCCTGCCCTCCCTGACCCGTCCGCGCGTGCTGGCGGCGGCCGTCGATCCCCACCCGGCCCTGCAGGCCCTCCAGGCCGAAATCGAACGACGCGTGGTCGCGCTGGGTTTTACGCCGGAAACCCGCCCGTTTCGGCCACACATCACGCTGGCCCGGCTGAAACAAGTACCGACTGCTGCGGTGCGGTCGTTCCTGCAGCGGCATCGCGACTTTGCCCTGACACCGTTTCCGGTCCGCGCCTTCCACCTGTACGAAAGCCACCTGCATCCCGATGGTGCCCGCTATGAGATACTTCACCGCTTTCCGCTCCAGCCTTAACCGCCTGCTGCTTCTGGGGCTCTGTTGCAGTTGCTGGACGGCAGCCGCGGCACAGGACACCGCCCGCCAGCTCATGGAGCGGCTTCGCGCGCGGTATCAGCAGATCGACGCGCTGCAGGCGTCGTTCGTGCAGATCCTGCAGACGCCCTATGCCGAGCAGCCCGATACGCTGCGCGGACGGCTCTGGCTGCAGGGCGACCGTTATCGTATCGAAACGCCGCGCCAGACGATTGTCACCGACGGCCGCACCACCTGGGTCTACCTGCCCGACACGCGCCAGGTGCTCATTAACGACTACGTGCCCGACGAGACCGGTTTTTCGCTCAGCGAATTTCTACTTCACTACAGCGATCGCTACGAAGTAAGCGGCGGAGAGGCTGTCACCTATCAGAACACGGCGTATCGCCGATTGCGCCTGCGTCCGCTCCGGCCGGAAGCGCCGTTTCAGGAGGTAGTGCTCTGGGTGCGCGACCGGGACTTGCTCGTAACCCGCGTGGACGTGCGCGACGTGAACGACACGCGCATGACCTTCCTGCTGTCCGATCTGGTGCTGAATCCTGCACGCTCGCCCGAGCTGTTCACGTTTCGTCCGCCGGATGGGGTCGAAGTGGTGGACCTGCGCCAGTGATTCATGAGCCGCACCGAAAAGCTCCGCACGCTGCTTTTCCGTCTCGGAAGTTTTGCGCTGGGCCTCGGCCTGCTCTACCTGGCCCTGCGCGGCGCCGATCTCCGGGTGATCTGGGAGGACCTGACGCAGGCCGACTACCGGTGGCTGGCCCCGCTTCTGGTGCTGACGCTCCTTAGCCATGTAATCCGGGCCTGGCGCTGGCGGCTACTGCTGGAAGCCCTGCCCGATGCAAACGGCCGGCGCCGTCCCACCGTCGCCCGCGCCTTTCAGGCGCTCATGATCGGTTACATGGTCAACTACGCCGCGCCGCGGCTGGGCGAGCTGGCCCGGGCGGCCAGCCTGAGTCGCACCACCGGGCTGCGCCTCAGCAGCGTGCTGGGCACGGTGGTGGCCGAGCGCCTGTTGGATCTGCTGGTGCTCGCGCTGGCGCTTCTCAGCGTACTGGTCATGTTGCTGGATCGGTGGGTGGAACTGCACCGCCTCTTCGTGGCCCCCTGGCTTCAGCGCGGATCGCTCCAGCTTCTGGCAGTGGGTGCGCTGCTTGTCTTGCTGTTTCTCGGGCTCGGTGTCTATCTGGGGCATCGGACACCCCTGCTCTGGCGCGTCGGTCGGCGACTACGCGGACCGCTTGCCGCGTTCAAGCATGGGCTTTTCACCGTACATCGCACGCATCGGCCGGTAGCCCTTACGCTCAGCACGCTGCTGATGTGGGCCTGTTACTGGGGGATGGCCTATCTGCCACTGGTCATGCTCCACCTGAGCCGGTCCTACGGGCTGGGACCGGCCGAAGCCTGGATGCTGCTGGTGCTGGGCGCCGTAGGAGTGGCCATTCCATCGCCCGGCGGACTGGGCTCCTACCACTACATTACGGTGCAGGTCATGGTCCATCTGCTGGCGGTTCCTCAGGCTCCCGCCGCTACCTATGCTGTGCTGACACACGGCGCCCAGATGGTGCTCTACACGCTGATCGGCTTTGTCTGCCTGGTGCTGCAGGGTGGACACTGGCGGCCGCCGAACGATACCGGCTTAGAAGCGCTTCCAGCCACATATCGAGCCCCTTCCACGTCTCCCTGAACAACGGATCAGCAGGGCTTCTTTTCCATTGATTTCAAAAAATCGACCGTTCAGCCTGTTGCTTCTGCAAAGCCGGTTGCTTTCATGTACCATTTTTTCAGTCGCGCAGCCACACGTACCGGGGTTCTTTCACAATCAGCAGCCGGACCTATGGAAGCCCGTGTCAAGCACCGCAACCCGCTCGCCGATCTGATCAGCGACGAGGTGTACCAGTTGCTGGTCGAGCACAATTTGCTGGACGCCAAGAGCGTCCGCGATTACCAGATCCGCAAACGCTTTCGGCAATTACGGGCCCAGAACGTGCCTGCCTACGACGCCATCGAGCGGATCCAGGAGGAGCACCCCTACCTGCAATTCGATACGATCCGGAAGATCGTCTATCGAGGCAACGGATCACGTCACTGACGCGTGCGGGTGGCTGCAAAGAGCAGAATGCCGGCGGCCACCGAGACGTTGAGCGACTCGACGGGGCCGCGCAGCGGGATCGAGACGAGCAGATCGCACGCCTGTGCCACACCGGGGCGTAGTCCGCGCCCTTCGTTGCCCAGCACAAGCACCAGGGGTCGGTGCCAGTCCATATCCCACACGGAAACCTCGCCGGAGGGACTGGCGCCGGCCACCCAGAATCCGTGCGCTTTGAGCTTCTCCAGAGCCTGGGTCAGGTTCACTACGCGGGCGATGGGGACGCGCAGGGCTGCGCCGGCGCTGGCTTTCAGGGCAGCGGCGTTCAACGGGGCCATGTGATGCCTCGGCACCAGTACCCCGGCCACGCCGGCTGCCGCAGCCGTTCGCAGAATGGCGCCGTAGTTGTGCGGGTCCTCAATCTGGTCCAGCGCCACCAGCAGCGGCAGGCACTCCTGGACGACTTCCGGCGAAGGGGCTACTTCTTCCAGCAACTCTTCCAGCGTTCGGTAGCGCACTGGCGCCACGAAGGCCACCACGCCCTGGTGCACGGCCCCGGCGGCCAGCCGATCCAGCCGGGCTTTTGGAACTATCTGCACGGGAACGCCGTGTGCCCGTGCCGCCCGCCGGATGGCCTCGATCGCCGGCCCGCCGGCTCCTTCCTGAAGTAATACCTTCTCCACGCGGGTTTCTTCCTGCTCCAGCGCCTCCCGCACCGGATTGCGTCCCACCAGCCGATCAATCGCCTCGTTCATGCTTTTGTCGCGGTCTGAATGCGGCGGGCCAGTTGTTCAAGTCGCTCGTGCAGATGGGGCACGTACGTTTCATGTTCCGGCTTCATCAGCACGCTGCGCAGCACACGCGCTTCCGGCCGGTCGGCCTGGAACGTCGGCCAGCGGGGCCGCAGCGCCTCGGTGCACAGCCGCAGCACGCTGAGAAATACCGGATCGTCCGCGTCCTGCATGGCTTCCTGAAACAGTCGCTGGCTGGCCGCGTCCACGGCCGAAGCCGTCAGCACCTCCGGGACGGGATAGAATGTGAGGATGTCCAGTTCAGGCGGTTGCACCAATCGGAGCACCTCCGAGGTCTCCAACAGCGCGGCCCAGTGGCGGGCGGCCCGAAGGCAGGCGACCAAGATCGGTCCCAGTCCGCGATCGGCCGCCAGCGGCAACACCTGCAGCGTGAGCCAGAGCGCCCCGGCGGCTGCCCCTGCCCGCGAACACTCCAGGCTGATCTCTCCCAGGTGTAGCGCATCGGACGTGAAATAGGTATAGGGCGAATTATGCCGGTAGAACCTGCCCACCGACGGATCCCGGAAGAGAATGGCCCCGCACCCGTACGGCTGCAGGCCGTGTTTGTGCGGGTCGATCGCCACCGAGTCGCAGTCGGCCATGGCCTTCAAGTGACGCCGGGTGTCCGGTGTCAGCTCCGGTGCGTCGGCATAGGCCAGCAGTGCAAAAAAGCCGCCGTAAGCGGCGTCGACGTGCACCCGGCAGCCGTATCGACGGCAGAGCGGCAGCGCGTCGGCGATCGGATCGACCACCCCGCGACCCGTCGTGCCAGCCGTCAGCACGACGGTCCCGACGCGTCCGGTACGCAGCGTTTCCTCAAGCGCTTCAAGGTCTATGCGCCCTTCGGTGTCGGTGGGCACCTCCACGGCCTCAAGCTGCAGCACGCTGCTCATGCGGCCGTGCGTGTAATGCGCCTCCCGCGAAAACGCCACGCCCCGGCCCGGATGCAGACAGCGCGCCACCCAGAGCGCCTCCAGGTTGGCCATGGTGCCGCCGCCGGTCAGGTGGCCGAGCGTGGTCTCGGGCAGGTGCAGCATGGCGGCCAGCGCCCGCACCACCTCTTTCTCCATCGCGCCGGTGGGCGGTCCGCCGTCCAGCGCGTGGTTATTCGGGTTGATGAGCTGGGCCGCCAGATAACCGATCACGGCGACCGGATGGGGCGGTTTGAGCATCTGCCCGGCATAGCGGGGATGAAAGAAGGGATAGTTTCCCCGCAGCCGTTCCAGATAGCGACTCAGCGCCGCCTCCAGCTCATGCGGTTCAACATGGTTGGACGGATGCGGCGCGTAAGGTCCCCAGGATGCTCCCCAGTCGCGGATGGCTTCGACCACGCGTTCAAGCCAGAGCGTCAGGTCCATTACCATGCCGATTCGCTCACGCTTCCGGTACCTGCCATGCCGGATCACCCTGTCGGCGCAGCAGCCGGTTCCACCAGGCCACGCCGACGGCAAAGAGCACCCCGCCCAACAGACTCATGATCGCCTGAATCAGGGCCATGCGCCACTGGGCTCTGGCCAGTTCCACGATGACCACGTCCTCCGGGTTTTCCGGCCGGACCCGCACCGCAATCGAATCGCGGCCACGCAGCAGTGGTGCCAGCGTGTGTGGCAAACTCAACTGTCTGCGTTCCACCACACGTCCGTCCGGCAACCGGATGCGCAGGCTTACATAGTCGTAGGTAACGTCCACCCGCTGCGAGATCTCCAGCGCGGTAATTTCAGCCACGGCCGACACGCCTTCCTGCCAGGTGCGGTGCATCCGGTAGGCCGACCAGCCCAGGTACAGCCCCAGCGCGAACAACAGGGCGGGCGCCAGCCAGAGCAGTCGGGCAATCCACAGGGAAAGCGACGTTTTCCGCAAGGCTATTCTGTCTGGTTTGGTCAATCGAGCGTGAGAGTCCAAACGTACCAGTACGCCTCCGGTTTTGCGCCTTGCCGATTCTTTGCAGGCTCGACTACGCCATGAACAGATACGGCTTCCAGGCGTCGTCGATCGTCCCGACGAACTCCCGAATGAACATAATGTGGCTGGGACGAAACGGACGACTCCGCAGCCTCATGCCGGCTTCCTCGGGCGTGCGGTTTCCTTTCCGATTGTTGCAGCGCGTGCAGGCCGTGACCAGGTTCTCCCAGGTGTCGCGTCCGCCCCGAGAACGCGGGATGATGTGATCGACAGTGAGGTTTTCCCGGCTACCGCAGTACTGGCACCGGTAGCCGTCCCGGCGCAGAATGTTACGACGGTTCAGCATGATGTGCTTGTAGGGCACCCGGACGTACCATTTGAGGCGCACCACGCTGGGCCAGGGAAGCTGCACGCTGGGTGAGCGCACAAATCGGCCGGGACGTGCTGCCACCACCTCGGCCTTGCGCAGCAGCACCAGAACAATGGCGCGCTCTACACTGCAGACGGTCAGCGCGCTGTAATCCTGGTTCAAGACCAGTACCTGCCCTTTCATGGCACCCACCGACGGGCTGAAATGCACTGAACTACCTGAATCGTCACGGTGTGCCCGCAGGCGCGTGCCGGAAGCAAAGGCCCTATGTATGTGCTGCGATACGGGAAGGCTTTTTCAGGATTGCAATAACGGTACACACACCCCGGACACCCCGGGATCCGGCCGAAATTTACAACAGAAATATCGGACTACCAAGCGCAATAACAAACCTTTAAGCTGGTTCCGTTATAGATGGGTTGTACACGCTGCCCTGTTGCTTTCGTTCCCGGACCTACTCCTTGCGCTCCACCAGCCCCTCCCGCTCCAGCTCCTCCAGAAAGGCCCGCACCTGACGCTCGGCCTCCTCCTGCGTCACCTCGTAGTGGTCCAGCAACGCCGCCACCAGCTCTTCGACCGTCTGGCGCCCGGCTTCCAGTTGCTCCCAGATGAATACGCCCGTGGCGTTCAGCGTGTAGTATGATTTCGTTTCCAGATGCAGCAGCACCCCTTCGCCTTCGTCGAACCGCGTGAAGTTCACGCGCGGATCCGGCTCGTAGCGTGCCATGCCTTACGCGCTGGTCTGGTGAACCGATACCGATAATTCCGGGAGGGCGGCCGCCAGCAATTGCTCCAGCCGCCCGGGCCGATCGAGCAGGTCCGGACCGGCCTCCAGCAGATAAGCCGGTGCCTGGCGGACCAGCCATCCCATCACGTCCAGCAAATGCCGTTCCGCCGGATCATCCGCACATCCGAGCAGCAGGCTGGCCTGCACCAGCCGCCCGAATGCCTCGCTGCACCGGAGCGGCACCAGCCGACTTTCTGAAATATCGACAAGCTCGGGAAAAATCAACAATGCCGGACGACACCGCGGCTGAAACTGCCCGGGATGCAGCCGGTCCATTCGCACGCGGAACTTCGCCGGATCGGTAGGTTGCCGATCCCGACAGATGGCTACCTCGGGAAAATAGCGCACGCTTTCCGGATCGAGCCCGAAATCCTCCCGAAAGGAAACCGCCACGACCTCCTTCCCGCTTTGATGCACCAGCACAGCATCGTCGGTCAGATAGGACCACCCGCGCCGAACCAGGCTGTAGGCCAGCGTCGATTTGCCCGAATCGCTGCGCCCCACCAGCAGCACGCCATTGCCGCGCCAGACCAGCCCGGCCGCATGCAGGCCGAACCACCCTTTTTCGCGCAATAACAGACTCAAGGCCAGCACCAGCCCGAAGGTGAACGCAGGCAACGTCTCTGCACCGGGCGGCACGTAGCCCTCCAGCGTTGCACCCCGAGCTCTGAATACCACCGGCCCGTACCGAAGCCACCAGCCCGACGCCCCCACCAGCAGACGACAGGAAGCCGCCTCGAACACGACGGGCCACGCCGGATCTTTACGGACCGCCGAAAAGAGTCGAAGCGTCCAGTCGAGAGAGGCTTTCTGCTGTCCGGGCCTGAAGCGATGGTAGCGCAGCACCCGATCGGCCTGCTGCTGCAGTGCAGGAAGCTCACTCTCCAGCAGCAGAACGAATCGCTCGAAGCTGAAAATCGTCTTCATGCGCGGTGCCCGTTGGGTAGGTGCGTGTAGGTAATGGCAAATTGCCGCCGCGGATCAACGGCTTCGGCCACCGGCCGTCCTTCCCACTCCACCCAGGCGTGCCCCCGAAGCTGGCCGTTTTCGCGCATCACACCGAAGCGGATACAGACAGGCATGCCAGCCCGCCGGTAGAAGTGATACAGCAGCAACGCCTGTTTCATGCAGAAGTCGCGCCCGTAAAGCCGTCGGAGTACCGCCAGCGTCAGACGCTCGACGCGCCGGAGCTCATCCTCCCCGAGGGGCGCGTCCTCCGGACTGGGTTCAAACAGGGCCAGCAGAGCCGGTAGCGGAAGTCGTTGTTGATTTCGTTCGACCCGGACGATCAGCCGAAAGATCTGCCAGAGCCATCGCAGATCGCCTCGCCGCCATTTGCGCCAGATGCGATGCCGCCAGCTCAACCGGAGCAGCCGTCGAAGCGAAGGCGGCTGCACCATGTCGGGCGTGGCGGGTGCCTGTTGCACGCGCCCCTGATGTTGCACTTTGCGCAAACGGGTCAGCATACGTCGTTCAATGTTGAATGCCCAGTAGCGGGCGCGTCGTGTAAAAAAGCAGCGTCAGTAGCAGGTAGCGCAGGCGCGCAGCCGGGTGCTCCCGGCACTGCACATGGAAAGCAAAGCGTTGCCAGAACGACCGCCAGGCGTCCGGGCGCCCGATTCCGTCCAGAACGCGCCGAGCCAGTCGCTCCACGCGCCGGTCCTGTCGGACCATCCGAAGCGCCTCCGCGGGCAACGCAACGCCCAGCCCCTCATGCACCAGCCACAATCCCAGCCGCACCATACGCTGGCATTGCCACTGCCGGGCTATCTGCCAGACACGATCCCAGTCTAACCCCGGAACGTGCCGCAGCAACCCGGCCACGTCGCACATCCATTTCAGGCTACGCCACTGATGCTTGGCGCTGTGCAGGCAGAGCAGCGGTAGCAACGCTTCGACCGGGAGCGTTTGTACTGTTTGCCCCTCCAGCTCAACATGCCGGGCTTCCGCCAGCAACGCCCTGAAGTCCGGCCGTGGCGCAAAGCGCCAGGGTGCCATGCTCGTGTGCAGATCGACCATCAGCAGGCGGTCCGGCGTCCGGTACGGATGCTCGCGCTGCAACCGCAGGTACACCCTGCGTACCATGCCCCGATGCGGCACGTCCCGATGGTAACCCAGTTCCAGCACCACGGCCTCGGCCCGGGCAAACTCGGACGCGGCCACCAGCAGATCGATGTCGGACGCCGGACGCAATGCCAGGTCACCGTAGGCCATCTGCCCCAGCACGACTCCTTTGTAAAACAGCACGGGCACACCGGCCGCTTCGAACGCCCGCTGCAGACGCTGCACCTCCCGGACCTGCAGGCCGGCCTGCGCCACCGCCGCCAGATAATGCGGCCGCAGGGCCGCCAGCAGCGCCTCGGGAACCTTCGCCGGGGATGCCGCCTTCAGCGCCCGGTACAGCAGCGGCCCCACGCCCTGCTGCACGGCCAGCCGGGCCACTTCGGCCGGATCCGCCAGACCCGCTGGCGCGGGCATCGGCGCGCCCTGCCAGTAGGCCCGCAGGCAGGCCTGAAGGTAGCATTGCGCCGCGTTGCTCATGGCCGAACGGTGCCGGTACAGCAGAATAGAAGCGTGCCGTTATAAAAACGCGAAAACAACCACCGGCCGGTATCCGCTTTTGGCGCAAGCCGCCCCCGACGATTGACGCGTATGGCTTCCAGAGAAACCCTGCTGACGACCGACGTACACGAGGCGGCCGCCCTGATTCGCCAGGGCGAGCTGGTGGCCTTTCCCACCGAGACGGTCTACGGGCTCGGGGCCGACGCGTTCAATCCGGAGGCCGTCCGGAAAATTTTCGAAGCCAAAGGCCGGCCGCTCGACAACCCGCTCATCGTGCACATTGCCCATTTTAATCAGCTTGCGCGCCTGGTGCGCGACATGCCGGAGGCCGCCCGGCGCTTTATGGAGCGGTTCTTTCCCGGCCCGTTGACGCTGGTACTGCCGCGCCATCCGGACGTGCCCGACGAGGTGACGGCCGGGCTGCCCACGGTAGGCGTACGCATGCCACGCCACCCGGTAGCGTGGGCGTTCCTGGAAGCCTGCGGCACGCCCGTGGCC
>WFPM01000029.1 GCA_015487635.1 Rhodothermus sp.
TCGGTCTCGGCCACGATCCGGCCTTCGGCCACCAGCCGCCGCAGCTCCTCGTCGCGCACGTCCCGGATGTAGTTCTCCCCGCGGTTGACCTTCTCGGCCCGGCGGGGATTCTGCTCGATTCCGATGACGCGGTAGCCCACCTTCGCCTTCTCCACGGCAAAGGGCAACCCCACGTAGCCCAGCCCCACCACGCCCACCACCGCCTCCTTCGTCCAAATCCGCTCCAGCAGCGTGGCTTTGTCGACCACCAGCGATTCCATAGCGTTCCGGGTCTGTGTTCTGGCGTGCTGCTCCGGCCCTTATCAGAAGCCGTGCCGAAGCGCCAGGGTGAAGATACAATCTGAAGCAGAAGTGGAACCATAAAAAAGAGGCCCGGTGCCCACCCCAAAAGCACCGGGCCTGCGCGCCTCATCCACCGAGGGAACCTGCGTTCAGGGACGGTTGCTGGCGCCGACGTTCCCCGTGAACCACCACCCCACAAGCCGTGGATGACCCCGTCTGTACAGGGTATCGGCTCTACGTAGAAAAACTTAAGGCCTTTTCACGCTTCCTAACTCACACAAATAGAAAAACTTCTTCTGCCGACTTCCGGGCGTTTCCCTTCTGGTGACGGAACCACCATCCCGTCAGCAGCAGCGCACCGCCGAGCAGCAGCAAACGAACCATCGGCCACCTCCATCGGTTGGATCATCGTTCTGCTTTTGTATTTTCTTCAAAAGCCGTACCACCGGCTTTCTCTCGGGATTTTTACAAAAGCGGTGGAGGCGCCGGGAGAACTTTTCCCGGTCCCTTTCGTTTGGTGAGCAGAATTTGCCGCGTAAAGCCATGATGCTTTCGCCTGTGCACCGGTGTTGCTGTTGTTGTTGTGCCCGCCCGATCGGGGGGGCAACAGGTGCGTGTGCACCGGCGAAAGCAGCACCCAAAACGTAGCAGCGCCAACACGCCACGCACAGGTTGCCCCTCCGGAAGCTTCCGCGAGGGGTTTTTTATTTCCCGAACCTGCGCCTGCTTATGTTTGCCGAAACGCTACAGACGACCACGAAAACGAGCCCGCCCTCCGGCACCGAGCTGATCCGGGCCATCGGCCACACACCCCTGATCCGCCTCCGGCGGGTTACACGCCACCTGCCCGAGACGGTCGCCGTCTACGTGAAGGCCGAGCACCTGAATCCGGGCGGATCGGTGAAAGACCGACCGGCGCTGCGCATGGTACTCGAAGGCCTGCAGAGCGGGGCGCTACGCGAGGGACGCGTGCTCATCGACGCCACCAGCGGCAACACGGGCATTGCTTACGCCATGCTGGGAGCGGCGCTCGGTTTTCCGGTAACGCTGGCCATGCCGGCCAACGCTTCGCCCGAACGCAAGCGCATTCTGAAAGCCTACGGCGCGGAGCTGATTCTGACAGATCCTATGGAGGGCACCGACGGGGCCCAGCGCTACGTGCGTGAGCTGGTACAGCAGGAGCCTGAACGTTACTTCTACCCCGATCAGTATAACAACGACGCCAACTGG
The DNA here is from genome assembly GCA_015487635.1 of Rhodothermus sp. Taxonomy (GTDB): domain Bacteria; phylum Bacteroidota; class Rhodothermia; order Rhodothermales; family Rhodothermaceae; genus Rhodothermus. The sequence continues at coordinate 1,513 of WFPM01000029.1, forward strand.
CGCGCCCATTACGAGGGTACCGGTGTCGAGATTCTGGAGCAGACGGGCGGGCGCGTCACGCACTTCGTGGCCGGGCTGGGCACGACGGGCACGTTCGTGGGCGTCAGCCGGCGGCTCAAGGCCCACAACCCGGCCATCCGCTGCTATGCCCTCCAGCCCGACTCGCCGCTGCACGGCCTGGAAGGGCTCAAGCATCTGGAAACGGCCATCGTGCCGGGCATCTACGATCCCTCGCTGGTGGACGAACACCTGACCTGTTCCACCGAAGAGGCTTTCGAGATGACCCGTCGGCTGGCCCGTGAAGAGGGCTTGTTCGTCGGGCCCTCGTCCGGCGCCAATGTTGCGGCGGCGCTGCGCATCGCCGAACAACTGGACCGGGGCGTCGTGGTTACCGTCCTGTGCGACACCGGCGCCCGCTACCTGAGCGAACCGTTCTGGGAAGAAACGCCATGAAGATCAAAGCAACGCTGCTTGATCAGATCCGGAAGCACGGCGAGGCTACCTATCCGGAGGAGTGCTGCGGGTTGCTGCTGGGCAAAAGCGGCCCGGACGGCAACCGGGTGCTGGCCCTCTATCCCGTGGAAAACCGCCATGCCGAGCAGCGTGAGCGGCGCTACAC
>WFPM01000030.1 GCA_015487635.1 Rhodothermus sp.
CGGCGACGAGGACCGGTCCTACCGGGTGGGTCCGCCGGTTTCCGATTCGACGGTGGCGGCCATCGTTACGTCGGAGTACGGTGCCGACACGCTGACCGCCGAGGAATTTCGCCAGCAGCTCGGCTTCCTCCTGCAGCGCTATCCGCAAATCCAGATGAACCCGGCGTTGATGCCGGAAGTGCATAAGAGCATCATTGAGGACTTCATCGTCCGCCATGTGGTGGACGGCGAGATTGCCCGACAGGGCATCCAGGCCGACCCGGCCGCCATCGAGCAGGAGCTGGAGCAGATCCGGGCCCGCTTTCCCAGCCCCGAAGCCTTTCAGGAAGCGCTCGCACAGGACGGGTTGACCGAAGATTCGCTGCGCGGCATGATCGCGCAGATGGTCCGCCAGCGGACGTTCCGGGAGCAGATCGAGTCCCGGGCCACGCCGCCCACCGACGAGGAGATCGAGCAGTTCCGCCAGAAGCAGGCCGAAGAGGTACGCGTCCAGCACATCCTCTTCCGTCTGGCCCCGAATGCTTCCGAAGAGGAAGCTGCCGCCGTGAAGGCGCGGGCCCAGGCCGTGCTCGACAGCATTCGGGCCGGCGCCGACTTTGCCGAGATGGCCCGCCGCCACAGCGAGGATGGCAGCGCGCAGGAAGGGGGCGATCTGGGCTTCATCCGACGGGGTGAGACCGTCGGAGCCTTCGAGGAAGCAGCCTTTGCGCTGCGCGACTCCGGCGACGTGACGCCCGAGCCTGTCCGCACCCGCTTCGGCTACCACCTGATCCGCCTGCTGGAACGCCGCCAGGGCACGCCCATGGACGTGGCCGAGGCCCGCGAGCAACTCCTGCAGGAACGCAAACAGGAGGCCGTCCAGAACCTGCTCAAAGAGCTGCTGGCCAAGGCGACCGTCCGGATCAATCCGACGCTCGTGCAGGCCTCGCTATAATCCTTCATGGCAGCACCTCAGGCGCCGATCGGCTTCGGCTGGTCGGCGCTTTTTTGTTCCTGCCAGATCATCTGCACGTGCGGAATGCCGGCTTCCACAAAGCGATGGCCGGTGCTCCGGAAGCCCAGGCTTTCATAGAAGCGCTCCAGATGGGCCTGGGCATGAATCAGCAACATCGAAAAGCCGGCCCGCCGCGCATCGTCCATCACGTAGCGCACCAGCGCCCGGCCATAACCCCGCCCGCGGTATTCCGGCAACACGGCAAAGCGCTCCAGCTTGGCCACCAGACGTTCGCTGAAGGGTACCACGCGCCAGCGTGCCGTCGCCACCGGCACCAAGCCGACCCATCCCAGGAAGTGCCGGCTCACTTCGTCAAACCCGTCCCATTCCTCCTCGGGCGGGCAGCCCTGCTCTTCGATGAACACGCGCGTCCGAATGGCCCGGGCGTGCGCCCATTCTTCTTCGTTACGAACCGGATGAATATGGAAAGTCCCTGCGTTCATGGCATTGTCCCTACCAGTTCATCCAGCAGCGCCCGGATGCGCTCCAGGCTTCCGGGCAGCGAGGTCAGTTCATGCGCCCCGTTTTCGTACAGGTACACCTGGAACGAGGCGAGACGGACCGAAGCGAGGCGCTCGGCCTCCGCGGCCGGAATCACCGGATCCTGGCGGCCGTGGTGCCACTGGCCCACCGGTAGCCGATCGGCAAACCAGGCGGGCGAACGCCGCAACAACGCCAGCCGCGCCTCGGCCATCGACAGCGTGCCGTCACGAAGCGGCACGAGCACCCGTTCGTTGAAGGCGGCCAGCCCCGGCACAGGCCGGATCGTCCCCTGCAGAGCTTCCTCGACGACCTGCTGCATGAACGCCCCGAAGAAATCCGTCAGACCGGCCACGCCGATCGCCGTCTGAATACGCGCGTCTCGCACGGCCATCAGCAACGCCACGGTGGCCCCGCGATCCTGACCGAACACACCGACCCGTCCGGAATCGGCCATCGGCACCCGCGCCAGCGCGACGTTGAGCAGCGCCAGTGCATCGTCTACGTCCCCATCCCAGGGATTCTGCATGCCTTCCGTCGGAAAGGTGAGCCCCTGATAGACAAGCGCTTCCCCCCGAAAGGCCGGAATCACCAACACAAAGCGCCCCAGATCCAGGCTGTCGGCCAGCGGCCAGACGTCGGTCTCCAGTCGCACGCCTGCGTCGCCACCGTGCAGCCACACCAGCACGGGCGCCGACGCCTGGAGGCTATCGGGGATCACCACGGCGCCCACGTGTCGCTGTCCCAGCACCGTATGCTGCAGGATCTGCAGCGTTACGGGTACCCCGCCGAGCGCGAGCGAAGCCCGGGCTACCTCCTGCACGTTGCGGGCGGCCACGTCGCGCATCGCCCACTCGTCGAGCACCTGCTGCTGTTCCTGCGCCGTGGGTGGTGCAAAGAGCTGGTTCAGGTCCACCCCGGCCACGATGCGTTCGGTCTCGATCTGCAGGTCGGTCGATACCTCCCCGCAGGCTGCCAGCAGCAGCGCCAGAAGCAACAGGATGCCTCGCGACAGACACCACTCGCAATCTTCACCGGATCTCCACAGCATACAGTTTAGATAAAGTCTAAATTATTGCCGCAACCAGCCTGATGGCAGCCGGGTCGGTTGAACGGACAGGCGGCGGTGCCTTTCGGTGAAGGTGCCGCCGCTTCTGTTCTGCCTGCGAAACTCCCCCCGGGCCCTTCCGTTTCAACTCCGGTTCCGTTTCTCAGAGAATCTCCCATGCGCCGGCCGGTTTATCTGGATTACAACGCTACCACGCCCGTCGATCCGCGGGTGCTGGAGCGCATGTTGCCGTATTTCACGGAGCGCTTCGGCAACCCGGCCAGTAAGGGGCACACCTACGGCCTGGAGGCCGAGGCGGCCGTCGAGGTGGCCCGTGAGCAGGTGGCGGCTCTGTTGGGGGCCGCGCCGGAAAGCCTGATCTTCACCAGCAGCGCCACCGAGGCGCTGAACCTGGCCATCAAGGGGCTGGCCGAAGCTTCCCGGCATCGGGGGCAGCATATCGTGACGGTCCAGACCGAACACGCGGCCGTGCTCGAAGCCTGCCGGGCCTTAGCGCGCCGGGGCTGGCAGGTAACCTATCTGCCCGTTGATGCGCAGGGGCGGCTGGATCCCGACGCGCTGGAGGCGGCGCTGACGCCACAGACCGTCCTGGCGGCCGTCATGTGGGCTAACAACGAAACGGGCGTGCTGCACCCCATCGAGGAGGTCGCCCGGCGCACGCAGGTCCGCGGCGTGCCGCTCCTGGTCGATGCCACGCAGGCCGTGGGGAAGATTCCGGTCTCGGTCGAGGGGATCGATCTGCTGGTCTGCTCGGCCCACAAGTTCTACGGCCCCAAAGGGGCCGGCGTGCTTTACGTGCGCCGTCGCCCGCCGCTGCGCCTGGTACCCCTGCTGGACGGGGGCGGGCACGAGCAGGGGCTGCGCAGCGGCACGCTGAACGTCCCGGCCATCGTCGGCATGGGGGCGGCCGCCGAACTGACCGCCCGGGAAATGGCCGACGAAAGCCGCCGCCTGCAACATCTGCGCGATCGGCTGGAGCGGGAACTGCAGGCTGCCCTGCCTGAAATCCGCATCAACGGGGCCCGGGCCCCGCGTCTGCCCCAGACGAGCAGCGTCACGATTCCGGGCGTCCGGGCCGATCGTCTCCTGACCGCCGTGCGTACGCTGGCACTTTCGGCCGGGAGCGCCTGCGGCTCGGGTCGCGGCAAACCCAGCCACGTGCTCCGCGCCATGGGCCTCAGCGAGGCCGAGGCGCAATGCACCATCCGCATCAGCCTGGGTCGCTTCACCACCGAAGCCGACATCGACGAGGCCCTTGAACAGTTGACGGCGGCCGTGCATCGGCTCCGTCAGCGTTCCGTCGCCACATCAACCACCTGAGTTGCTATCGACCATGGAGCCGATCGTCAACCGCGTTGCGCAGAGCGACATCGTCGTCTATAACCTGGAGGCGCTCTGGGACGAGCGTCCGATCGTCGAACTGGACCTGGTGCCGTTTCTCGAAGAAGGCCTGATTCTCCGCGAAAAACCCTTCCGGCAGCAGGTGCAGGCGCACGACTGGTCGCAGTACGCCGATCAACACGTGGCCATCTACTGCTCGACGGACGCCATCATCCCCATCTGGGCTTACATGCTCGTGGCCACGAAACTGCACGGCGTTGCCCGCTCCGTGGCCTTCGGACGGCGGGAAGACCTGCTGCGCAACTATTTCGTGCGGGCGCTGGCGCAGGAGGACTGGTCGAAGTACCGGGACCGCATTGTGGTGATCAAGGGATGTGCCAGCAAGATCGTTCCGGTCGATGCCTACGTGCAGGCGGTGCTCCGGTTGCAGGAAGTGGCCCGCAAGGTGATGTACGGCGAGCCCTGCTCGTCGGTCCCGCTCTGGCGACGGCCGGAGGCGCGCCCGACCCCGCAGGCGCAGGCCGTGCGCCCGGCCATCCCGGAACGTCCGGAATGACATGGGGCCGACGCCGGACGAAGTCGCCATCGTCCCCTTTTCTAGAAGGTCATTGCCTACGAGGCAGGGGATGGAGGGACAACGGCTACCGGCGTCCCTCTTCAAATGTCACGTGCAACCGGGTCGCTGGCGCATCGAAGTGCGTACGGAGGCAGGCCGTTTACTGGGACGGATTCCATCCGAGCTGGTGCCGGCCGAACGGCCGCTGTTGCTCCACATCCGCCGTTACGAGTAGGGGCCGGTTGATGTTTGCGGCATGACCTGCCTCGCTCCCCGTGCCCGTCCTAACCCGGGTTCAGTTCACGAAGGCGCGTTTCAGGTCGCTCCAGGAGGAGGCCTCGCCCTGCTGACGGTCGGTCCAGTGCGAGAGCGCCCAGAGTCCGCTGGGTTGCTGCGTGATCTCCCAGATCAGGCGTCCTTCCACAATGGTCGGCGCATCCGGATGCGTGTGGGGCACAGTCAGCCGGTAGCTGGCCTCCAGCACGTAGCGGCTGTCGCTTTCGAAGCTGGCCGTCCGGTCGCTCAGTTGCAATTGCGGCGTGGCCGAAGGCGTTACGGCCGCCACCATAGCCGTGAAGTACTGCTCTTCCCGCGCCCGATTCCATCCGGCCCACAGGGCCGGATCACGGCTCTGGGCCGAAGCCGTCGGCACGAACGTGAAGTCCTCGGCCAGCGAGCGCACGTAGTTGCCCGCATTGCGTTCGGCGATGGCCGCCTGCAGATTTTCTACCACGCGCTCGGGCGTGTCGGGCTGCAGAAACGTGCCACTTTCGGCGACGGGCGCCTCGGGCTCGCGTGGCGCAAACAGATCGCATCCGAGCAGCCCTACCAGCACCAGCAACCAGCTATACGGCAGCCTTCCGCGCATAGAGAATCAGCCGAGGACTGTCCGGTGTAAACGGCCGCCCCGCATAGTCGCCGAGCGTGGCCTGAAGTGCCAGACCGGCCTCCCGGTACAGTTTCTGAAAATCCGAAAGCCGGAGCAGCCGGACCGATTCATAGAACACCTGCTCGATCCCGTTTCGGCGCAGGCGAATGCGTTTGTTGACCCGTCCATTTTCAATCCAGCGTTCCTGGACCACCTCGACGCCGTCCAGTTGAAACCGATCGCGCGGCACCAAGTGCCGCTGCACGTAATCAGCGTTCAGAAAATCCTGCACGAGCCAGCCTCCCGGACGCAGCGCCGCCGCCATGGCCTGTAGGGCCCGCAGATGGTCGGCGTCGTCTTCGAAAAAGCCGAAGGCCGTAAACAGATTCACGACGCCGTCGAAGCAGGCCCGGCAGAGCGGCTCGCGCATGTCGTGCTGCAGGAAGCGCACGTTGTGCAGCCCTTCGGCCTCGGCCCGCTCGCGGGCAACCTGAAGCGCTCGCGCGGCCACGTCGATGCCGGTCACCCGATAGCCCCGTCGCGCCAGCACCCGCGCATGGCGTCCGCGCCCACAGCCTACATCCAGAATCTCGCTACCCGGCGCCGGTCGCACCAGCCGCTCGATCAGGTCCACCACCTGCTCGGCCTCGCGCTCGTCGCGCCGGTGGTAGACCAGTTCGTACTCGTCGCGGTCAAACCATTCCTGATACCAGGCCATGCGCGTTCAGGCGACGGCTTCCAGGTACGGGGCCAGCACCTCCTCGACGGGCCGCACCGGCTCGAACCAGCGCAGCACGCGTTGCAATACAGCCTCCAGCAACGCATCCGGGCACGAAGCCCCCGCCGTCAGCACGATCTCGACAGGCCGGTGGGCGGGCAGCCAGTTTTCGGTTTCCCGAACGGTGCCGAGTGCCAGATCGTAATGCCGGATGCGCGTGGGCGAAAGCAGTTCCTCCGGTCCTTTCACGAAGTAGGTGGGCATGCGCTCGGCGCACATCTCCACCAGATGGCTTGTGTTCGACGAGTTGTAGCCGCCCACCACCAGCGCCAGGTCGCCGCCCGATGCAATCAGCGCCCGCGTGGCCTGCTGGTTTTCGTGGGTGGCGTAGCAGAGCGTGTCACTCGTGTCGGCGAAGTGCTCGTGCAGGTTTTCCGGCCCGTAGCGGTCGATCATGGCCTGGCGCAGCAGCTCGGCGATCGCCTGCGTCTCGGTGGCCAGCATGGTGGTCTGATTCACCACGCCGATGCGCACCAGGTCGCGCTCCGGATCGAAGCCTTCCGAGTAGCGGTCATGGAACCGCTCGTAGAAGAACGCGGCGTCGGCTTCGCCGCGGATGACGCGGGCCAGATCGGCGGCCTCTTCCAGGTCGCGCACCACGACGACAGGCGCCTCGCGGGCCGCCCGCGCAAACGTCGCCCGCGTCTCCTCGTGGTAGCGTTTGCCGTGAATCACGATCGTGTAGCCGCGCCGGCCGAGCTGGCTGCTGCGTTTCCAGACTTTCTCGACGAACGGACAGGTCGTGTCGTAGCGGCGCACGTCTACCCCCCGGGCGGCCAGATCGGCTTCGATCTCGGGCGTCGTGCCGAAGGCGGGAATAATGACGATGTCGTCGGGCCGGAGCACGTCGAACGGGATGAGCTGCTCGCCGCGCGTGGTCCGCAGAAAGCGCACGCCCCGCTGCTCCAGATCGCGGTTGACATGCGGATTGTGGATCATCTCCGAAAGCAGAAAAATCCGACGGCCCGGATTTTCTTCCAGCGCCCGATAGGCGATCTCGACGGCCTGTTCCACCCCGTAGCAGAACCCGAAATGCCGCGCCAGCTTGAAGCGTACCGGGCCGAAGTCCAGCACCGTCGGCGAAAAATCCTTCTTGCGTGGATCCTGGCGGCGGCGGGCCTCCTTGACGCGCGAGATGATCGGACTGCGGTAAAAAACCGGAATGTCAAACTGCCGGGGCATGGCCCTTGTGGATTGCCTGCTGCGAATGCTCCGCTCTAACGCCCCGGTTGCCGGACCGGTTCGGTTTCAGAGACGGCGGCTGATGCGCGGCAGCATTTCGTTCATCCAGCTCTGGTAGCGGCCTTCCAGAATGGCCCGACGGGCTTCCCGCATCAGCCACAGGTAAAAACTCAGATTCTGAAGCGTGGCGATCTGCAGACCGAGAATTTCTCCGGCCTGAAAGAGATGGCGCACATAGGCCTTTGTGAAGGTCTGCGAGACGTACCCGTCCAGTCCCGGATCGAGCGGCGAAAAATCGGTCTGCCACTTCCGGTTGCGGATGTTCAGGATGCCCTCGGTGGTGAAGATCGTGCCGTTGCGGCCGTTACGTGTGGGCATGACGCAATCGAACAGATCCACACCGCGCGCGATGTTTTCCACCAGATTGGCGGGCGTCCCCACGCCCATCAGGTAGCGGGGCCGGTCGGCAGGCAGGATTTCAGTGACCACTTCCACCATCTCATACATGCGTTCGGTCGGCTCGCCCACCGAGAGCCCGCCGATGGCATAGCCCGGAAAGTCCATCGCCACCAGCGCCCGGGCCGATTCGCGCCGCAGCTCCGGAAAGACGCCGCCCTGCACAATGGCAAACAGCGCCTGCTCGTAGCCGTAGAGCGGTGCGGTCTCCTCGAAGCGGCGTTTGCTGCGCTCGGCCCAGCGCAGCGTCAGTTCGTGCGCCCGACGCGCCGCCTCCGGCGAGGCATCGCCCGGCGGACACTCGTCCA
>WFPM01000031.1 GCA_015487635.1 Rhodothermus sp.
TAAAACGCCGGGCTGATGCGGAACCAGAGTGAAGGGCGGTAGCCCTGGCCGAGGTCGCGCAGTGGCCAGGCCAGTTCCAGACGTACGCTCCGACCTTCGTCGAAGCCAAGCCCGAGGCCGGCCGCGCTCAGCAGGTCCTGCGTCCGGAAAGCGTCGGTGCCGAAGGCATTGACCCAGCCGGCATCCACAAATGCCAGAAAGACCAGGTGTTCGATCACCTTGCCGGGTATCAGCGAAACGCCCTGAACGACCAGCTCGGCGTTACCCAGCAGCATCCGCGTGCCGAGGTAGGCATTCTGGGCATAGCCGCGTACCGATCCGATACCGCCCAGGAAGAACTGCTGCTGAATGGGCGCGGTGTCGTTGGCCCAGCCGCCGCGCAGGCGCAGGTTCAGGCGACTGTGACGTCCGGTGAACAGGTAGAGACGTCCGTCGGCCACGTAGCGGTTGTAGGAGAAATCGCCACCCAGACCGCGGCCCAGTTCCGCCTGCAGACGCAGTGCCCAGCCGACGGGTAGGTCTCTGTAGGCGAGAATGCGTCCAGCATCCAGCGTCAGCACGACCGCCTGCTGGCGGCCTTCACGGGCGGGTAGGTTGACGTCGGCGGCCTGGTGGTCGAACAGGGCCCATCGGGTTTTCTGGGGCAGCGCGCGGTGATCTTCGGCGCGGAAGCCCAGCCCCAGTTGCGCGTAGCGCGTCAGCCGCTGTACGGCATAGAGCTGCCAGCCCTCGGTTTCGTAGTAGAGCGCATAGAAGTCGTTGCCGAAGAAAAAGGCGGCCAGCGTGTTTTCCAGCGGGGCGGTCTTCCACAGGTCATCGGTGCGTGTGGTGCGGTAGTAGCCGCCGCCCAGTTTGAGGTAGAACGCGTCGCTGCGAGCCGGATTGAGCACCGTTTCGGCCCCGACTTCGTAGCGCCAGCGGCGCAGCGCGAAGGCATAGGCCAGTTGACCGACCAGGCGCACGCGGTCGTATTCGGTCCATTCCAGCGGCTCGGTGCCCAGTCCCAGCACCAGCCCTTCTACCCGGTTATAGCGAAGCCCCGGCAGCGAGCGGTACAGGGCCGTTTCACGGAAGGGCCAGCGGTGTGGAAAGTCGCCCGCGAAGGCGGCCAGCGGTCGCGGCTGGCGGCAGGCCAGCTCCCAGAATTCCTCGCAGACGGATGGGCGCAGATGCAGGCCCGGCAGGGTTTCCTCGCGCGTCGAGTCGGGTTGCGGCGCGAGCAGCAGACCGAAGAGTAGCAAGAGCCACATAGCCCGTTCCCGGTTGCGTGGACAGGAAAAGCCGACTTTAGAGGATACGAAGCAACCGCAGAGAAGTTACTTCGTCTCGCCAGAAGGTACCTGCGGGGCGGCCACGCTCGGGTGCCGGAGGACGTGCTGGTCCAGCAGCTCGCGCTGCTCCTGCCACCAGCCGTGCGCCAGTACGAACAGCACAGAGAAGGCAAAGGCCGCCAGCGTGATGCCCAGCACGATGAGCGAGCGGCGAGGTTTGGCTTTCTTGACGGGGGGCACGGCCGGATCGACCACCTGCACGGCTTCGACGCGGCGCTCCTCTTCAAAGCGGGCCTGCTCATAAAGTGGGGCCAGTACCTCCAGGATGCGCGTCTGCAGCAGGCGCTCACGCTCCAGGTTGAAGTACTGGCGCAGGGCCGAGGGGATTTCCTGCTGTGGGACGGGCAGCAGACGCTCCTGGCCTTCAAGGGCTTCCCGGTAGCGCCGTTCGGCCGTCGCCTTCATTTCGGCCAGCACGCGCACCTGTGGGTTGTCGTCGCCGAACTGCGCGCGGAGCGCCTCGTACTGCATTTCGGTCTGAAGCGCTTCGGCGCGCAGCGTGGCCACGTATTCCAGAAAGCCCCGCGCCTGCGCTTCCAGATCGAACAGGCCGTACTGCTCGTGGAACGCCTGCTGGGCATCGAGCACCGAGTCGAGCCGGGCCAGCGCCTCGTAATAGCGACGCTCGACGTACCGCCGGTAGCGCCGGGCGCTCTGCGTCATCAGGTCGGCGTTGATGCGGTTGAGCTCTGCTACCATGAAGTTGGCCATCTCAGCCGCCCGGCGCGGGTCTCGGTCGAGGACCGAGATTTCCAGATACTCGAAGTCCGGATCGACATCGAACGAGACGTTGTCGCTCAATTCTTCGATGGCCGCCTCCCGCGGATGTGCTTCGTCCTCCAGCCCGTAGACCGACACCAGGTTGAAGCGATCCACCACGCGTTCGTACATCGTGCGGCTGGAGAGGATGCTCAGGTAGCGCTCGTAGCCGGCCGTGTTGCTACCGCCCAGCACGCTGCCCAGGACGCCGGGGAGGTTGCTCAGCAACTGAGAGGCTAAGGGGCTGAGTCCGCCGCCGGCCGGGGGAAGCACGCGGGCCGTGGCCCGATACCAGTTGGGCAGCAGCAGGCTGAAGATTACGGCGCCGAGGGCAGCAACTGCCGTGACCCCAGCGATCAGGCGGCGGGCCCGGTAGAGCCGACGCAGCGCATCCCAGGTGCGCTCCTGCTGAGCGTCCATCGTAGTAGGTCGGGTCGTCATAGAGCCGTCAACGCGTGATGGCGGCATAGGCGGTAACGATGCCGACAATGGTGGAGATTCCTGTCAGAATCGTCTGGACGGTCAGAATGCGATGCTGGCGGCGGGAGATCTGGTCGTTCAGCACCAGCTGAGCGACTTCCGGCGTGTCGGCCACCGGTTGTCGATCGACAAAAATCGTATCGCCGGAATAAACCGGCGCTTCAGGTCCCTGCCGCACCTGACCGGTGCCTGCGTCAAAGACGTAGATGGCCCGGGCTCCGGGGCCCAGCCCTCCGGCCCGTGCAATGTAAAATCGGGCTGGCTCGCCGGGACTGTAGGGGACATAGCCGGGACGGGCCACATGGCCGGTTACAAAGACAGTCTGTTCATCTCTCGGGATAACCACGCGGTCGCCGTCATAGAGCGGAAGATCAGGAGCTTTTCCTTCCAGAATGTCTACGACATTGACCACGATCCGGTTGGCCTGTAGGGATTGCTGCAGATAAAAGCGGCCGAAGAAATCCAGATCGGTGGCCTGGGCAGTCCCTTTGAAGTAGAAGGATCGGGTGCGTTCGATATAGGCAGCCCGAGGATTGGCTTCTGGAAGGAGGCCTCCCGCCATTTCAATCAGCTCGCGCACTGTGGTCTTCCCGTGCGTGATCGGGTAGGTTCCCGGGTAGCGGACGAACCCATAAGCCGCGGCCGTAGCCGTTTCCGCGCTGGTGACAATGAGGCGGTCGCCCGCTCGAAGCGATGGCGCCCGTTCCGGATGCTGCAGCAACGTATCGAGCGCGATCAGCTGAACCACGATGTCGTCGTCCGGCGCGATCGGTCGGTGGATGAGTCGGACTTCCTTGAGGTAACGCAATCCTTCAGGGCCGGCCGCAACTGTTAAAAGGTCCAGTACCGTATCATCCGGGCGCACGTCGTAGGTACCGGGGTAGGGAATCGGTCCTTGCACGGTGACCGCGTCGCGCTGCACATGAAACGCGGGGATTTCAATAACGTCGCCATCCAGCAGGTAAGGATTGTGCGCGAGAGAGCCTGTCGTGTAGTATCGGAGCAAATCAAGGCGTAGCGTTGTGCCGTCGGCCCGGTGAAGCAATACGTTGCGAAGCGCCGGCATAAAGTCTTTTGAGGCTTCTGCACGGTACGTGCGGAGGACAGGCGTTTTGGTAGTCGCTTTATTGGAAGCATCCGGGGATGGCTCGAAAGCCTGCTCGACAATATCGCTGACACGCGCCACCGCAGCCGTGCGCACGCGCCCCGGGTTGGGGACGGCGCCGGTGATGTGCACATAAAACGAGCGGGGGCGGCTCAGCACGACGTCGATCGGGACCCTGGCAAAATGAGGTTGCAGAAACCGACGTACCGTGTCCCGTACGGCCTCCAGTGTCTTGCCGGCTACGCGCAGGGTACCGAGCTCGGCCAGCGTCAGTTTGCCTTCCGCCGACACTTCGGCCTGTAGCGTCTGGCCGAAAGCCCCACCGATCATGACGGTCAGCACATCGCCGGGGCCCACCCGGTAAGTCGCCGCATCAACGGGACCCTCCAGCGCAATGCCTTCTGCCGGACGTTCTTGCTGTAAAAGCCGCTGCAATGGAAGCGACAGCACCTGTCTCTGCCGCTGCGGGAGTTCCTGACCGTAAAGCGGAAGGGCAATCCATAGCCACAGAAACCCTCCGGCGAAACCGGACCAGCGCATGTACCGCATGGAAAGCAAACTTCTCTTCTCTTTGAGTTCGGAGCAATCTGCGTAAATTGTGGTATCGTGCAGGCGATAGGCAGGCTACTGGAAGGTGGGACTACTAAAGTAAAGCTACAATAAACCGTCGTTAGAAGCAACGAATCAACGCGAAAGTTGTCGCCAGCAAGCCTGACAGAACACGCACCGGCCAAGATCAACCTGGGACTCCGGGTGCTTCGCCGCCGGCCGGACGGCTATCACGACATCGAGACCGTGCTGCTGCGCATTCCCTGGGCCGACCGGCTGACGTGGACGCCCGGCAAGCCTTTCGCCTTCACCTGTTCTGATCCGACGCTGCCCACCGATGAGCGCAACCTGTGCGTGCGGGCCGCTCGGCGCCTGGCCGAGTTGCTGCAGCAACCGCCGACGGGACGGCTGCATCTGGACAAACGGGTTCCCTACGGGGCAGGGCTGGGCAGCGGTTCGAGCGACGCAGCCGCTACTCTGCGGTTGCTGCTGCGTGCCTGGCATCAATCGCTGGCGCCGGAGATGCTGCACGGGCTGGCCGCTACGCTGGGATCGGACGTGCCGTTTTTTTTGCTTGCGACACCGGCCGCACTGGCAACCGGACGCGGCGAGCGCCTGCAACCGCTGCCCGACTATCGTTTTCCTTTTTATCTGGCTGTGGTGGTGCCGCCGTTTCACATCGCCACGGCCGAGGCGTACCGACTGGTGCAGCCCTGCGACGGCCGCATGCCGTCGCTCGTGGAGCTGGTATGCACCAACGACCCGGAACGCTGGCAACAGGCGCTTGTGAACGACTTCGAGGCGCCGCTGTTTGCCCGCTATCCGGAACTGGCCCGGCTGAAGCAGTGGCTGCTGGAGGCCGGGGCCGTCTACGCGGCGCTTTCAGGATCGGGCTCGGCGCTGTTCGGCATTTTTGCGGAGTCGGAGGCCGCCCGGCAGGTGGCCGAAGAAGCCCGCGCACGCGGTCTGCGCAGCTGGCATGGACAACCCGAGAATGCACTGTGATGGTCGCTACCTGGAACGTCAACTCGATTCGTGCCCGTCTGGAGCGGGTGCTGCAGTGGCTGGATCGCACGGAACCCGACATCGTCTGTCTGCAGGAGACCAAAGTCGTCGATGTGGACTTCCCGGCCGATCCGTTTCGCGCACGCGGCTACGAGCTGGCCGTCTTCGGCCAGAAAGCCTACAACGGCGTAGCCATTCTGAGTCGGCTACCCCTGCAGGATGTGCTGCGCGGCCTCGATGGGGAGCAGGAAGCCCGCTTCCTGCAGGCGCGGTGCGGCGACCGACTCATTGTCTGCAGCATCTACGCGCCCAACGGCGGGACCGTCGGGTCTGATGCCTGGGCCTACAAGCTGCGCTGGTTCGACCGCCTGCGGGCCTACCTGGAGCGAGCAGCTTCGTCCGAGATGCCACTGTTGCTGGCCGGCGACTTCAACGTGGCGCCGGAACCCCGCGACGTCGCTTTTCCCAAAGCCTGGGCTGACAGCGTGCTCTTTCACGAGGCAGCACGGGCGGCTTTCCGCAAACTGATCGACTGGGGCCTGGTAGATCTGATCCGTCTTCACCACGAAGGGCCGGGCCCGTTCACCTGGTGGGACTATCGCAACCTGGCCTTCCCTCGGGGTGACGGGCTCCGGATCGATCACCTGCTGGCCACGCCGCCGGTGGCCGCCTGCTGCACGGCAGCCGGGGTGCATCGCGAAGAACGCAAGGGAAAGAAGCCTTCGGATCACGCACCTGTCTGGGCCCAGCTGGACCTGTAATCTTTCCGCAACGCCTGCGGATGCCGACAAACTTTGTAGGAAACCGGGCATATCTATAAGCAAACCTTTGAACCAAACGATTCGACAAACCATGCCAGCGGTGAAAACCATGGAAACGGAAGTCAAAGAAGTCACGCGGGAACAGCTCATCAAAGGGCTCAACGAAGACCTGGCGCACGAGTATCAGGCCATCCTGATGTATAGCACCTTTGCCGCTATGGCCAGCGGCATCCATCGTCCGCTGCTGAAGGAGTTCTTTGAGCGTGAGATTCCAGATGAGCTCCGGCATGCGCAGTTTCTGGCAAACAAGATCACGGCGCTGGGCGGGCTGCCCACCACCAAACCGGCGCCGGTGAAGCTGGTGGAAAGCAACCGGGCTATGCTGGAAGCGGTGCTGAAGGCCGAGGAGGAAACGATCGCCCGCTACGTGCAGCGCCGGCATCAGGCCGAAGCGCTTGGCGACTACGGGCTGGTGAACGACCTGGAGGAGATTATCAGCGACGAGACGCGTCACAAGGAAGAGACCGAAAAACTGCTGCGCGGCATGACGGAACACTGACCGATGGCACGCGCCGTCAGGGAGCGCCGGTCCCGCCGGGATGTGATCGTTGTGGGAGCCGGCGCGGCCGGCCTGGCCGCGGCTGACGCGCTGGGGCGGGCCGGCCTTTCTGTGTGGTTGCTGGAAGCCCGCGATCGGATCGGCGGGCGCATCTACACCCGGCACGATCCGATTTTTCCCGTGCCCGTGGAACTGGGGGCCGAATTCGTCCACGGTCGCCCGGACATTACTCTGCAATTGCTCCGGCGGGCCGGCATCGGGCTGATCCGGATTCCGGAAGCGCACGGACTGTTTCTGGACGGTCGGGTGCAGGCCATCGACCTGCTCCGGACGCTTCGTCCCATGCTGGAGCGACTGTCGGACCCGAAAGCGCCCGACCGGGCTTTTTCCACGTTCTTGGAGCAGGACCTTTCGGGCGATGACCTGGCGGCCACCCGGGCAATGGCCCGCATCGTGGCCGAGAGCTTCGAGGCAGCCGATCCCGAGCAGCTCAGCGTGCAGGCGCTGGCCGAGGACTGGCGTCTGCGTGGCGACAGGGCCGACGATTACCCGCAGTTTCGTCCAATGGGTGGATACGACCGGCTGATCGTGGCGCTGTACCGCAGCCTCGACCCCGAATGGGTGCAGCTGCATCTGCAGACGGTTGTCCACACAGTGCGCTGGGAGCCCGGACACGTCGAGGTGGAAGCACAACAGGCCGGGCAAAAGCGCCTCTTTCATGCGCGGGCGCTGGTGCTGACCGTGCCACTCCCGCTGCTCCGGGGCGAGGGGGAATGCGCGCTCCGGTTCGATCCACCGCTTCCCGAACGCTGGCGCACGGCGCTGGCACAACTGGGCATGGGGGCGGCCGTGCGCGTCAACCTGTGCTTCCGGGAAGCTTTCTGGGAGCGCAACGCATTGCTTCGGGAACTGGCCTTCGTGCACGCCCCGGACGAAAGCTTTACCACGATCTGGCATCCGCTGCCGTTGCACGTGCCGGTGCTGTTGGCCTGGGCCGGGGGACCGGCCGCCCGGCGGCTGCACGGATGGTCGGCCGAGGAGATCATTCAGGAGGCACTGCGCACAATCGGCCGCATCTTTGAGATCCGTGATCCGGACCGCTACCTGATCGGTGCCTGCCTGCACGACTGGCAGCGCGATCCGTTCGCGCAAGGCGCCTACAGTTACGTGCGTCCGGATGGGCTCGAAGCACGCCGGGTGCTGGGACAGCCTATCGAGGACACCCTCTTCCTGGCCGGCGAAGCCACCGATCCCGACGAGGCGGCTACCGTGGCGGGCGCCCTCCAGAGCGGCTATCGAGCCGCTCGTGACCTGCTGACGGCACTTTCCGGCGAGCCGGTTACGACGCCGTCAGACTGAACGAATCCGGATCTCGCGCCCAGGACTTGGGCAGCATGCTCTCGACGCATCCGCCTTCTTCGTCCGGAATCAGGAAGCCGACGCCGAGCGTGTGGCCCTGATAGCGTACCAGCACATAGCCCCGGCCGGTGCAAAGCGTCAGTTGTTCCGGACGTGCCCGAAAATCCCGGCGCGTTAGAAATGCTTCGGCCTGGGCCGCGTCGACGTCGATCACGTTGCGCGTGGCCGCATGGCCGAACTGCTGGGCGGCTGCCGTCGAGAGTTTGGGAAACTTCAAATAGATGCGCAGAAACGGAAGGCCCACGGTACGCGGGCGTGGGCGGGCCGGCGGACGGTGATCGGCCGTCACGATGTAGACCTTCTTGCGGCCCGGTTGCACGAGCACATAGCCGTCGAAGGTGGACGGCGGAATCCCGAAGCGTTCTTCCAGATAGCGAAAGTACGGCGCCGGATCGACGATTTTGACCGCCTGTTGCAGTTCCGGTGTCCCCTTCATCTCAAGCCTGTCGTTCGAGTACGGCTACAAAGAAACCGCCCGTGTCGTTCAAGTGCGGCCAGACGCGCAGTGTCAGCTCCAGCGAAGGATGCAGGCGCCGGCCGTTCCATTCGATGAGGCCCGGCGCGCCCCGGAAGCCTTCGAGGTGGGCCGGCAATAGCCGAAGTGCTTCGCCCCAGCGCCGGAGCACCGCATCGACGACCAGCTCGTTTTCCTCGGGCGCGAACGTGCATGTGGCATAAACGATACGACCGCCCGGACGGCACAGCATGACGGCCCGATGCAGCAGGGCCGTCTGCAGTCCGCAGAGTTCCGGTGCCCCGGCAAACGCGTCGGCTACCTGCTGATCCTTCCGGAAATTTCCTTCGCAGGAGCAGGGCACGTCGACCAGCACGCGGTCGAACGGACCGCTCTCCAGGGGGTAGTCGGCCCCGTCGTGCAGCGTGGTCGTGACGTTCAGCAGGCCCAGGCGTTCGATTGTGCCCGAGAGCTGGCGCAGGCGCAGCGGGTTGCGGTCGTTGGCCACGACCGTACCCCGGTTTTGCATGCGGACGGCGATCTGGGCCGTTTTGCCGCCGGGGGCCGCGCACAGGTCCAGCACGCGTTCGCCGGGCTGTGGGTCGAGCAGCGGCACCGGCAACAGCGAGACCTCTTCCTGCACGTGGTAGTGCCCCAGCACGTAGGCCAGGCGGTTGCCGGGCTGGCTGTCGGGCGGCAGCCGAAAAGCGTCCGGGCGCCAGGCCAGCGGCTCCGGCTTCAGGCCTTCGGCCTCTAAGGCAGCTTTCACCTGCGCGGGCGTGGTGCGCAGCGTGTTGGTCCACGCGCACACTGGCAGCGGCCGCCGGAGCGCCGCCACGAACGCTTCCCAGTCGTCAACGATGGCGCGATAGCGCAGGAAGGCGGACGGTATGGAAATGGACGCTGAAACAGACGGCACCGATCGTACGGGTTGGTTCCTTTTTCTGATAGCCGGTCGGCCAGAGAATGGCGGTCGGTCTATGTTGTTTCCGGGTGGCGTCAAATGCCGCTCGTTGCCGGCCACGGCATTCGATACCGGCGGGCTGGGAAGGGTGCGCTGCTGGACCAAGGCAACGTGCGGTTGGACAAAGCCGCCTTGCGGCCCATTTATGGGCGCTCCGATCTCGATGTCATCCAGTTCGGCAGGAGCCCTCGGGTCGCTTCACAATAGCCGAGGCAGCGTCAGGATGATCAACCACAAGTACATGGATACGCTGGAAGGCAGCGCTGGACTTCGAGGAAAGCGTTATATGGCTGTTCTCTCTATGGACCGCTGCTGAGCACCTCAGACCTCGATAGGAACCTGCGGAGGAGTTCGATTTCGCGCCGGATCCCGGCATGTTTTTAGACGCAACCTTCCTGTGAAAAGTAAGGCCTACTTGACCGCCTTGCGGAACATGCAGCGGGGTTCCGGCGATTCGCTCGATCCGCAAAAATGCAGCAGTGGAAGGGAAAATGTCGTTGTTCCGGCGGACAGACGTTCCGGTCCTGGCGCCCCGCCCCGATCTAACATGGGCTTCGGGCGCCGTCTTCAATCCGGGCGCCTGGTACGACGGGCATCAGGTGCATCTGGTCTTTCGGGCCGTTCCGGCCGGCTATCGGCGCTTCCCACTGCCCGACGCGGGTCCCGGCGAGCCGACTTACGGCTTTGAACCATACATCTCATCCCTGGGTTACGCCACGAGCACCGACGGCGTGCACTTTACCTGGCGCGAAATGCCGCTGCTTGCGCCGGGCGAAGACTTTGACCGCTACGGACTCGAAGACCCGCGTGTTACGTTTCTGGAAGGGCGTTACTGGATCGTGCACACGGTGCTCAGCACGCCGGCTTTCGGTCCCGGCGACGGAGTCCGCATCGGGCTGGCCTCGACGACCGACTTCGTGCAGGTCAAAAAACACGGCGTGATCGGTCCGCCCGTGCGCGACAAAGACGCCACGCTCTTTCCACGTCGCGTCCGGGGCAAACTGGCGCTGTTGCACCGCATCGAACCGGACATTCAGATCATCTACTTCGGCGACTGGGATGAACTGCTGCATCGATCGGCCGCGCGCTGGGCCGAACACCTGGCCGACTTGGACGAGCATGTGGTGCTGCGTCCGGCCCGGCGCTGGGAGCGCAAAAAGATTGGGGCCGGACCGCCGCCCATCGAAACCCCTGAGGGGTGGCTGCTGATCTACCACGGCGTAGACGAAACCTACACCTACCGGGCCGGGGTGGCGCTGCTGGATTTGGACGACCCGCAGCGGACGATCGCCCGGGCCCGTGTGCCGATCCTGGAGCCTGAGCTGCCCTTCGAACGCGAGGGGGACGTGCCCAACGTCGTGTTTCCGGAAGGCGCTGTGGTGATCGACGGCCAGCTGCACGTATATTACGGCGCGGCCGACAAAGTAATCGGCCATGCAGTGGCGCCGCTGCAGGACGTGGTCGATTTTGTGCTGGAGGAGCAGCGGCATAGCTGGACGATGCCCCGGGTCTACATGATGTCCAGCGACCGGGGCCGGGCCATGCGCACGATCGAGACGCCGCCGCCTGTCAGCATCGAGCGTCTGCATGGTGGACGGCCTGTGCTCGAACCAAATCCGCAGCACCCCTGGGAATCGCGCGTGGTGCTGAACCCAGCCGCCGTACTCGTGGAGGCCGGCGAGGAGCTGGAGCGACTCATGGACGCCTGGCAACTCACCAGGTCGGAACGCGAACGGCTCCGCCGGACCGGCGGCGCGTGTGTAATGATCTACCGGGCCCAGGGGGCGAAAGGAAACCCGGCCGGGCATGCGCCCTCTTCCCTGGGGCTGGCTGTGCTGACGCCCACGCTGGAACTGGTGCGGCGCTGGCCGGAGCCTGTCATCCGACCCGAAGCCGCCTTCCACGAGCTGGGCGTCGAAGACGCGCGCTGCACAAAGATCGGCGACACGTACTACCTGTTTTATACAGGCTATAGCAGCGAACAACCCCGCTTCCCGTCGTTTCTCGGGCGCGTGCACATCTGCCTGGCCACTACGCAGGACTTTGTGCACTGGGAGTTGCACGGCCCGATTTCCGGCGACGTAAACGACGTGGACAACAAAAATGCGGCATTGCTGCCGGAGCCCGTCGATGGCAAGTGGCTGTTGCTGCACCGTCCCATCCACGGGCGGCGTCCCATGGCCATCCATCTGGCCGAGGCCGACCGGCCCGAGGGCCCCTTCTACAGCCGGGGCCTGCTGATGGCCAGCTACCGCTATCGGGAATTCGCGCTTTCCTGGATCGGGGCCGGTGGACCGCCTCTTGCGCTGGGCGACCGGCGCTTCCTGATGATCTATCACCAGGGCCACATCGACTGGGACGGGCATCGTGAGTACGACCTGGCGGCGGCGTTGCTGGACTTCAACCGACCGAGCCCCGTCGTGGCCCGGCTGGAACCACTTATGCGTCCCCAGGGCGATATCGAAAAGGTGGGGGATCTAGAGCTGGGGGTGGATAATGTACTGTTTTCCTGTGCAAATTATGTGTGGAAGGACGATTTGATTATTCCATATGCAGCGGCCGACAGCCGCATCTTCGGCGCTCGGATTTCGATGAAAGTGTTGGTTTCCGCCTTGCATCGACTGGCCAGCGAAAATTCAAAGGCAATTTCCAATAAACCATTGTAATGGAAGACAATGCGTGATTCCGACGTGTTGCCGGCTCCTCAGCAGGTAGGCGAGTTGTTTCGACGCTATGAAGGCAACCCGATTTTGACGGCCGACGACTGGCCCTACCCGTGCAACTCCGTGTTCAATCCGGCGGCCGTTCGCCTGGATACGGGCGAAACGCTGCTGCTGGTGCGCGTGGAAGACCACCGGGGCGTGTCGCATCTGACCGTGGCCCGCAGTCCCAACGGCCTGACCGACTGGACGATCGACCCCGAACCGACGCTGGTACCCGATCCGGAGCACTGGCCCGAGGAATCCTGGGGCATCGAAGACCCGCGCATCGTGTGGCTGGAGGAGATGGGGTGCTATGCGGTCACCTACACGGCGTTTTCGGAGGAAGGACCGGCCATTGCGCTGGCGCTGACCGAAGACTTTCGCACCTTCGAGCGGCGTGGCCTACTCATGCCGCCTGAAGATAAAAACGGCGTGCTCTTCCCACGGAAGATCGGTGGCTACTGGGTGCTGCTACATCGGACCTCCAGCACACGGCGCGAAACGCACCCGGCTATCTGGCTGAGTCGGTCGCCGGACCTGCGGCACTGGAGCGGTCCGCGCGTGGTGCTGCGGCCGCGGCCGGGTATCTGGTGGGACCACGTACGGATCGGGGCCGGACCGCCGCCGATCGAAACGCCCGAGGGCTGGTTGCTCATCTATCACGGCGTGCGCACCACGGTAGCCGGCGACATCTACCGGGTGGGTATGGCGCTGCTGGACCTGGAAAATCCCACGCGCATCATCCGGCGGGCACCCGGCTGGATCCTGGGGCCCCGGGCTCCGTACGAACGCATCGGTGACGTGCCCAACGTGGTGTTCCCCTGCGGCTACGTGCTGGCCGACGATACGTTGCGCCTCTACTATGGCGCGGCCGACACCTGCGTGGCCGTCGCCGAGGCTCGCCTGAGCGAGCTGCTCGATTGGCTCCTGAACGGCCATTACGACGGACAAGCCCGGCGTTGAGCCATGCGAATCGCCATGCTGGCTCCCATCGCCTGGCGCGTGCCGCCCCGCCATTACGGCCCCTGGGAACGGGTTGTCTGGCTGCTGACCGAGGGGCTGGTCGATCGCGGGGTCGACGTGACATTGTTCGCCACGGCCGACTCCCAGACGCGCGCTCGGCTCATTGCCGTGTGCCCGCGTCCCTACGAAGAAGACCCTTCGCTGGACCCGAAGGTCTGGGAGTGCCTGCACATCAGCGAGGTGTTCGAGCATGCCGAGGAATTCGATCTCATCCACAACCACTTCGACTTTCTGCCGCTGAGCTACAGCGGGCTGGTGCGCACGCCGGTCCTGACCACGATTCATGGTTTTTCGTCGGAGCGGATTCTGCCGGTCTATCGCAAGTACAATCGCCGCACCTATTACGTCTCGATCAGCAATGCCGACCGGCACCCCGATCTGGATTACGTGGCCACCGTTTATCACGGGATCGATCTGGAGTCGTTCACGCTCCGCACCGAGCCGGGCGACTATCTGCTCTTTTTTGGCCGCATGCATCCCGACAAAGGGACGCGTGAGGCGATCGAGGTGGCCCGCCGGAGCGGCATGCCGTTGAAGATGGCCGGCATTATTCAGGACCGGGCCTACTTCGAACAGGAAGTGGCGCCCTTCATCGACGGCCAACAGATTCAGTATCTGGGGTCGGTGGGTCCGGCCGATCGGGATCGGTTGCTGGGCGGAGCCTATGCGCTGCTGCACCTGATCAACTTCGACGAGCCGTTCGGGCTGAGTGTGGTCGAGGCAATGGCCTGCGGCACGCCCGTCGTGGCGCGGCCGCGCGGATCGATGCCCGAGATCATCCAAGACGGCGAGACCGGCGTGCTGGTGCAGACGGTGGAGGAAGCCGTGGCCGCATTGCCTCGGCTGCGTCAGCTCGATCGCGCAAAAATCCGCGCCTACGTGGAGGGCCGCTTCAGCCGCGAACGCATGGTCGACGACTACCTGCGCGTCTACGACGAGGTGCTGCGTCGGCACCGAGCCCGTTCGGCCGCTTGAGTCGTTTTCCAGAGTAGCCTATCTTGTGGGCGTGCGCTCGAAATGCCGAGCGTGCGTAATAAGCCACGAAGTAGCGGGGCGCTATAGATCGTTGTGCTACGGGCGTTTTGTACCCGGCTGTGTATACTTGCTGGATGAACGGCGCGGCTGAACGTACTTGCATGCGCAGTTTCAATTAAAGGACGAGCACCATGGAAACGCACACCCTGGCGCATAAAGTCGTGGTGGTTACCGGCGCCGGCGGACGGCTGGGACAGCAATTGCTGCGGCGTTTCGCGCAGGAAGGCGCCCGCCTGGCGGCGGTAGTACGTACGGCCGAGCAGGCCCGGCAACTTCAGCTTCCGGAAGGCGCCGAAGGCGCGGCTTTTCATGCCGATCTGGCCGACGAGGCCCAGGTGGCCGCCTGCTTCGGCAAAATCTGGGACCGCTTCGGCTACGTGGACGTGCTGGTGCATGCAGCCGGACTGTGGGGTGAACGCCCGTTGCTCGAAATGACGCTGGACGACTGGCGAGCCATGCTGGATGCGAACCTGACCTCCACGTTCCTGTGCTTCCGCGAAGCAGCGCGCCTGATGCGTGGGCGCTCCGGGGGGCGATTGATCGCGTTTGCATCGATGCAGGGTGCCGACCGTGGCCGCGCCCGTCAGGCTGCTTATTCGGCCGCCAAGGGTGGCCTGGTGCGCCTGGTCGAAGCCGTCGGCAGCGAGCTGACGGCGCAGGGCATTACCGCCCATGTCATTGCACCCTCGGTGATCCGATACGACGAAGGCAGCGAAGGATCTGGCGTGACGGCTGCCGAACTGGCCGAGCTGTGCGTCTATCTGTGCACGCCGGCCGGCGCTGCGCTCAACGGGATGGTAATCCGGGCCTACGGTCGTGGTTTTTAGGAATTACCGGCTGGAGGCCGGCTGGCGCTTCCGGCTTTTCCGGTCCGGCGCAGGCGATTCGGCAAGGGCACGTTCGGGGTCCGGGTGCGTGATGTCCACGTAGCCTTCGTACCAGCGGTGGGTGATCGGCAAGCCGTGTTCGATGAGGCGCCGGTAGAAGCGATCACGTGGCACCACCTGCTCGGGAGGCAGGGCACCGCCGCCTTTGACTTCGCCGGAAGCGATCATGAGCGCCACCAGGGCCGTGGGGATCGCGGTGCAGCGGCGCATGGCGCTGATCTGCTGCTCCTGATCGTAGCGATCGACCATTTCATAGAGGAGTGTGCAGGGCTGGCCGTCTTTGCGCCCGTGGATGGCGATCCTGAGCAACACGGCGTCTTCGTAGTGGCCGCCCAGCCGCTGGCGCATGCGTCGTACGAGCACGTCGCGGTAGGTCAGGTGCGTGCGCACGTCGATAGAGCGCGGTTCGCCGAAGCCCAGCCCCAGCACAAAGCGCATCTGGCTGGCATGACAGGGCCAGCGGATGCTCTTGTAATCGAGCACCTGAATGCGTCCGGCCAGCTGCTCGGCCAGTGTTGAGAGGCCACCCGCCGTATAGAAAGCCTCCATCTCTCCGAAAGGCTCTTCGAAGCGGATCCGCTCCATGCCGGTCAACGGCTCGACGGTCTCCAGCTGGCCGTCGCGAATGAGTTGCACCGGATTCGTATAGTCCTCGATCACCTTTTCCGCCGACCAGGAAATGCGGAAGTTGAACGGGTGCGGATCCAGCGGCACATCGCCCACGCGCAGGTAAGCCGCCTCGACTTCATCGAACTGGTCGATGCCGTGCAGGCAGAGGATGTTCACCAGACCCGGGGCCAGGCCGCAGTTGGGCACGATCCAGACGGCGCGCTTGACGGCTTCCTCGTGCAGGTCCAGCTCCTGATGCACGATCTGGTCGTTGCCGCCCATGTCGCAAAAGTTGACACCTAACTCCAGACACAAACGGGCCAGGGCCGGGTTGAGCTGCGGCGGGGCGGCACTGATGACCACCTGGCTTCCCTGCAGGATCGGTTCCAGCACGCCGTGATCGCGTGCGTCGATCTGGAAAGAGCGCAAACGACTTGTCTGCAACCGATCGTGCAGTTCCTGCAGGTTGCGGGCGCGGGCGTCGCAGACCTGCACCTGGGTTACTTCAGGCTGACGTACCAGAAACGAAGCAATGGCCGAACCAATGGCACCGGCTCCAATGATCGTTATGCGCATGGTCGTCGTCAGGCAGATGGCGTGCAGGGAAAGCGGGGCAAGATGATCCGGGATCGCTCAAAGATACGGCCAGAATCGCTCATTTTTAAGGCCGAATCGTGCAGTTCGACAAGGCTTTACAGAGGCCATGACCGGCTCGTTTAAAGGGCCAGGCGGCCTTCGAGCGCGCGCGAGAGCGTAGCCTCGTCGGCGTACTCCAGATCACCACCGATGGGCAGACCCCGGGCAATGCGGGTGACGCGCACGCCCATCGGCTTGAGCAGCTGGGCCAGATAGTAAGCGGTTGTGTCGCCCTCGACGTTGGGATTCAGCGCTAGGATGACTTCCTGAACACGCGGAATACGACCTTCCGGGTAGAGCGCGGCCCGCTCAGGGTCGCCGTTGGCAGGCGCCACGCGGGCCACGAGTTCACGAATGTGCAGGTCGTCCGGGCCGATCCCGTCCAGCGGCGAGATGACGCCGCCCAGCACGTGGTAGACGCCCCGGTACTCCCCGGTGCGCTCCAGGGCCAGCACGTCACTGGGTTCTTCGACCACGCAAATGGTGGAGTGGTCCCGCCGGGGTGAACGGCAGATGGCGCAGATTTCTTCGTCGGTCACGTTAAAGCAGATGGCGCACTGGCGCACGCGTTCTTTGACGGCCAGCAGGGCCTGCGCCAGTGCCTCTACTTCTTCACGGGGCATCTTCAGAATGTAGGCCGCCAGCCGCTGGGCCGTCTTGCGCCCGACGGTGGGCAGCCGCATGAGCTGCTCGACAAGGGCTTCGACCGAAGGCGAGGTGAAACTCATCGCGTTACAATCCCAGCGCACTCAGGTCGAGATTCAGACCAGGTGGCAGCAACGCGCCGGCCGCCTTCTGCATTTCCTCACGGGCCATCCGAGCCGCTTCTTCCAGCGCCTTGTTGACCCCGGCCACGATCAGGTCTTCCAGCATGTCCTGATCTTCAGAGCGGAAGGCTTCGGGATCCACTTCGAGGCGAACGATGCGTTGTAGGCCATTGGCCGTCACGCGCACGATCCCGCCGCCGGTCTCCACCGTGACCGTACGTTGACCCAGCGCCTGCTGCGTTTCCGCCAGGCGCTGTTGCAGTTCCATCACCTTCCCAAAAACCTCACCCAGATTCAGCGCGCCGTCCATGTGCTCTTGGGGACTTATGGTTGCATAGCAGGTGAACGCGCAGCCGGAGCCCTGGTTCATTGGCCGTTGCCCCAGTACAGCTCGCAGCCGAATTGGTCGATCAGCTTCTGCACGACGGGCGAGGTGCGACGCAGGCGTTCCAGCACCAGCGCGGGATCCTCCGGCTCGGGCGTCGAAGGAGCCATCTGCGTGGGCGCTTCATGTACCGGCTTTGGTGAGCGGAAACGCAGCGCCGTCAGGTGCCGGACCTCTTCCATGAAAGCGTGGAGCTGCTCAAGCAGGAACGTGGCCTGATTCTGGAGCAGCCGGGCGTAGGCCGGATCCCGGACGTCCACCCAGAGTGTGGTGCCTTCGATCGACTCGGGTCGGGTATCTTCCAGCACCATGCCCACATGACGACGAACCTGCGCAACCCGCTGCACGAATTCCGGCCAGCGGTCCCGCAGCGCCGCCAGCAGTTCGGCGGGAGATTCGGCCACCAGTACATCCGTGGCTTCCGCGGGGGCGAGTGCGGCCTGTCCGCCGGAGCCTTTCGGCCGATTGCGTTTCAGCGTCTCCAGCGCAGGTGGACCGAAAACGGAGCTTATTTCGGGACTGGTATGCGGCCGGGACTCCGGGGCCTCAGGACGTGACGGTTTGGAGGCGGCCGGCGTGGAGCGAACGGCCGGCCCGGAGGCCGCACGGCTCGGAGGAGAGCCGCCCGAATCGGTGCGTGGCGGCGAAGTCCTGGCCAGGCGTTCCAGCATCTCGAGCGCTCGGCGCAGATCGACAGCATGCGGCAGGCTGGCCATGCGCAGCAGCGTCAGCTCCAGTTGCAACCGGGGCTGAGCGCTGCTTTTGAGGCGGCTTTCCAGATCGGCCACCAGTCCCAGCAGCCGCAGCAGGTCGGCTTCCTCGAAGGCGCGGGCGGCCTCGGCGTAGCGTCGGCGGGTGGCCTCGCCCGCTTCGATCAGCGACAGGTCGGGCATGGTGCGGGCCACCAGCAGGTTGCGCAGGTGCTCGGCCAGCCCGATGGCGAACTCCTGCAGGTCGTAGCCGGACCGCACCACCTGCTCGACCACCGCGAGCATGCCGGCGCCGTTGCCCGCGCGCACATGGTCGGTTACCGCAAAGTACAGGTCCAGATCCACCACGCCCAGCGCCTGCGCCAGTTCGGCATAGCGCAGCGTGGTGCCGCAGAGCGAAACCGCCTGATCAAAGGCCGAAAGCGCGTCGCGCAGGGCGCCGTCTCCCTTGCGGGCCAGCAGCATGAGCGACTCGTCGTCGGCCTCGACGCCCTCGGCCGCGCAGATCTCGCGCAGCCGGGCCACGATGGCCTCGACCGGAATGCGGCGAAAGTCGAACCGCTGGCAGCGGGAAAGGATCGTGGGCAGAACCTTGTGTGGCTCGGTAGTGGCGAAAATGAACAGGGCATGCGGCGGCGGCTCTTCGAGCGTTTTCAGGAGCGCATTGAAGGCCGCGTTCGAGAGCATGTGCACTTCGTCGATGATGTAGACCTTCTTCCGCGCGCCCTGCGGCGGCACCCGAACCGTCTCGCGCAGTTCGCGAACGTCCTCGACCTTGTTGTTCGAGGCCGCGTCGATCTCGAACACGTTCAGGCTGCGCCCTTCTTCGAAGGCGACGCACGCCTCGCACCGGCGGCAGGGTTCGGCGCGGTCTTCGCGCTCTTCCAGCGGCGTCTGGCAGTTGATTGCTTTGGCCAGCAGGCGCGCAGCCGTCGTTTTGCCGACGCCCCGGGGACCGCTGAACAGATACGCATGGCCCAGGCGATTCAGCCGAAGGGCGTTTTTCAGCGTCTCCGTTACGTGCTCCTGAGCGACCAGTTCACGGAAAAGCTGCGGGCGATACTTGCGGGCGGCTACCAGATAACGCTGTTCCTGCATGATACCGGGCCTGGTCAGGGACGCAGAGTTTCTTCTTCAGAACGACACGCCGGGCAAAAGGATCGCCCGACTTGCATCTGTGAGGCAAAATGAATATTCTGTAAAACAAGTATCGCTTCTTCAAACAACTGGAGGCGACCTATGGAACCCCGCAAAGGCTTTTTCGAGGCGCTGTTCGATTTTTCTTTCTCGGAGTTCATTACGACGCGTTTGATTCGATTGCTTTACGTGGTGGCGCTGGTTGTGCTGGGACTGGTGACAATTGTCTCGATTTTTACCGGGTTCGTTGAGGGGTTGGGTACGGGACTGTTGCGGCTGATCCTGTCGCCTATCTTTTTCGTGCTGGGCGCCATTGTGGCGCGGATTTACCTGGAGCTTGTTATCGTGATCTTTCGCATTGCCGAGCACATGAAGCGGCTGGTGGCGCTTACGGAAGCTCGGGGCGAGGCGCCGTCGCCGCCGGAGCCGCCGCTTTGAGCGGTGACGTGGAGGTCGGACGGGGCGGTCGGAAGCAGCGGCGACAGCGGGGTTCGTAACGGTCGGCCGCACCGAGCACGACCCGGCCTTCTTCGTTGGTCAGCCGTTGCGAATGGTTGGCCGGCGCGCCGCAGACGGCGCAGATGGCATGCAGTTTCGTCACGTACTCGGCCACGGCCATGAGCTGGGGCATGGGTTCGAACGGCCGGCCTGTGTAGTCCTGGTCCAGACCGGCCACGATTACCCGCTTGCCGTCGTTGGCCAGTTGCTGGCACACGTCCACCAGTGTCATATCGAAGAACTGGGCTTCGTCGATGCCCACCACGTCGGCCGAGCCGGCCAGTAGCAGGATCTGCTCGGCGCTGTCGACCGGGGTCGAGCGCAATGCGTTTTCGTCGTGCGAGACGACGGCCGTTTCGCTGTAGCGCCGGTCCATGCGGGGTTTGAAAACCTCCACGCGTTGGCGGGCAATCTGCGCCCGGCGCAGCCGACGGATTAATTCCTCGGTCTTGCCGCTGAACATCGAGCCGCAGATCACTTCGATCCAGCCGACCGAGCCGCCGTGCCGCAGGATCAGGGGTTCCATGGGCATGAGTTCGTCCGCAGGTTGGACTGCATCCGGTAAGATACACCTTGCGACCCGCTTTTGCCATGTCCGCAACAGGCCGTAGGCCGGCTCGGTTCCTTGATTAGAGGGCTGCCGATCTATACCGAAACAGGGCCGAAATGATCGCGCAGGGAGGCGGATTGCTATCCAGCCGGCGATCCTGAAACATACCGGCGAGATGACACAAATAACCTGAAGCGATGGGGGAGCACTGAACCGGGAAAACACTAAGGGATCGTTGGTTGGGGCTCGAAGCAGCTTAGCTTTCCTACCCACGTGAAGGCATCCGACTTTGCGGTTCGCTTCCCGCAAACTGCGCGGGGCGGAGAAGGACGCAAATGCAGGCAATCCTGCTGGAACCGAGGCGCCCTGATCCGATGCCCTGAACGGGAGCGCCTGTCCGACAGGCGACGGGTCGGGATTGAAGATGGCCTGCTGCAACGGTGAACGAAAAAAAGGGGCGGCCGACATTGGCCCCCCCTTTTTTCGCGATCTTCTGACGGAGATGGTTTACACCCAGAAGGAGAAATACAGATAAATCGCCAGCACCAGCCCCAGCACCACCACCGTCAGCGTCACATCCCGCCAGTCCCACGTCTTCCGACTGTCGGCCCGATCCGAGGCCGACACCGTCCCAAACGTTAACCCCCGAACCTTCTCCTCCGGCGGCGCCTCCGTCAACAACGACACGCCCACAATAATAAGCACACTGATCAAAAATAGCAGGCCGGCAAAGTAATAGCCGTTAAACGCACCGATCGCGCCCAGCACCGTCCCCGGATCCAACGCCCCGTTCTGCACCATCGATTGCAATGTCAGCTTGAAAAGTCCCAGCACAAAGCCAACACCCAACCCCCACACTGCACCCTTCGCATTGATCCGACGACTCGTAATCCCCAGTAGAAACACCGCCGTAATTGGCGGCGCCAGAAAACCCTGTACGTTCTGCAGATAATCGTACAACCCCGCCTTCGACTCGGCCATCACCTTCATGATCGGAATCCACAAAAGACCCAGCCCCACCACCACCGCCGTCGCGATGCGTCCCACACGCACCAACTCCCGTTCCGGGCGTCCCGGCCGCAGTTTTTCGTAGATGTCCACGGTGAAGAGTGTCGCGCATGAGTTGAACAGCGACGACAACGAAGACATCAGCGCCGACAGCAACCCGCCGACCACCAGCCCCCGCAAACCCAGCGGCAACAATTCCGCCACCAGCGTCGGAAAGACCATGTCGCCCTGCACCCGGCCTGAGGCGTCCGTTGGAATGTGAATCACCCCCTTCAAATGTAGCGCATAGCCGATCATCCCTGGCACCAGAAAAATGAACACCGGCCACACCTTCAGAAAACCACCCCAGAGCGCACCCCGCCGCGCATCCTGCAGCGAACGCGCCGCCAGCGTCCGCTGCACAATGTACTGGTCCGTGCACCAGTACCAGATGCCCGTAATAGCCGAGGCAATCATCACGCCCAGCCAGGGAAAGTTCGGATCGTCGTTCGAGCGCCAGAGGGCCCACTGCTCCCCCTGCAGGCGTGCCACCTCCCGCAACTCGCCCCAGCCCCCCAGCGCCGACAAGCCGAACACCGTGATGAAGACACTGCCGAGGAGCAACAATCCTGTCTGCAACACCTCGGTGTAAACCACCGCCCGCAGTCCCCCCAGAATCGTGTAAATCCCTGTGGCCAGCACCGTCGCGATTGCCCCCACCCAGAAGGCCTGGTCCGGTGAACCAAACACGTCGGCCAGAAGCGTCCGAAACACCAGTGCCCCCGCGTACACCGTCACCGACACCTTTGTGAACACGTAGGCCGTCAGCGACACCACGGCCAGAATCCAGCGCGCCCGGCTGTTGAAGCGCCGCTCAAGAAACTCCGGCATCGTGAAGACGCCCGAGCGGTAGTAAAACGGCACAAACACCCAGGCCAGAAGCACCAGAATCCAGGCATGCAGCTCCCAGTGGGCCTGCGCCAGGCCGTTGGCCGCACCGCTGCCGGCCAGCCCCACGATGTGCTCCGAGCCAATGTTCGAGGCAAAAATCGAAGCGCCAATGACGAAAAAGCCCACGTCGCGGCCGGCCAGGAAATAGTCGGTGGTGGTTTTGACGCGGCGGGCCGACCACCAGACAATCCCGGCTAGGATCGCGAAATAGGCCGCCACAATTAACCAGTCCAGTACCGTCATGGGGCGTCCTCCGGGTTGGTTTTATCGAACGTTGGCGGTGTTCGCGTCCGCAGTCCGGCACAAACCAGCGTATGCAGAAAATTTTTCGTTGACACCTCGAAGCATTAGAAGCAGGGAGCCACGCTTATGGAGATTACATTCGGCCAGGTAGCATACTGGAAAGGAGATAATGCACAGCAGCACCGTAGACGGCCAACCACAAAGTGAAACGACCGGAATGTGCCGGAAATCGTCCATGTTCAGGGTAAGTCGAGCGCAAAACCGCACAAAGATAGGCTGTAAAAAATAAAAACAAAAGATCTTTCTTTTTTTATCTCTGAAAAAAGAAGCTCGACAGAATGATCAGAACGCTTGAGATGTCGGGAGACGAGGACACAGGCGCTGCAGCCAGCGGGTCAGCGCAACGTAATCTTCGGGCGCAAGGGCTTCGGCGCGGGCCTGCGCCCAGGGCTCGGGCAGCGATAGCCCGGATGGCAGCAGACGTCGCAGGCTGTTGCGCAACGTCTTGCGGCGCTGGTTGAAGGCCGTACGGATAACCTGTCGCAGCAATTCCAGATCGACATCCGGGAGCGGTCGCTCGAAGGTCAAGCGCACGACGGCGCTTTCGACGCGGGGCTTCGGGCGAAAGACGTGGCGCGAGACGGAAAACAGCAGGGCTGGCGTGGCCAAGAGTTGGGCGGCCACGCTCAGGATGCCGTAGGTCTTGCTGCCGGGCGGCGCGACCAGACGCTTGGCCACCTCCCGCTGCATCATGAGCACGGCCTCGGCCAGCACCGCGCGGGCGTCGAGCAGCGCAAACAGAATCGGGCTGGTGATATAGTAGGGCAGGTTGCCGACGACGTGAAGCGGTCCACCTTTTTCCTGCGCCAGTTCCGCCCAGTTGATGGTCAGCACGTCGGCCTGACGCACGTCCAGCTCCGGCCAGCGGGCTTTCAGCACGACCACGGCCCGGGGGTCGATCTCGAAGGCCGTCAGGTGCGGGTAGCGCGCCAGCAGGAAGCCGGTCAGTGCGCCGGTGCCCGGACCGATCTCGACGACGGGATTCTCGGGCGTGGCCTGCAACGCCGCGACGATCTTGCGGCCAATGTTGGGATCCACCAGAAAGTGCTGGCCCAGACGCTTGCGGGGGCGAAACGGCGCGGTCATGTCGCTCAGCGCAGGTGCTTGCGGCGGTTGCGCACGTAATCCTCGAACAGGTACTCGCCCAGCCGGTCCAGACTGGCGTAGTAGGCGCGGCCACGGTTGGCTCGCGTGAGCTGCTGCACGAACTGCTGCAGGTAGGGATCCCGGGCTACCATGAATGTGGTGATCGTGATGCCCTCGCGGCGGCAGCGCACGGCTTCGTCAAGCACCTTGTTCACAATGCGGCGGTCCAGGCCGAAGGCGTTGCGGTACATGCGACCGTTTTCGAAGTGACAGCTCGGTTTGCCGTCGGTGATCAGAAAAATCTGCTTGTTGCGGTTTTTGCGGCGGTGCAGAATCTGGCGGGCCCGCTGCAGCGCCGCCCGCGTGTTCGTGTAGTAGGGGCCCACCTGCAGGTAGGGCAGCTCCTTGAGCGACACTTCCCAGGCGTCGTTGCCGAAGGCTACGATGTCGAGCGTGTCTTTCGGGTAGCGGGTGGTGATCAGTTCGGCCAGTGCCAGTGCGGTTTTGCGGGCCGGCGTGATGCGGTCTTCACCATAGAGCACCATGGAGTGCGACAGGTCGATCAGCAACACCGTCGCCACGCTCGTGTGGTGGTCGGTCTCGTACACCTCTAGGTCTTCTTCGCGCAGCGACCACTGGTCGATGCCGCTCCGGCGAAAGGCATTCGAGAGCGTGCCCGTCAGGTCCAGCAGGTGCGGATCGTCGCCAAACTGCCAGGGGCGGGTTTCGGGCAGGCGCTCGTCGCCCTGACCGGCGTAGGGCGTCCTGTGCTGGCCCGGGCTTCCCCGACGCAGCTTGCGGAAGATCTCCTCAAGGGCGCTCTGACGCAGCGTACGCTCCATGCGCGGGGTAATCTGCACAACGCCCGTCTGCTCGTCGTCCTGCAGATAGCCCCGGCGCTTCAGTTCTTCAATGAAATCGCCCAGACCCATTTTTTCGTCGGTCAGGTCGTACTCCTGATCAAGCTGACTGAGCCACCGGAGCGCCTCGGCCGCATCGCCCGCCGTGAAGTGCAGCAGTTGTTTGAACAGTTCAAAAAGCCGCTCGAACGTCGATTGCTTCCGGCCGTGCCGCTCTGGATCCCACCGGGTGTAGCGTATCCACATGGTGCCCTGCTGCTGATCCGGGACCGGTGCTCAGAAGATTACGACCGGTAATGGGTAAGGTTCATCCCCGATAGGGTGTTTTCAGGTACTGGCGGGCGCGTTCGTGGGCGCGGCCGAAGTCTTTCATCTGGAGCACTTCGCGGTAGCGAAGGACGGCAATTTCGCGCTGGCCCAGCGCGTCGTAGGCCATGCCCTGGCGCAGCCGGCCCATCACCTTGAAGTAGGTGTCCTCTTTGCGGCGGGCGGTGAGGGCCTCCAGCTTAAGCAGGTAGTCCAGTGCGATCTGGTAGCGGCGTTCCAGCATGTAGGACAGGGCGATGAAGTACAGGGCCTGCTCGGCCATCGCCGCGTTGTAGCCTCGATGGCCTTCCTGGAAGCGGGTCAGCACGGCCTCGAAGGTTCGGCGTCCCTGAAGCCAGTAGCCCCAGCGCACGTAGACGCGCCCCTCCAGCGTGTGAAAGTAGCCGTTGTTAGGAAAGTGCGTGCGCAGCCAGCGCACGTGCTCCATCGTACGCGCGTAGTCCTCTTCAAAGAGGTAATAGATCAGGGCCAGAAAGTAGACGGCCTCGGCCTGGAGGTAGTAGCCATGCCGGGCCGTGGCTTCGAGCTGGCGCAGGCCCGCTTCCCGGTCGCCGGAGGGAAAGAAGATCATGACCGGTTTGACGAAGGGGTAACGTTTCGGAACGACAGCCGCGTAGTAGTCATAGAGCGCCTTGCCGAAGCGAAAGTCCGGATTTTGAGGACGCCGTCGGGCCAGCGCCATGACGGCATCGAGTGCCCGTTTGCCGTCGAGCGCGGCTCGAAACCAGTCGCCCCGGTTGGCACGCAGTCGTCCCCGGAAGCCCAGCGCCGCGCTTTTGAAAAAGAGGGCGTCCAGGTTGTCCGGATCACGCCGTAGCAGACGCTCGCATCGCTGTAGCACGGCGTCCATCAGGTTGTAAAACGCTGCGTCCCGGGAGCGGTCCGACAGATCCAGCAAGATCTGCCACCAGAGGTTCAAGCCGGTCAGAAACGGGCCGATCGGATGATCCGGATAGCGCTGGATGATGCGGGCAAAGTGGGCCTGGGCACCGGCAAAGTCCAGGTCATAGAGCAATGCCAGACCGGCGCGGCCCTCGGTGCGCACCAGCGGGTCGTCGAGCACGGAGACGGCCGGAGCCGATTGCGGGCGGCCGAACTGTCCGGGCAGCCCGCTCAGGCTTCCGAGCAGCAGCAGTCCGAGCAGCAGCAGACGTCGCCGGTAGCGCATGCCGAAACGAACCGATTTGTTGACCGAAAAGCAGAACGGTAGAACGGCTTTCGGGGTCCGGCTCGAATGCACCTTTTGCTTCCGAGCGACGAGTCGAGATTTTCAGAAACGCTGCCGAAAAGCAAAAGGACCGAGGTCGGCAATGTCTAAAGCGTTTGCCGCAGCCGGCGTTGCCGTGGGCGTCGCGAGCAGTCACATCGTAGACCAGCGCCACACAGCCGCCGTCGAAGCAGGACGTGTCCGCTTCATGGCAGAAGAAAGGGGTTGGATTCAGGGCACGTTGGTCAAGAAAAGCACGCCTCGCATCCTGTCAAGCGCAGCTTAAAAAAGATTCTGTAAACTTGATCCAGCAAGAGGGGAAGACCAACCCGGCAAAACAGAAAAGCCTCACCGGAATATCCGGCGAGGCGCATCCTGCTCCTCGGGCAGGGCTCGAACCTGCAACCCCCTGGTTAACAGCCAGGTGCTCTACCAATTGAGCTACCGAGGAGTGAAGGCAGACGCTAAATTACAACGGCCGATCGGCCACCGTCAAGCACCGCGCCCTTGCTTGACGGCCTTTTCAAACGCCCGAAAACGCGCCAGGTTCGCTTCAAAAACAATCCGCAGACCGACAGGAGATCGCTCCCACACCAGGGGCGTTTAACGGACCGCCCCGACGTGGGTGCCTGGCGACGAAAAGGCCGTGAAGCGTGGCGTCGGGAACTTGCGAAGCGATCAATGATTTGTTATCATCGCAATCCCCAAGCTCAAAGCCCGGGTGGCGGAACTGGTAGACGCGCATGATTCAGGGTCATGTGGGGGCAACCCCGTGGGGGTTCGAATCCCTCCCCGGGCACCA
>WFPM01000032.1 GCA_015487635.1 Rhodothermus sp.
GGAAGCACACTGCGATGCGCCCGCGCTTTCTCTCATGCACCATGATTTCCCAGAAACTATATGATAAGCTACATGCTGGTAGGCATCCGCGAAGTCAACCGACGACGAGCGGAACAGCTGCAGTGCTCTGCGCACCAGCTCCGCCTCCATGATGTAGAGGTTCGGCGTATCCAGCAGGGCATCAATCGCCTTCGCAATGCGCTGACGCGGCACGTTGTATGCAGCGCGCAATACCCAGACCAGCTCGCACAGGGTGACCGGATGCACTAGAGCCGGACGATCGACGCTGCATTGCTCCTCAATGTACCGTCGGGCTGCCTCGGCCTGAATCGGATCGTCTTCTACCAGATACCGGACCAGCACGTTGGTGTCCAGCCCACCGCTGAACTGTGGCATGTCTGCGCAATGGATTCAAGTTGAAGTGCGTAACTGGCGCGTCACTTCCTCGCCTATTGCCTGATCCATTTCTTCGACAGAAACCGGCTTCTTCGGAGCAAAAGCATGCAACGTACCCCGAGCAGCGTACCCGGACTCAGAAGCTCGGTGCAGGATCACCGTTCCATCCGACCGGATTTCAAATTGCACGGGATCCCCTTCCTTGAGCTGCAGATGCTCGCGAACAGCTTTGGGTAACGTAACCCGTCCTTTTTTTGAAACCCGGACGATCGTCATGCCTGTTCGGAAAGTCGGTCAGAGAACCTTACCGGAGGCGCAAATTCAGAGTTCCCCGGCGTATGCTTACGGCCGCGTCTCGGCAAGGGTGGTGGCAGCCACCATCCCGGAAAGCGACGTCAGGACGGCAATGACCCCGATCGCCCAGGAGATGCTCAACACGTCGGCCAACACGCCGGCCAGCAGAGCGCCCACCACGTAGCCTCCGTCGCGCCAGAGGCGGTAAACGCCCACGGCGGTCGAACGCCAGGCGGGATGCGCCACATCACCGATGACGGCCAGCAGCGTCGGGTACACCATGGCCGTGCCGATGCCCAGCCCGACCATGGCGGCCGCCTGCCAGGCGAATGTACCGGAAAGCAGCATGGCACCGATGCTCAGCCCCTGAAAGAGCATGCCCCCTACGACGAGCGGCCGCCGGCCGATGCGGTCCGAGAGCGCACCGGTCACGAGCTGCCCCAGTCCCCAGACGGCCGGATAAAGCGCCGCCAGCCAGCCGATCTGCGTCAGTCCGTAGCCCAACGCCGCAAAAAAGAGCGGAAACAGTCCCCAGGCCATGCCGTCATTCAGGTTGTTGACCAGACCCGCCTGGCATACGGCAAACAGCCGACGATCGCGCCAGGACGTGCGCGCAAACACCTCCCCGAACGACGCCCCCGGCTCCGAAGCGTCGAAGTGCTGCCGGGCTTCCAGATCGGCATGGTGCCGGGTCTCCCGCACGAAAAGCGCCGAAAGCAGCAAGCCGGCCGCCGAAAATGCCACGCCCAGGTGAAACGGCTGCGGACGCAGTCCATAGGCCGCCGCCACGTAACCCGTGGCCAGCGCCGCCAGCGACACGGCCAGATAGCCGGCCGCCTCATTGAGGCCCATCGCCAGCCCGCGCTGCCGGGGACCGACCAGGTCGATCTTCATGATAACGGTCATCGACCAGGCCAATCCCTGGTTGATCCCGAGCAGCACGTTCGCCGCCACCACCCAGGCCCATGAGGGCGCCCACATCAGCAGCCAGGGCACCGGAACTCCGGCCAGCCATCCGGCCAGCAGCACCCGGCGGCGGCCGATTCGATCGCCCAGCCGTCCCGCCAGCAGGTTGGCCAGCGCCTTGGTCAGCCCGAAGCTCGCCACAAACGACAGTGTCGCCACCCGCGAGGCCAAGCCGAACTCCTGCTCGGCCAGCAGCGGCAAAATGGCGCGCTCCATCCCCACCATCGCCCCCACGAAGGCATTCACCACCACCAGCAGGGCAAACTGCTGCCAGTTGGCCCGCAACCCCAGACGAATCGGTACGGCTTCCATGCACAATGCTCCAGGGTCAGACCGGCCAGCGCTGTTGCTCCCAGGCCTGCTGCCAGAACATCCACTCGTAGCGCACGCTGGTGCGAAACGCCTCTTTCGCGCGTGCTCGCGCTGCGTCGTCCGCCTCCCGCGCAAACCGCTCCAGACGCTCCAGCAAATTATCCATGTACGTATTGAACTCCGGATTGCTGTACATCCGGAGCCAGTCGGCATACGGATGCGTGTCGGGGATTGTACCCAGTTCGCGCGCCAGATGCTGCCCCAGCTCGACGTACAACCAGGGGCACGGCGTAATGGCCGCCACCGCTTCGACCAGCGTGCCACGCACAGCCGTCGTGATCATATGGTCCTGATAGGCCCGGTTGTTCGGGGTCAGTTCGATCCGCGCTACATCCTCCAACGTGTAGCCCAGCTTCTTACCATAGCCAGCATGCAGCTCGCGCTCAACGACCAGCGCCAGCCGGGCCGCCTCAATGAACCACAGCTTGTCGTCGGGCCGCACGCACCGCGTGGCAATCAGACTACAGGCATCGGCGAAGGCCTCCAGATAACGGGCATCCTGCATCTGGTAGAAGCGGAAACGCTCGGGGTCAAGCGTGCCCTCGGCCAGTGCTCGCACGAACGGGTGCCGAAACGAGGCGCCCCAGGCCTCCGCAGCAGCCTCCAGGCATTCCTGCGCAAACGGCGGCACGGTGAACGGCTGCTCCTGTACCAGTGCTTCCTGCTGCATGGCTTCCTCCACTGAATGCCCATTGTTTTTTGAAGAAAACCTCCGCGCGCTGATCATGATCCACACTTGACTTTATGTGATCACACCTTTAATATCATCATATGCTGATATGATTATTTTCTCAACCTATGCTGACAATCACCGACACCGGCCTTGCGCTAAAGGCGAAGCTGTTTCGGGGTCTGGCCGATCCGTCGCGCCTGGCGCTACTGGAGGCGTTGCGCGAGGGACCCCAGACCGTGA
This sequence comes from Rhodothermus sp., assembly GCA_015487635.1. Taxonomy (GTDB): domain Bacteria; phylum Bacteroidota; class Rhodothermia; order Rhodothermales; family Rhodothermaceae; genus Rhodothermus. The sequence continues at coordinate 2,942 of WFPM01000032.1, forward strand.
CGGCGCTTGTGGAAACTACCGGACTGAGCCAGCCGAACGTCTCCAACCACCTGCGCTGCCTGCTCGACTGTGGGCTGGTGCAACGAAGCCGACAGGGCCGCTTTGTGGTCTACCGGCTCGGTGATGAACGCATCGCCAAGCTGCTGCAGCTGGCCGAGCAGGTGCTGGCCGACGTTGCTCGTGGTATGTACCACTGCACGCGCTACAATGCACCATGAAAACGATCGAGCTACCCGTCGAAGGCATGGACTGCGCCGAATGCGCGCGCCACGTGGCCCGAGCGCTTGAGCAGGTGCCGGGCGTCTGCCGCGTCGAGGTGCTGCTGGCCGCGCAGAAAGCGGTACTGGAACTGGATCCGACCCGCCCGCCGGAGCCGGACGCCCTCCGCCGGGCGGTTGAGGCCGCCGGCTACCGGGTACCCTGTCCCGAAGCCCCGGCTCCGAACGCTCCCCCGGCACGCCGCATTGCCGGTCTGCTGGCCTTTCTGTTCGGCGCTGTGTTAACGGTCGTGGTGCTGGGCGAGTGGCTGGGGCTGTTCGAGCGGCTGACGGAGCAGGTGCCATTGCCGGTCGGCGTTGCGCTGGTCGGATGGCTGGGATACCCTGTTTTCCGCCGCGTGGTGCAGGCCCTGCTTCGGGGGCGCATTGTGGCCCATACGTTGATGAGCATCGGCGCGCTGGCTGCGCTCCTCGTCGGCGCCTGGCCGACAGCGGCCGTGGTGGTCTTTTTTATTCGGGTGGGCGACTATGTGGAGCGCTTCACGGCGGAACAGGCCCGAAGTGCGCTGCGAGGGTTGAGTCGGCTGATGCCGCGCACGGCCCGCGTGGAGCGCGACGGCGAGCCGGTCGAAGTGCCTGCCGAAGCCGTGCATCCGGGCGAAGTCGTGCTGGTGCGGCCGGGCGAGCGCGTGCCGATCGATGGCGAAGTGCTGGAGGGAACGGCCACGCTCGACACAGCGGCACTTACGGGCGAGTCAATGCCCGTCGAGGTAGGTCCGGGTGATGCGGTGCTGGCCGCCTCGCTCGTCCGCCAGGGCTACCTGCGCCTGCAGGCTTCCCGCACAGGGGCCGCCACCACGTTCGGCCGCATCCTGCACCTGGTCGAAACCGCCGAAGCAAACCGGAGCCCCACCGAGCGGATGGCCGATCGGTTTTCGGCCTACTACCTGCCGGTGGTAGCGGCCGTGGCCCTGGGCACCTACCTGCTAAGTGGCGACGTGATGGCCACGGTGGCCGTGCTGGTGGTGGCCTGTAGCTGCGCGTTCGCGCTGGCCACGCCCGTGGCCGTGCTGGCCGCCATCGGGGCGGCTGCCCGCCAGGGCATCGTGATCAAGGGCGGCCGCTACCTCGAGGCGCTGGCCCGCGCCGACGTGGTCCTGATCGACAAAACCGGTACGCTCACGCTCGGCCGCCCCCGCCTCACCGACCTGATCCCGCTCGACGGCCGGTCGCCGGACGCCCTGCTAGCGCTGGCCGCGGCGGCCGAATACGCTTCGGAGCATCCGCTGGCCGAAGCCATTCGCGAGGCGGCCCGTCGGCGCGGCCTGCCGTTGCGCCGACCCGACGAAGCGCATCCGCTGCCGGGCATCGGGATCGAAGCCCGCGTCGACGGCCACCGAGTACGCCTGCGGCGGCTGCCCGAACCCGACGCCTTCCCGGAAGCTGCCCGGCTGGCGGCCGAAGGCAAAACGCTCATCCTCATGAAAGTGGACGGCTGCCCGGCCGCCATGCTGGCCGCTGCCGACACCGAACGTCCGGGCCTGCGCGAGGCGCTGGAGGCACTGCGCAGCGCGGGCCTCCGGCATCTGGAGCTGCTCACCGGCGATCATCCCCGCGCGGCCGAACCGCTGGCCCGCCGGCTGGGTCTGCGCTGCCGGGCCGGCCTGCTGCCCGACGACAAGATCCGCATCGTCCGGGACTACCAGGCCCGAGGCCACACGGTGGTCATGATCGGAGACGGGATCAACGACGCTCCGGCCCTCATGCAGGCCGACGTAGGCATCGCCATGGGCTCCGGTACCGACGTGGCGCTCGACACGGCCGCCATCGTGCTGCTCCGAGACGACTGGCGCCAGCTGCCCGCCCTGGTTCACCTGGCCCAACGCACACGCCGCACGATCGCCATGAACCTCGGCTTTACGGCCCTCTACAATCTGGTGGGCCTTACTCTGGCCGCGCTGGGCTATCTGCCCCCTGTACTGGCGGCGGCCGCCCAGTCGCTGCCAGATCTGGGCATTCTGGGCAACTCGGCCCGGCTGCTTCGTGCCCGTCTGTCGACTTCCTGACCGATCGGCTGCCATCCTGTCACCTGCATGCCGGCCGGTATGTTTTTCGTACCCCTCCGGCATGCGCACATTTACTGGCAACGTGTCAGGGAGCGCGAACCAATCAACCACGAGAAAGCAATGAACCTGCAGAAATTCACAGTCAAAGCGCAGGAGGCGGTACAGCGCGCGCTGGAGATTGCGGCGCAGAAGAACCATCAGGCGATTGAGCCGCCCCACCTGCTCAAAGCGCTGTTAAGCGAACCGCAGGGTACGGCGGTATCCATCCTGAAGCGGCTGGGTGCCAGCCTGGAACTGCTCCACACGAAGGCGGACCAGGCGCTGGCGAAGCTGCCCGTCGTGCACGGCGCCTCCGTTTCGGGTCAGTACGTGGGGAACGAACTGAAGAAAGTGTTCGACCGCGCGCTGGCCGAGGCGGACCTGCTCAAGGACGAGTACGTCTCGACCGAGCACCTGCTCATCGCGCTGGCCGAAAGCCAGACGGACGTCGGGCAGGCGCTTCGGGAGCAGGGCGTCACCAAGGAAAAAATCCTGAACGTGCTCAAAGACGTGCGTGGCACGCAGCGCGTTACCGACCCGCATGCCGAGGAGCGCTACGAGGCGCTGCAGCGCTACGGCCGCGACCTGACGGACCTGGCCCGCAAGGGAAAGCTGGACCCCGTTATCGGTCGCGACGAAGAGATCCGGCGCGTACTGCAGATCCTCTCGCGCCGGATGAAGAACAACCCGGTGCTGGTCGGTGAAGCCGGTGTCGGGAAGACGGCCATCGTCGAAGGGCTGGCGCTGCGCATCGTGCAGGGCGACGTGCCCGAAAGCCTCAAGGACCGGCGCATCGTGGCGCTCGACATGGGGGCCCTGCTGGCCGGTGCCAAGTATCGGGGTGAATTCGAGGAGCGGCTGAAGGCGGTCGTCCGCGAAGCGGCGGCCTCCGAAGGCCAGGTGATCCTGTTCATCGACGAGCTGCACACGGTGGTGGGTGCCGGGGCCGCCGAGGGCGCTGTCGATGCCGCCAACATTCTGAAGCCGGCGCTGGCGCGCGGTGAGATTCGCGTGATCGGTGCCACGACGCTCGACGAGTACCGGAAGTACATCGAAAAGGACAAGGCGCTGGAGCGGCGCTTCCAGCCCGTGCTCGTCGAAGAGCCCTCGGTGGAAGACACGATCTCGATCCTGCGCGGCATCAAGGATCGCTACGAGGTGCACCACGGCGTGCGCATCACCGACGGAGCACTGATCGCCGCCGCCGAACTCTCGCACCGTTACATCACCGACCGGCACCTGCCGGACAAGGCCATCGACCTGATCGACGAGGCGGCCGCCCGGCTGCGGATCGAGATCGACTCGATGCCCGAAGAGCTGGACCAGCTCGAGCGGCAGATCCGCCAGCTCGAAATCGAGCGGGAGGCCGTCAAACGCGAAAACGATCAGGAGAAGCTCAAAGCGATCAACGAGCAGCTCGCCAATCTCGAAGAGCAGCGGCGGGCGCTTCGGGCACGCTGGCAGCAGGAAAAAGAGCTGATTCAGCGCATCCGGAAGATCAAAGAAGAGATCGAACAGCTTCGCATCGAAGCGGAGCAGCTGGAGCGGCAGGGTGAATACGGCCGCGTGGCCGAGATCCGCTACGGCCGCATTCCGGAGCTGGAGAAGCAGCTCAAGGAGGCGCAGCAGCAACTGGAAGAGGTCCAGAAAGACGGCGCCCTCCTAAAAGAGGAGGTGACGGCCGAAGACATTGCGGAGATCGTCGCGCGCTGGACGGGCATTCCGGTCTCGAAGCTGCTCGAAAGCGAGCGCGAAAAGTTGCTGCGGCTCGAAGAGGAGTTGTCCAAGCGCGTGGTCGGGCAGCCCGAGGCCATCTCGGCCGTGGCGAACGCCGTGCGGCGTGGCCGCGCCGGACTTCAGGAGCCGAACCGGCCCATCGGGTCGTTCATCTTCCTGGGCTCGACCGGTGTCGGTAAGACCGAGCTGGCCAAAGCGCTGGCCGAGGTGCTCTTTAACGACGAAAACGCCATGATTCGCATTGACATGAGCGAATACCAGGAGCGCCACTCGGTCAGCCGGCTCATCGGAGCCCCGCCGGGCTACGTGGGCTATGAGGAAGGCGGCCAGCTTACTGAAGCCGTGCGGCGTCGCCCCTACTCGGTCATCCTGCTCGATGAGATCGAAAAAGCGCACCCGGAGGTCTTCAACATCCTGCTCCAGGTGCTCGACGACGGCCGGCTCACCGACAACAAGGGCCGTACGGCCGACTTCCGCAACACGATCATCATCATGACGAGCAACCTGGGCTCCGAGCTTATCCGCGAGCGCATCGACGCCTTCGGTGGCGAGGTGCCGCCCGAGGCCTATGAGCGGATGCGCGAGGAGATCCTGCAACTGCTGCGGCAGCGGCTGCGGCCCGAGTTCCTCAACCGGATCGATGAGATCATCGTCTTCCGGCCGCTGGGCCACGAAGAGATCCGGAAGATCGTCGAGATCCAGTTTGCCCGGATCCAGCAACTGGCGGCCCGCAGCCACAAGCTCAAGCTGGAGCTGACCGACGCGGCGAAGGACTGGCTGGCCAAACGTGGCTTCGATCCGGTCTTCGGCGCGCGGCCGCTCAAGCGGGTCATGCAGCGCGAGATCACGAACAAGCTGGCCGAAGAAATCCTGGCCGGGTTCTTCACCGACGGCGATACGGTTCGGATCGACGTGGCGCCGGACGGATCGGGCCTGATCTTTGAGAAGATCGCCCAGGTCGAGGCCGAGCCGGCCGGCACGGCCTAAAGCCGGCGCCGGTGGCTCCGTCCTCCAGCCCGGGCCCGCCTTTGGGTCCGGGCTTTGCTGTTTTCAGTCGGCCTCGCGCTCGATGCTGCAGCAGTGCGTGCTTTCGGCCACGCCCGCCGTGATCGCCTCCAGCACGGCGCCCCGGACCGGGCTGGGTCGGTACGTGGTGCAGCCCTTCAGTCCGTGGTCGTAGGCCCAGTCGTAGAGCTGACGGAACGCTTCGAAAGGCGTAACGGCCGGCACATTGACCGTCTTGGAGATGGCCCCGTCCACGTAAGGCTGCAGGGCCGCCTGCATCTTCAGATGATCGTAGGGGTCCAGGTGCTGCGCATCGACGAACGCTTCGGGCAGTATCTCGCTGTCGCCATGCAACTGTTGCCAGAGGCGCAGCGCATAGTCGGTGAGCGTGTAGGCCCGCCGCTCGCCATCGATCCCCAGAATGTAGCGCGTGTAGCGATAGGCGAAGACGGGTTCGATCCCGCTCGACACGTTGTTGGCCAGCAGGCTGATCGTCCCCGTAGGCGCAATCGAAAGCAGGTGGCTGTTCCGGATGCCGTAGGTGGCAATGCCTTTGCGGATGTCTTCGGGCAGCGTCTGGATGAAGGGACTTTCCAGATAGCGCTCCCGCTCGAAAAAGGGAAAGGCACCTTTTTCGCGGGCCAGCGCTATGGACGTCCGGTAAGCTGTGTGGCAGATCGTCTGCATGATGCGGGCGGCCAGCCGGCGCGCTTCCTCCGAGGCGTAGTGCAGGCCCAGCATGATCAGCGCGTCGGCCAGCCCGGTAATGCCCAGCCCGATGCGCCGGGTACCGCGGGCCTGCTCGGCCTGGGCCGGCAGCGGAAAGCCCGACACGTCGATCACGTTGTCGAGCATGCGCACGGCCACGGCGACGGTCTCCCGGATTCCCTCCCAGTCGAGATCAGCTTCGGACGTAAAGGGCGCCCGCACGAAGCGGGTCAGGTTGATCGAACCCAGGTCGCAGGCCCCGTAGGGCGGCAGCGGCTGCTCGCCGCAGGGGTTCGTCGCGGTAATGTGCTCACGGTAGGCAAGGTTATTCATCCGGTTGATCGTGTCAATGAAGAGCACGCCGGGCTCGGCGTAGTCGTAGGTGGCGCGCAGGATCTGCTCCCAGAGTGCCCGTGCCTTCACCACCCGGAGCACGCGGCAGGGCACGGGACCGTCGGTGCCCGTCCAGCGCCGGTAAACGATCGGCCCGTCGCCCATGCCTTCGTCCTCCAGGGCAGCGGCCGGGAAAACCAGCGGCCAGTCGTCGTCGCGCCGCACGGCCTCCATGAATTCGTCGAAGACCTGCACCGACAGGTTGAAGTGCGTGAGCACGCCGGGCCGATGTTTGGCCGTGACGAAGGCTTCGATGTCGGGGTGGTCGCACCGGAGCGTGGCCATCATGGCGCCGCGCCGCGCGCCCGTCGAAAGCAGCGTGGCGCACATAGCATCCCAGATATGCATGAACGAGACCGGTCCCGACGCGATCGTACCCGTCGTGCGCGCCCGCGTCCCGGCCGGCCGCAGCGTCGAAAAGTCGTAGCCCACGCCCCCGCCCTGCTGCATGGTCAGCGCCCCCTCTTTGAGGCTGTCGAAGATGCCGTCGAGCGAATCCTCAATGATGCCCATCACGAAGCAGTTGAAGAGCGTCACGCGGTGGCGTGTGCCGGCACCGGCCAGAATGCGCCCGCCCGGCAGCAATTTGAACCCGTAGAGCGCGTGGTAGAAGCGTTCGGCCCAGCGCGCCCGCTCCGATTCCGGTTCGGCGGCCGCCAGCGCCCGGGCCACCCGACGCCAGGTGTCCTCGATCGTTTGATCGCGCACGACGTTGCCTTCGCGATAGCGATATTTCGCATCCCAGACGTGCCAGGAGACCGGCTCGTGAAAATGTGTGCCCAGATCCGGCCGTACCTCCGTTGCCATGGCTTTTTGCCTGATACGTCAGCACGTATCGTTAAAACGCGAAAACACCGGCTGGGATTTGCCGCCGGATCCGGGAAAAGTCTGCCGCTCGGAAAAATGCCCGGTTCGTTACGGCTTCGGTGCGTCGGGGCGCCGCCGGTAGGTGACGAACCGAAAGCCCGGATGGCGCTCGACGGCCACTTCTTCGAAGACGGGTCCGATCAGATGCTCATAGGGTGGAAAGAACGTGTCGCCCTCGTAGTCGCCCTCGACGAGCGTCAACTCCAGCCGATCGGCCCGGGGTAGAAACTGGGCATACACCTCGGCCCCACCCGCAATGAACAGCACGGGCACGTCGCCCACGGCCTTCAGCGCTGCCTCGACGTCCGGGTATACCTCGACGTTCGCCAGCCCCGGGTAGATCCGGCTACGCGAGAGCACCAGATGCCGCCGGCCAGGCAACGGCCCGCCGAACTCCTTCAGCAGCGACTCGAACGTCTTGCGTCCCATCAGCAGCGGATGCCCCATCGTCAGCTGCTTGAAGCGCCGCAGGTCTTCGGGCAGATGCCACGGAAGCCGGCCGTCACGCCCGATCACCCGGTTCTTTTCGCCCAGCGCCGCAATCAGCACGATCTCCGGACGTCCGGATGTTACCGGTGAAGGCGAAGACATATTAAATCAGCTCCACATTATGGGTTAAAAGCTGGGATTTGTGCACCCGCGTCGGGTTTCCCGTATTCATACCGCAATCGGTGCCTTGATCGGCGGATGATGCCGGTAGTTCACGAATTCGAAGTCCTCGAACCGATAGTCGAAAATCGAGGGGGGGCGTCGCTTGATGACCAGCTTCGGTAGCGGATACGGCTCGCGGGAAAGCAGCTCCTCGACCTGCTCCAGGTGATTCAGATAGATGTGGCAGTCGCCTCCGGTCCAGATAAACTCGCCCACGTCCAGGTCCGTCTGCTGGGCGATCATATGCGTGAGCAGGCTGTAGGAAGCGATGTTGAAAGGCACGCCCAGAAACGCGTCGGCTGATCGCTGATAGAGCTGACAGGAAAGCCGCGGACGAGGCCACTCGGGCCGCTTCGCCACGTAGAACTGGAACAGCACGTGGCAGGGCGCCAGGGCCATCCGCCCCCGCCGCACGTTCTCCTTGGGTGACAGGCGCTCGTCGGGAAGATCGGCCACGTTCCAGGCACTTACCACATGCCGCCGGGACCAGGGGCGCTCCCGGATCGACCGCACCACCTCGGCGATCTGATCGATCTCTTCGCCGCCTGGCGCACGCCACCTGCGCCACTGCTTGCCGTAAATCGGTCCCAGCTCGCCCTCCTCGGTGGCCCACTCGTCCCAGATCGTCACGCCGTGCTCGTGCAGGTACTTCAGGTTGGTGTCGCCCCGGAGAAACCAGAGCAACTCGTGCACGACGCTTTTGATATGAATCTTCTTCGTCGTGACCAGCGGGAAACCTTCCTGCAGATCGAAGCGCATCTGGTAGCCGAACACGCTGATCGTGCCCGTGCCCGTGCGGTCTTCTCTGCGCGTGCCGCATGCCAGGATGTGGCGCAGAAACTCGTGATACTGACGCATGGTGTAGCGGAACGTCGTGGGGTGGCTCTCGTTCTTCGGGCGGACCGTCCCAATCTACGAACAACCGAGCCGACAGGAAATATGGATCCGACGCTTCACCAGAAACAGGGCATTAACCATTTGAAGCGCGTGCTGTCCTATGCGCCCATGGTGGCCGAAAACGGCCGGGCGGAGGTCTTTTTGACGCAGGAAGACTGGTTCGTCGTGGCCGACACGCTCTTCCGGATGCACACCCCGAAAGAGTTGTTGCCGCCGGAGATTCAGGAGTACCGGCTGACCGACGAAAACCGCGTGATCGAACTGGTCACGCCGGAGCTGACCATCGAGGTCAAGATGTTTTGATACGATTTCTGAGAAATCATAGTGCATGAGAAAGCCCGGGCGCACCGCAACGTGCTTTCAGCCCAAGCCCAGAATGAGCGACGCTCGGAACCATCAGAGCCACCCTCCCCCTGGCCCCCTCCCTGGCAGGGAGGGGGAAGCACCCGAGAGAA
>WFPM01000033.1 GCA_015487635.1 Rhodothermus sp.
GCGTATAGGCGTCGAAGTAGTCGGCGTTCAGGATGAGGCCGGGATAGTCCAGGTCGCGCTGGGCCTGGTAGCCGGCGGAGACGACCAGCCGGAGGTCGGACTGTGGCAGGTAGCCGAGCTTCAGCCGCACCTCGCGCGAGCGGAAGTCGGCAGGAATCGTCGAGCCGTCGCCGGCCCGGTAGTCAGAGCCCTGACGCCAGGCCGTCTGCGCCAGCAGGCCAAAGTCGCCCTGTCGGTAGCCGAGCTGCAGGCCATTTTCGAAGGCATGTAGGTTCGTGTCGTAGCCGGTGTGCACGCGACCCTGCATGCGTCCGGGCATGAGCGTGCGCAGGCCGCGCGTCTCGACCCGAATGGCGCTCAGGTTGCCGGCCCCCCAGGTCAGCGCGTAGGGCCCTTTGACCACCTCCATCGACTGGATGACCGTGGGGTCGAAGTGGCTCATAGGCGAGTCCATGCGGGCCGGACCGGCCGGGAAGAGGCGCGAGCCGTCCAGATAAACGCCCACTTCGGTTTCCCGGAGGCCGCGGACGACCGGATCGAGACCGAGCGGCCCGCGTCGCACGGCTGCCAGACCCGGAAGCGCCCGGAGCAACTCGCCAGCATCGCGCGGGTTGGCCTCACGCACGGCAGCTTCCTGCAATTGCGCCGTTGGCGAAAGGTCCGGCCGCAGCGCCGTCACCTGAATGCCTTCTAGCTCGAAACTGACAGGCCGAATCAGGATCGGCACAAACACGGTATCGTCCGCCACCAGTTCAACCGGTCGCCGCGTCGTCTCGTATCCGACAAACCGCACCGAAACCGTGTAGCGGCCGGGCGGCAGATGCAGCGTGAACAGGCCGGCCGTGTTGGTAATGGTCCCGTGAGCCGTGCTGTCCACCAGCACGTGGGTGCCGGGCAGCGGGGTGCGCGTCTCGGCGTCGAGCACCTGGCCGGTCAGCACCGCCTGTGCCTGTGCCGACAGAGAAAACGCGCAGAGCAGATGTAGCAACAGCGTAAAACGAACGTTGCGCATGGTTCATCCTCCAGCGGTTGGTGAAACGGAAGCCTGAAAGATTGCGTTCTGCGGCCTTCAGCAAGCGGCCTCAGACAAGCGGCTTCCGACGTGGAGGATGGAAAATGTCGGCGACGGGTCGAAGCGGAGGCGGCGCGGTGTCCGACAGCGCCGTCGGCGCCGTAAAGGCCGGCGGCATCACTACCGGCGTCGAGGGCAACGGACCGTACGGCATGGCCGGCGTGCCGTCCGGTGCGGCGGCCGTATCGTGGCAGCGTTGCCAGAGGGGAGAGCCGTTGTCTCCGTGGCAGGTGCAGCGTTGACTCTGGTGCGGGCAGGCCATGTGGTGGCAGCTCGGGCCATGCTCGTGCGCGTGCGGTGCCCGCAATGCCGCCCAGGGAAGGACCGGCATCAGAAGTGCCACGCTCAACAGGAGTGCCGACAGGCGGTATGTCGACGGCCGTGTCCTCATGGGCTGAACAGTTGATATATAAAAGACAAGAAAATCTTTTTTTGAGACAAGTGCGTTCCGCTAACTCGCGGTGAAAAGTCCGTGCAGCTTCGGTCAACGGCACTTCCGAAGGGGCTGCCACGTATCATCCCGGCAATCGCCGAAACAGACCATCAAGGCCATGACCGATCGGGCATTATCCTACGTCGATACGCATTTTCCGCGGTTTGTCGAAGAATTGAAAGACCTGCTGCGTATTCCGTCGATCAGCACCGATCCGGACTACGCGCCCGAGGTGCGACGGGCGGCCGATTGGCTGGCCGAGCATTTCCGGAAACTGGGCTTTCCGAAGGTAGAAGTCTTTGAAACAGAAGGCCATCCCATCGTCTATGCCGAGTACATGGTCGATTCGACGCGGCCGACCGTGCTCGTCTACGGCCATTACGACGTGCAGCCGCCCGATCCGCTGGAGTTGTGGACGTCGCCGCCCTTCGAGCCGGAGATCCGGGACGGCAACCTCTACGCCCGGGGCGCCTGCGACGATAAAGGTCAGCTTTTCATGCACGTGAAGGCGGCCGAGGCTTATCTGAGGACGGCCAGCACGCTCCCCGTGAACCTGAAATTTCTGTTGGAAGGCGAAGAGGAGTCGGGCTCGACGCACCTGGCGCCTTTCATCGAAGCACATCGTGAATTGCTGGCGGCCGACGTGGTGGTCATTTCCGACACGGCCATGTTTGCACCGGGGGTGCCGTCGATCACCTGCGGACTGCGCGGGCTGGCCTACGTGGAGGTGGAACTGACCGGTCCGGCCCGCGACCTGCACTCGGGCGTCTATGGAGGCGCCGTGGAGAATCCGATCAACGTGCTGGCCCGGCTGATCGCCGGTCTGCACGACGAAGATCATCGGATCACGATCCCGGGCTTTTACGACGACGTGCGGCCCCTGACCGAAGAGGAGCGGCGTACGTTTCGGGAACTGCCCTTCGACGAAAAAGCCTGGATGGAGGAGATCGGCGTGTCGGCCGTCCGCACCGAGAAGGGGTACACGGTCCTGGAGGCAATCACGGCGCGGCCGACGCTGGATGTGAACGGCATCTGGGGTGGCTATCAGGGCAAGGGAGCCAAAACCGTGCTGCCTGCGAAGGCCGGCGCCAAAATTTCCATGCGCCTGGTGCCCGATCAGGACCCTGACGACATTGTCGCGAAGACCCGCCGCTACTTCGAGCAACATACGCCGCCTACGTGCAAACTGCGCTTCACGGCGCTGCACGGCGGCCATCCCGTGCTGGTCGATACGCGCCATCCGGCCATGCAGGCGGCTGCCGAGGCCATGGCCCGCGTGTTCGGACGCCGCCCCTACTTTACGCGCGAAGGCGGCTCCATCCCCGTCGTGGCCGACTTCAAGCGGCTGCTGGGGCTCGATAGCGTGCTCATGGGCTTCGGGTTGAATTCGGACGCAATCCATTCGCCGGACGAACACTTCGGGCTGGACCGTTTCCGGCAGGGCATCGAAAGCATCGTGCATTTTCTGGAGCTGTACGGTCAGCGGCCAACGTGAAGCCCATTGGAACAGGGAAACAAAAAATTTCAAGCGCCGGTTTGGACGTTCAGTCTGAACCGGTTTGAACAGGAGTTGCTTCATTGCATGCGCTTAATGGCAGAGCAAAACGTCAGATGATCTTCGTAGCGCTGGGTGATACCGAGGCGATCGGGGCCAACTGCTATTTTGTAAAGCTGGACGGGACAGGACTCGTGCTCGACGTGGGGGTCGATCCGAACGAAGAAGGACCCGAAAGCCTGCCGCGCTTCGAGCTGATCCACCGCAACCCGGACTGGTACATCGATCACGCCATCATCACACACGCGCACCATGACCACATCGGGGCGTTGCCGGTCCTGCTCCGCGAGTTCCCGCACGTGCTGGTGCACATGACGCGTGTCACGCGCCAGCTTGCCGATCTGCTGCTGCCCGCCTCGGCCCGCCTGCAGCGTCGCCGCCTGCGGGAAGGTCGTTCGAACTACGGACCGCTTTTCGACGAAAAGCAACTGGAGGGCTACAGTTACCTGTACCTGACGCACGAGCCGGGACAGGACTTCAGCGTGACGGGTTTGCGGGGACGCTCGCCCGTGCGCGCCCGCTTCTATTATGCCGGCCATGTACTGGGGGCAGCCGGCGTGCTGCTGAGGCACGAGGAAGACGGCCGGTGTCAGCGCATTTTCTACACGAGCGACACGAACATGCGAGCACAGGCGATCATTCCGGGGGGCGACTATCCGGAAGAGCCGGTCGATGTGCTCATTCTGGAATCGACGGCCGGGGCCGATCCCGAAGCCGAACGCACCACGCGTCGCCTGGAGGAAGAACGCTTCGGCGAAGCGGTGCGGCGCGTGCTGGATCGGGGCGGCAGCGTGCTGGTGCCGGCCTTCGCACTGGGTCGGGCGCAGGAGGTGCTGGCCGTGATCGACCGACTCAAGCGGGAAAAGGCGCTGCCCGCCAACGTGCCCGTCTATACGGCCGGCACCATGCGTGCTATAGCCGATCTGTACGATCGGACGCGCTTCGTCACACCCCGGCTCGATCCGTCGTTCGAGGTGTTTCGCGTCGAGCAGCGGCGGCTGCCCCGGCGTCTGGAAGCCGTGCGACAGGCGCTGACCGAGCCGGCCATCTATGTGCTCAGCAGCGGGATGATGTTCGAGCGCTCGCTTTCGAACCGGATGGCGCAACTGCTGGTGGAAGACGAGCGGCACGCGATCTTTCTGGTAGGATTCGCCCGGGAAGATTCGCCGGCCGGACGACTGCTGGCGGCCGCCGAAGCCGGTGCCGAAGAGATCGTGCTCGACGAACAGCGCGGTCCGCAGCCGCTTCGCTGTGAGGTGGCACGCTTTCGCTTCAGCGGCCACAGCCACCGGCGCGACCTGCTGCGGCTGGTCGAGCGCCTTCAGCCCCGCCATGTGATCCTGGTGCACGGCGACGAAGACGCGCGCGAATGGATGGCCGACAACATCCGGTTTTTCTATCCCGAGGTAAACGTGTGGCTGCCTCGCTCCGGCGAGCCGCTGGAGCTGTGAAGTAGCCGGTTCGTTTCATGCAGGAAGTTCCGTCATGGAAACGCTGGTTCGCCCCACCCGACCCATCCTTTCGACCGAACGCCTGGAGGAATTTGCCGCCCGGCTGCGCCAGCATCTCCGAGGATCGCTCTGCATGGACCCGATGACGCGGGCCCTCTATGCCACCGATGCCAGCATCTACCGGATGGAGCCGGTCGGTGTGCTGCTGCCCGCGCATGCCGACGACGTACAGGCTGCGCTGGAGCTGGCGCAGGAATTCGGTATCCCGGTACTTCCGCGCGGCGGTGGTTCGTCGCTGGCCGGACAGGCCGTCAACGAAGCGCTGGTGATAGACTTCACACCGTACCTGCACCGCATTCTGGAAATCAATGTGGACGCGCGGTGGGTCCGGGTGGAACCGGGATGTCCGCTGGAGCAGCTCAACAGGGCGCTGCAGCCCTACGGCCTGATGGTGGGACCCGATCCGGCCAGCGGAAGCCGCGCCACGCTGGGCGGCATGCTCGCCAACAACGCGACCGGGGCGCACTCTATCCTTTACGGCAACATGATCCGGCACGTGCACGCGGTCGAGGCGCTGCTGGCCGACGGCACGTCCGTGCGTTTCGAGCCGCTTTCGGCCGACGCCTGGGCCGAGCGCATACGCCGTGACGGACCCGAAGGCCAGCTTTATCGCGAGCTGGATGCCCTGCTGCGCGAAAAAAGCGATATCATCGCACGCGACACACCCCGCCACTGGCGCCGCAACAGCGGCTATCGGCTTGAATACCTGCTGGACCCTGCCGAACGCAACCTGGCGCAACTGCTCTGCGGCAGCGAGGGTACGCTGGCTGTCGTGACCGAACTGACCGTGAAACTGGTGCCGCGTCCGAAGCGCACGGCGCTGGGCGTGGTCCACTTTCACACGCGCGACGAGGCGCTGCGTGCCGTGACGACCATCCTGGAGACCGAGCCGTCGGCCGTCGAACTGTTCGACGGCGTGGCCATTGAGGCGACGCGCCACGCGCCGGGCTACGCGCCGCTGCTGGCCACGTTTATTCAGGGAGATCCGGGCGCCGTGCTCATCACCGAATACTTCGGTGAAAGCGAGACGGAGCTGGTGCATCGGCTGGACGTGCTGGAGGAGACGCTCCGGCGGGCTGGCCAGGGCTATGCCGTGGTACGGGCGCTTCAACCCGAACACGTCCGGAATATCTGGAACGTCCGCAGCGAAGGGGTGGGGCTTGTGATGGGCGTCAAGGGCGATCACAAGCCGATCCCGATCATCGAAGACGCCGCCGTACCCGTCGAATACCTGGCCAACTACGTGGCCGATCTGGAGCGGCTGCTTCGGGAGACGAACACGCGGGCCGTCTTCTACGCGCATGCCTCGGCGGGTTGCCTGCACATCCGGCCCTTCATCAACACGAAAGACGCCCGCGAGGTGGAAAAAATGCGCGACATTGCCGTCGGCTCCATGGAGCTGGTCAAAAAGTACGGCGGCGTGTTGTCGTCCGAGCACGGCGACGGGATCGTGCGGGGCGCGCTCAACGAAGCGTTCCTGGGGCCGGAACTCTGCGACGTGTATCGTCGGCTCAAGCAGATCTTCGACCCGGACGGCCTACTCAATCCGGGCCGGGTGATCGACACGCCCCCGCTGACGGAAAACCTGCGCATGGGGCCCACCTATCACACCATCGAATTAATTGAGGAGCTGGACTGGTCGGAAGAAGGGGGCTTTGCGCGGGCCGTCGAGCAGTGCAACGGTAACGGCGCCTGCCGCAAACTGGAAAGCGGCGTCATGTGCCCGAGTTACATGGTCACGCGCGACGAGCGGCACACGACGCGCGGGCGGGCCAATGCGCTGCGCTCGGTGATGTCCGGGGCACTTCCCGTCGAGGAACTGACGGGCAAGGCGCTCTACGAAGTGATGGACCTATGCGTGCAGTGCAAGGGCTGCAAGACCGAGTGCCCATCGAACGTGGACATGGCCCGGATCAAGGCGGAGTGGCTGGCCAAGTACTGGGAGGCGAACGGCGTGCCGCTGCGCGTGCGGCTGTTCGCCCACCAGCCCCGGCTGGCCCGGTGGATCCGGGGCGGCTGGAAAGCCCGGCTGGCCAACTGCGGCCTGCGCAACCCGCTCGTGCGCTGGGTGATGGACCGAGCGCTGGGCATCAGTGCCCGGCGGCGGCTGCCAGGCTTTGCTATTGAGCCGTTCACGCACTGGTTCCGGCAGCAACGGCGCGCGCTCGACGGGCCGACCGTCGTGCTCTTTGCCGACACGTTCAACAACTATCATCATCCCGAAGTCGCACAGGCGGCCACCGAGTTTTTCTGGAAGCTGGGCTTTCAGGTGGTGGTGCCCGACGAACGGGCCTGCTGCGGCCGGCCGCTTATCTCCAAGGGGTTGCTTAGCGAGGCGCAGCGGCAGGTGCTTGACGCCGTCGAACGCCTGCATCCCTACGTCGAACAGGGCTGGCCGATCGTCGGGCTCGAGCCGAGCTGCATTCTGACGTTTCGTGACGAGCTGCTCGCGCTGTTGCCGGGCGATCCGCGGGCACGGGCGCTGGCACGGAGCGTGTTCACCTTCGAAGAATACGTGGCCCGCCTGGCCGACGAAGGTCGACTCGACGGGGTGCGCTGGACCGAAACGCCGCGGCAGGTGCTACTGCACGTTCACTGCCACCAGAAGGCGCTGATCGGGACCGAAGCAGCCGTCCGGGTGTTATCGCTGCCGCCCCGCTATACGGTCGAAGTGCTCGATACGAGCTGCTGCGGCATGGCCGGTGCCTTCGGGTACGAAAAGGAACACGTGGACATTTCACTGAAGATGGCCGAGCGGCGGCTGGCGCCAGCCGTGCGGGCGGCCAACGACGGCACGCTCATTGCGGCATCCGGCACTTCATGCCGCGCGCAGATTCAGGATACGACGGGGCGGCGGGCGTTGCACCCGGCGGAAATCCTGCTTGAGGCGCTGGCCTGAACGCATAGCGTTCGACCCGGAGAAACTTTTTCGGCAAGATTTTCTTCGGAAGCGCTTTCTGGGCCGACAACTTTCTCCTATATTTTCACTGCATCTACCAAACGAGCCGAAGACAGCCATGCAACTGACCGAAGCACCTGTAGAAGAACGGACCTATTCCTTCTGGGAACAGGTCAACCGCATGTTCGATCGGGCGGCCGCCTGTACCAACCATCCGAAGGGCTTGCTCGAGCAGATAAAGGCTTGTAATAGCGTCTACCGGATGGAATTCCCCGTCAAGCGGGATGACGGCTCGATCGAAGTAGTCCGGGCCTATCGAGCCGAACACAGCCATCACAAGTTGCCCACCAAAGGCGGCATTCGGTACGCGCCCAATGTCACCGAAGACGAGGTGATGGCGCTGGCCGCCCTGATGACCTACAAGTGCGCCATCGTGGACGTGCCGTTTGGCGGGGCTAAAGGGGGCGTCAAAATCGACCGGCGTAAATACAGTGAGACCGAACTGGAGCGAATTACGCGCCGCTATACGTTTGAATTGCTTCGCAAAAACTTTATCGGTCCGGGCGTGGACGTGCCCGCGCCGGACTACGGGACCGGTCCCCGCGAGATGGCCTGGATTCTGGATACATACAATTCCTTCTCGTCCAATCCGCTCGAAGCGCTGGCCTGTGTGACCGGCAAACCGGTCGGGCAGGGAGGGGTTCGGGGTCGCAAAGAAGCCACCGGGCGCGGGGTGTTCTTCGGCGTGCGGGAGGCCTGCGGTGTGGTGGAAGACATGGAGGCCCTGGGGCTTCAGCCGGGGTTGTCTGGCAAGGCGGTGGTCGTGCAGGGACTGGGTAACGTGGGCTACCACGCGGCCAAGTTCCTGCAGGAAGGTGGGGCTGTGCTGGTAGGCCTGGCCGAAATCGAAGGGGCGATCTACAATCCGGACGGCCTCGACCTGGAGGCCGTCATGGAGCACCGGCGGCGCACCGGTTCGATCCTGAATTTCCCGGGTGCGAAAAACCTGGAGCGCTCGCAGGATGCCCTGGAACTGCCCTGCGACATTCTCGTGCCGGCTGCGCTGGAAAATCAGATCACGGTGGAAAACGCCCCGCGCATTCAGGCCAAAATCATTGCCGAAGCGGCCAACGGCCCGGTAACCATCGAGGCCGAGGAGATTCTGCTCAAGAAGGGCGTGCTGATTATCCCGGATATCTATCTCAACGCCGGTGGTGTGACGGTCTCCTACTTCGAGTGGCTGCGCAACCTGTATCACGTGCGGTTCGGGCGGCTCAGCAAGCGCTTCGAGGAACGCACCTTCAGCCGCATCCTCGAGGTCATCGAAGACCTGACCGGCAAGAAGGTACCGGTCGAACTCGTGCAGGAAGTGGCGCATGGCGCCGACGAAGAAGATCTGGTCAACTCCGGCCTGGAGGAGACCATGATCAACGCCTATCAGGAAATTCTGGCCATCCGGCGCAAGCACGGGGTGGATCTGCGCACGGCTGCCTTCATCGATGCAATTGACAAAGTGGCCCGGTCCTATCTGGAGTTGGGCATTTTCCCGTGACAGGCGATCGGCAAAAAAAGCGGGGCGACCGGCTGTCTGGTCGCCCCGCTTTTTTGTTTCGAAGCAGGTCAGCGGATGGACAGTTCGGGCCACATGTGGGCCAGCGGCGTGCCGTGAAGCAGTCGGAGTCGCTCCAGCGTGGGGCGGTAGGCCTCCAGCATCCGGGTGGCCGGCGAGGCGGTCAGATTGCGCCAGGTCTGCACGGCTTTTGCTTCCAGCTGTTCGGCCAGTCGCTCGGCAAACGTCCGGGGACGCGGCAGCACGCGAATCCGATAGGTGCCCGGCGCCAGGCCGGCTTTTTCGGCGGCGATGGCAATGGCCCGATCCATGCCGCCCAGCACATCCACCAGCCCGATCCGGTGGGCCGCTTCGCCGATCCAGACACGCCCCCCACCGATGGCATCGACCGAATCGACGGGAAGTCCTCGGGCTTGCGATACCTTTCGCAGGAACGTACGATAGGTCGCCAGGATGGTCTGTTGCAGGCGTTCCACCTCGTAGGGCTCCGGAGGGACCAGCCCCGAGAACATGTCGGCGTACGGGCTGGTGCGTAGCAGGTCGTAGGTGATGCCGATCTTGTTTTCGAACAGGCCACCTGCATTGAACAGAATGCCGATCACCCCGATCGAGCCCGTGATGGTCAGCGGATCGGCCACGATCGTATCGGCGGCTGTGCTGATCCAGTAGCCGCCGGAGGCAGCCACGTCGCCCATCGAGACGATCACGGGCTTTTCTTCAGCCGTGCGCCGGATGGCCTGCCACATGGCTTCTGAGGCGGCCGCCGAGCCGCCCGGCGAGTTGATGCGCAGCACCACGGCCTTCACTCGTTCGCTCCGGCGCGCCTCCTCCAGCGCAGCGATCAGCGTTTCGCTGCCCAGCATCCGGCCGCCCAGGAAGGGGACCGGGACCGGCTCCTGCTGGCTTTTGCCGGGCACGATCGTCCCCACGGCGTAGACCACGGCGATTTCGCCTTCGTTGCCGGTGGGCAACCCGGTCTCGCGGTCGGGCACGCGCACGTACCGACGGAGTGAGACGCGCCGTAGCTTTTCGTCCGGCCCGTAGCCCAGGTGCGTCTTCAGCATGTGCTCGATCTGGCCGGCGTCACGGAGCCCGTCGAGTAATCCGGCCTGCACGGCCTCCTCGGCAGAGAGCAGCAGTTGCTCGGTGGCCAGCCGGTTCACGTCTTCCACCGAAAGCCCACGGGCCTCGGCTACCGTTTCCAGGAAGCGCCGGTTGTAGGCGTCGAGCAGCGCCTGCAATTGCAGGCGGTTTTCTTCGGAGAGATGTTCACGCACGAACGGTTCGCCGGCACTCTTGAAGGCACCGGCCCGCACCACCTGGGCTTCGACTTCCAGTTTGTCGAGCAGCCGCTTGTAGAATTCGGCCGTCAGGTAAAAGCCGTTGAACTCGAAGAACGACTCCGGTCCGGCAAACACGCTGTCGGCCGCACTGGCCAGAAAATACGTGGCCTCGTCCATGCCGAAGTCCTCGCATGAGGCGATAAGAAGCTTGCCGCTGGAGCGGAATTCGACCAGCGCGGCGCGAATTTCTTCCAGCGAGGCCCAGGAGAGCTGCGGATTCTGCAGGCGAAGCCAGACGGCTTCGATGCGCCGGTCGGCCGCTGCTTTTTTCAGGGCGTGCGTCAGATCGTGCAGGCCGTAGGGTGGCTCTTCTAGCAGCAGGCGGTTGAGGGGATCGGGCGAGACGACTTCCGGAATGGGACCGCTCAGGCGGATTACCAGCACCGAGCCCGAGCGAATGGCCGGCGGTTGCTCGACGGCTGTCGCCAACCCCATCAGAAACAGAAACAGGAATAGAAAGACCAGCCCGATGGCGATCAGCGTGCCGAGAATGCTGGCCAGCAGCGAGGAAAGAAACCGCATGGCAGACTTCAAGCCGTTGGTGGAAAATATCGTCTGAAAGATACGACGCCGGTTGCTACGAAAGGGCGACGGGTAAAGTTACGGGATCGTTGGAAGTCTCTCTCGCGAAAATCGTATGGGAAACCGCCTTTGTGGCAAGGCGGTTGGAATTACGGATTTTTGCGTCGAATCAGCGGTCAACTTCCGTGAAAAACAATATGCGTGGATCAGTGCGGCTTGGACAGGTGCGGCGGCGAAAGCCACCTTACCGGGTGGTGCGGAAGGATAATCCGGCCGCGCCGCTGAACGAGCGGGAGCGGCAGATTCTCCGACTGGTGGTCGAGAGCTTTATCGACACGGCCGGTCCGGTCGGATCGCACTTTCTGGCCCGGCGGTATCCGATCGGCCTGAGTCCGGCCTCCATTCGCAATACGATGAGCGATCTGGAGGAAATGGGCTATCTGGACCATCCCTACACATCGGCCGGTCGGGTGCCCACGGACCTGGGCTATCGGACCTTCGTCGATGCGCTGATGGACGTGCCCGAGCTGGCTCCGGACGAACGCCGGTTGCTCCAGCAGAAGGTGCGGGAGATCGGCAACGATCCGGAGGAGCTGTGGCGGGAGAGCACGCGCCTACTCGGCCAGCTTTCCCGGCTGCTGGGTGTGGTGCTGACGCCCCGGTTCTCGACCGGCGTGCTGGAGCGGCTCGAAGTGGTGCCGCTTTCGTCCACGCGGGCCATGTTCGTGCTCAGCGTGCGGGGCGGCCTGGTGCGCACGATCCTTGTGGAACTGACCTCGGAGCTGAGCCGTCGCGATCTGGAGCTGGTCGTGGCTTTGCTCAACGAGCGACTGGCCGGACTTACGCTGGCCGCGATCCGACAGAGTTGCCATCAGCGCCTGCGTGATCTGGAAGATCAGACCGGCCTGGTGCAACTGGTGATGACCGAGGCGCCCGTGCTTTTCAGCGAACCCAGCGAAGGCCGCGTGCGCTTCGGCGGCACTCAGTACATCATGGGCCAGCCGGAATTCCAGCAGCCGGAAGAGTTGCGTAATCTCTTTCTGCTGCTGGAAGACGAGGAGGAGCTGGTGCAGCTGCTGGAGGGAACCGACACGTCCGATAACGTTGAAGTAGGCCGCGCCCAGGTATCGATCGGACGCGAAAACCGTGACGAAAAGGTGGAAAGATTCTCGATCGTCACGGCACGCTATCGCCTGGGTGATGCCGTGGGAACCATCGGCGTGATCGGGCCTACCCGTATGGACTACCGGCGCGTGCTGGCGCTGGTGCAGGAGATGGCCCGGCTCCTCAGTCGTCCGGTCGACGACACCGTCAACTGAGCCCGTGGGGGCCGAAACGAAGCGATGACGACTATGTCGGAGGAAATGAAGACAACCCAGCGTGCAGAACAGGTAAACGAGAACGAAAGCACACCGACGGCGCCCGAAGCGGAAGCCGCCGCTGCAGAGGCGCCAGCGGAGGAGGAAAACGATCTGGTAGCCCGTATCGAACAACTGGAGGCCGAGCTGGCGCAGGTACAGGACAAGTTCCTGCGCACGGCGGCCGAATTGCAGAACTATCGCCGGCGCGTCGAGCAGGAAAAGCGGCAACTGCTGGAGATGGGTAAGGCGCTGGCGATCCGTCCGCTGCTGGAGGTGCTGGACGATCTGGAACGTTCGCTGGAGGCGGCGCGTCAGGCCGAAACGCAGGATCCGGGCGCTGCCTATCACAAACTGCGTGAGGGCGTTGAACTGGTCCACCAGAAGTTTCTGACCGAGCTGGCCCGCCTGGGCGTGGAGCCTATCGAGGCGGTGGGTCAGCCTTTCGATCCGGCCCTGCACGAAGCCATGATGCAGCAGCCGGCGCCGGAGGGCGTGACGCCCGGGACGGTCCTGCAGGAGGTGCAGAAGGGGTACCGGATGGGCGAGCGCGTGCTCCGGCACAGCCGGGTTGTCGTGGCTGCCCCGCCCGACGGAAACAGCCAGGCCTGAGCGGAAGGCCCTGATCTATGCGTGACTACTACGAGGTGCTCGGGGTGGATCGCAACGCCACCCAGGAAGAAATTAAGCGAGCCTATCGCAAACTGGCGCTCCAGTACCACCCCGACCGCAATCCCGGCGACAAAGAGGCAGAGGCACGCTTCAAGGAGATCGCCGAAGCCTACGAGGTGCTTTCGGATCCCGAGAAACGGCGGCGCTACGACCGCTACGGCCATGCCGGTGTGCGGGGCAACGGCATGCCGGAAGGTGGACCTTTTGAGGACCTGAACGACATCTTCAACGCCTTCCACGATATTTTCGGCGCCTCTGGCTCCGTCTTCGAGGAGGTGTTCGGCGGTGGACGCCGCCGCAGACGCCGGGAAGCACATGGCCGCGCCGGTGGCGACGTTCACGTCAAGGTGCAACTGACGCTGGAGGAGATCGCCGAGGGCACGGAGAAAGAAGTCACCGTCCGCAAATACGTGTCCTGCGCCACCTGCAACGGCACCGGCGCCGAAGGCGGAACGGCCGGCTATACGACCTGCCCCACCTGCCGGGGCGCGGGCGAGCTGCGCCAGGTGTCGCGTTCCATTTTCGGGCAGTTCATCAACATCCAGACGTGTCCGCACTGTGGTGGGGCCGGACGCATTCTGCGCAACCGGTGCCCGGATTGCGGTGGTAGTGGCCGCCGCATGAACGAAGAGACGATCCGGGTGACGATTCCGCCCGGTGCGCTCGAAGGCCACTACCTGACCATCCGCGGGGCCGGCCATGCGGGCGTCAAGGGCGGACCACCCGGCGATCTGGTCGTCGAAATCGAAGAACTCCCGCATGAACACTTCGTGCGAGAGGGACTGGACATCTATTACGACCTGGTCATCTCTTTCCCGGACGCCGCGCTGGGCACGGAGGTCGAAGTGCCTACGCTGCGAGGCCGGGCCCGGCTGCAGATCGATCCGGGCATTCAGTCCGGCAAGATGCTGCGCATGCGCGGCCGCGGCCTTCCGGAACTTAACGGACCGGGGCGGGGCGACCAGTTCGTCCGCGTTCATGTGTGGACGCCTACGGAGCTGACCGACGAAGAACGGCAGATTCTGGAACGCCTCCGGCATTCGCCTTCCTTCCAGCCACGCCTTGAAGAAGGACGCCGCTCCTTCTTCAGCCGCTTCAAGGACGCCTTCCGTTGATGTCTCCCGTGACTACATCGGCTCTCGGCGAAGCCCTGCGACAGGTGATGCGGCGGGTGCCGTCGCCCGTAACCGTGGTTACGGCGGCTGCCTGCGGCGAAATGCGGGGCATTACGATCGGCTCGTTTACCAGCGTTTCTCTGAATCCGCCGCTCATTTCGTTCAATGTGGCGCGGCAGGCGCGTATTCACCCCCTGTTGCTTGAGGCCCGCCATTTTGCCGTGCACATCCTGGGCGCCGAGCAGGTGGCGCTCAGCCGGCGTTTTGCCGAGCCCGGTCTGAGCGGTGCGGAGCAGTTCGAGGAGCTGGCTTACCGGTTGCACCCCGAGGGCACACCCCTGCTTGAAGGAGTGCTGGCCGTGCTCCACTGTCGTCCGTACCGTACCCTGGAGGCCGGCGACCACACGATTTTTGTCGGTGAAGTGGTAAACATCGAGACGTTTGCCGACGGACCGCCGCTGCTTTACTACAACCGGGCCTACCGGGCCGTCGGCGAGGAGCTGGCTTCTGGCATGTTGCTCAACAGCGCCGCGCCGAACAGCGCAAAGTCGTAGCGCACCGGATCGTCCGGACAGAAGCGGCGACAGACGGCCGTCAGCTCCTGTACCGCCTTCCAGTCGTTGGCTTTTCGTCGAAGTAACCCCCAGGCCCGCGCCTGGCGTCCGACGTGCACGTCCAGCGGCAGCACCAGTTGCGCCGGGCGTACCGTGCGCCACAGCCCCAGATCGACCGGTCCGGGCCGCACCATCCAGCGAAAGTACAGGGCCAGCCGTTTGCAGGCGCTACCCGCAGAGGGACGGGGCAGGTGCTTGCGCAGGCGGGGAGGAGTACCCGGCAGCCCGCAGAGTGCCCGGCTCAGCGCCTCGAGAGCCGGACCGATGTCCGGCGCGTTGGCCGGCAGGTGAGCGGCCACGAAGTGTTCGATCGTATCGTAGCGGGCCAGCAGAGCCTGCAGGTTGCGCGTCAGCCAGAAGGCATCCTCCGGCTGAAACGTCCGGTGGCGAAACGTGCGCAGCCGTTCCGCGTCGCGCTCGGGGTCGAAAAAACGCACGAAACGGTAGGGCCGGTAGTCCATGCGCGCGCACAGCGCTTCCAGCTTTTGCAGAATGATCGAGCGACGCCCCCAGGCCAGCAACGCGGCATACAGCCCGATCACTTCCTGATCGCGCGCGTCGTCGAAGGCGTGCGGGATCGCGATCGGATCCGAGGCGATGAAGTCCGGCTGCTCATAGCGCGCAATCAGCGCATCCAGCATCTGGCGATCGACAGTCATACGCTGGAGGGCAATTCGGGCAGTTGGTTCAGCCGGGCAAAGAGTGTGGCGGCGCGGCGCAGATCGACGTTGCCGCCGCTGAGGATCAGTCCGACCCGCCGGCCCTCGACGGCTACCCGGTTTTCGAGCAGGGCGGCCAGCGGCAGTGCGCCGGTGGGCTCGACCACCAGTTTGAGCCGTTCCCAGAGCACGTACATGGCCTGCAGGATGGCCGTTTCTGAGACGGTCACCATGTCGTCCACATATTGCCGCACCAGCGGGAAGGTGATCTCGCCCAGTGAGGGCGTGCGGGCGCCGTCGGCGATGGTGTCCGGGTTGTGCACGCGGTGCAGCCGTCCGGTGCGGAACGAGCGTGTGGCGTCGTCGGCCCGTTCGGGCTCGACCCCGATCACGCGGCACCGGGGCGCCAGCGCCCGGACGCTGAGCGCCGAGCCCGAAAGCAGCCCGCCGCCCCCGCAGGGCACCAGCAGCACGTCGAGCGTCTCCACCGCCCCCAGCAGCTCCCGGGCGGCCGTGCCCTGTCCGGCCACGATCTGTGGATGGTCGTAGGGCGGAATGATCGTCAGGCCCCGTTCGGCAGCCAGCCGCCGCCCCAGTTCCTCGCGCGTGATCTGCTCCGGATCGTACAGTACGATCTCGGCGCCGTAGCCGGCCGTGGCCGCCCGCTTCACCTTCGGGGCATTCTGCGGCATGACCACCGTTACCCGCACGCCGAGCAGGCGTCCGGCCAGCGCCAGCGCCTGGGCGTGGTTGCCCGAGGAGTAGGTAAGCACGCCCCGGCGGCGTTCGGCTTCCGGGAGCGTGGCCAGCGCATTGTAGGCCCCGCGGAATTTGAAAGAGCCGGCGCGCTGAAAATTCTCGCACTTGAAGAACAGCGTGGCTCCCGTCAGGCGATCGAGCGTGCGGCTGCGCATGATCGGCGTGCAGTGCGCGACACCTTCCAGTCGCCTGGCAGCCGCCTCGACATCGGCATAGGTGGGCAGCAAGATTGTCATAAAGATTTATGATAGGAAGCGCTTCTGTTTAAAAAATTATGTTTATAACAGGTTTTGGGTTATATAAAATTATAATTGTGATTGTAATAACTAATTAAAACAGATAGCGCCATGAAGCATCTCCGCCACAGCCTGTTGCTTGGAACCCTTTTGCTGGCCGCTATGGTCCGGGCCCAAGAAGTCCAGTTGAGCGCCGAGGTGGTCAGTCGGTACATCTGGCGCGGCACGGACTTCGGCGAGTCGATGAGCGTGCAGCCGGGACTGAGCCTTTCGGTGGGTGCGCTGACGGTGGGCACGTGGGCTTCCTACGCAATCTCGGCCCCGGGCGCCGGTGCCAACGAACACGATCTTTACCTGATCCTGAGCTTCGGGGCCGTTTCGGTCGGCGTAACGGACTATTACTTCCCGGCGCCGGGGGGACCCAAGTTTTTCGATTTCGACGACAACGGGGAAGGTGCGCATTACCTGGAGCCTTTCCTGCAGATCAATGGGCCGGAAACTGCGTCGTTTTCGCTGTTTGCCGGATTTTTTGCCTATAATGATCCGGACAACTCAATCTACCTGGAAGGGCAGTTTCCGTTCGCGGTCAACGGGGTGGAGATGGGGCTGACCGTGGGCGTGGTAGCCGGCGAGAGCGGATTCTACAACACGGGCGGCGTGGCGCTGGTCAATCTGGGCCTCTCGGCCTCACGTACCATCCAGATCACCGAGTCATTCGGATTGCCGGTTTTCGTGCAGTACATCCTGAACCCAAATCCGCGCGTGGAGCGTTCCTATCTGGTGTTCGGCTTCAGCCTTTAAGCAGCGCTACGGGGGAGAAAAAAGGCGCCCCGGCCAGCCGGAAACCGGGGCGCCTTGTGCATTTCAACTGCCGGGCGATTGTGCCGTGTTTTCACCGGAAGTCTGCTCGGCAGGGGGTAGCTCCTGGGGTGAGGCAGGGCGCCGCTCGATGATCACGTCCACGTCGCTGACCAGGGCGGCAATGGCGCCGACCGCGGCCAGCGTTGGGGCAAACAAGACGGCGGCTGCCGCACCGCCAACCCCCACCGAGAGCGGAAATTCCAGCAGGACGCGATCGTCCTTCTTCAGAATGACGCGCCGGGCATTTCCTTCCTCGATGATTTCGCGGATGCGATCCAGCAACTGTCCGCCCTTGACCTTGAACGTCTCAAAGTGCTGTCTGGGCTCGGTCATGGCTCCTCCCTCAGATCGACGAAATAGTTTGCTTTCGTCGATCTTTACGACAGGGGACGCCTCCGGTTGCAGCGTAGACGGGAAAGATTTGCAATGCCTCAGTTTGTTGTGGCGTAGCTTCGAAACTCAAACCAGAGTAGCATGGCCGCGTCCGTCTCCCCGAAGGGACAACCCGCCTTCCGGTAGGCCGTCCAGACCCGGTGGTACAGCGCCAGCACATAGCGCTGCAGCACTGGCGGTAGCTCGGCAACGGCTTCGTAGTCGAAGGTGAACGACATAGGACGACCGGGCACCTGTTTCATGGCAGGGTATGATTGCGAGTCCGTCTAACAGGGGAATCGACCGAAACCGTGCCGAGTTAAGTGCGATGAGAGGATTGTGCCTTTGCTGCCCATCTGAATGCGCCAGAAGCTACTCCGAGAAGGAGGTTTTTCTTCAAGCCGCCCGGAGCGTTTTGGGAGTAACACAGATGGAGGTACTGTGGTACATTGTATACAGTTTGTTGTCTAAATCAACGGAGGAGGTATGCAGCCGGCTTTTCTGGAAGTTCGTCCGATTCCTTCGGTGCGAGCGGAGCCCGTCTCGCTTGTGGTGGACCGAGAAGGGATCATCCGCGCGGTAAGCCCCGGCTACAGCGGCTGGCTGGGGCCGGGACGGCATCGACTGCTGGGGCATCCCTGGTGGGGACTGGTGCATCGTCACGATCTGGACCTGGCGCTTCATTACGTGCAGTGCGTGCAGAACGGTGTAGCAGCACCGCGTGTCTGGCGGGTACGCGTGCGCACCGGGACGGGCATGTGGCGCTGGGCGCAGATGATGGCCATGCAGCAGCGCGATGGGTTCCTCCGACTGCTGCTGAGTCCGGTGGACGCGGCTGACTGAGCTATGACGGGCAGGGGTCGTTGCTTCTGGCTGCTGGCGTGCGGTCTACTGGTGGCGACCGGCGTCTGTGCGCAGCCGACCTGTGCATTTCGCACCGGCCAGAATGCTACGTTGCTATTGCCGGCCGATGCCTTTCGGGGTGTCGATGTGCGCCCGGGCGATCTGCTGCTGGCTTTTACGCCCGAAGGGCGATGTGCCGGACAAATCCGCTGGGAGGGGCATAGCACGGCGCTGACGCTCTGGGCCGACGATCCCATGACGCCGGAAAAAGAAGGGTATGCCGTGGGCGACAGCCTGCGGCTGATGCGCTGGCGCCCCGGTGCGCCGTTGCTTTCGCTGCAACTCGTCCTGGCGACCGATCGCGCCTACTGGATTCCCGTGAACCGTTACGTACCGGATGGCCTCTATCGGGTACGTCATCTCGCGCCGGGTTTGTAAAGGAAACCTCCGCCTTTCCGGACGAATACCAGCAGCATATTGCAAAAACCCGGCTGCCGCCCTATGGAATCGCTGGATCCGGCCATTCGTACCGTCTGGCGCATCAAGCTGCTGCTCTGGATGCTGCTGGTGTTGATTCCCGTCGTTTTTTATGAAGTGACTCATCTGTTTGCGTCGGATCGGTGGTTGCCTCCAGGCTTGCTGCTGGTGCTGGTGCTGGTCGGGGGCGGCGCAATGATCTGGGGGGTGCCCCGGCTGCGCTACCGCTACTGGCGCTACGCGCTGGGTCCCGAAGAGCTGGTGCTGGAGCGGGGGGTGCTGGTGCGCGTGCGCACGATTGTGCCGCTGCGACGTGTGCAGCATCTGGACATTGCCCAGGACCTGATCGAGCGTGAGTTCGGGCTGGCCCGCATTGTGTTGCACACGGCCGGCACACGGCACAGCGCCGTCGTGCTACCCGGTCTGCGTCAGGAACAGGCCGAGACGCTGCGCGATGAGATCAAGCGGTACCTGCTGGAGGAAACGCTCTGATGGAACGTTCGCCTGCGTCCGAACCATCCATCGAAGCCCTGCAATTCCGTCGGCTGCACCCGCTGACGTTGCTGGTGCGCATGCTGATGAGTCTGCCGGCCCTGATCATTCTGCTGCTTCCGGCGCTTCGGGGGCAAGCGGTAGATCGGGGGACGCTGATCACCCTGCTGCTGTACGGCCTGCTCGCCTTTCCGTTGATTCTAGCGCATTATCTGCGCTTTCGCTATGCGCTGACGCCGCGCGAACTGCTTATCGAAAGCGGCGTGCTGACGCACCGGCGGCGCAGCATCCCGATCGATCGCATTCAGAACATTCAGATTGAGCGGACGCTGCTGGCGCGGTTGCTAGGGCTGGCCCGCGTGCGCATCGAGACGGCTGGGAGTGCCGAAACCGAAGGGGAGATCGCTTTCGTCAGCCTGGCCGAAGCGCAGCGTCTGAAAGAACAGGTGCGGGCGTTTCGGAGTGGTCCGGTGGCGGAGCAGCCGGTGCAACTGACGCGTACGCTGCTGTTTGCTATGGCGCCCGGTCAGCTATTGCGTTCCGGGGCGTTTCGCTTTTCGCTGGTGTACCTGGCCGGTATGTTTTCCGGTATGGAGTACTTGGATCTGACGCCCGAGGACCTGATCGACTGGGTGGTACGCGGGCGGCTGCACTGGGTGCAGGAGGCCTTCGAGCAGGCGCCGCTGCTGGCCACCACGGCCACGCTCCTACTGGCGGCCTTGCTGGGCTGGGCGGCCGGGATTGTGGTGCATGTGGTGCGTTTCTACGGCTTTCAGCTCTGGCAGGAAGGTGAGCGGTTTTATCGAAGGAGCGGCCTGTTTACCGTGGCGGAAAGCGCGTTGCCCCGGCGACGAATTCAGGCCCTGATCATCCAGACCAATCCGCTTATGCAGCACTTTGGATGGTATGCCCTGGAGGCGCAGCTCATGGGGCTGGACCGAGAAACGCAGGGTGTCCAGACGCTGATGCCTTTCGGGCGGCTTTCCGAGATCCAGCAGATTGCCGCCCATGTGTGGCCGATTGCACTTCCTGCGACCTGGCAGCGCGTCTCGCCCCGGATGATTCGACGGGCCACCCTTCGGTATCTGCTGTTCGGTGCTGCGGTGCTGTTGGGGCTGGGATGGATCTGGCCTGAGGTGCGCTGGCTGCTGGTCGTGCTGCCGCCGGGAGCCCCGATACTGGCCTGGCTGCAGTATCGCCGCCACGGATACGCGCTGAAGGAGCAATATCTGTTTGTGCGGCAGGGTGTTTTCTGGCACCGCATCTGGTGCCTGCCCTATCAGAAAATGCAGAGCTTTTCGCTGACGTGTTCGCTGTTTCAGCGTCGGCTGGGGCTGGCCAGCCTGCGGGTGGACATGGCTGGTGCACCGGCCATCGGAGGCCCTCAGATCCGGGACCTGCCTGAGCCTGTGGCCGAAAAGCTCCTTCAGTTTATCTACGAACGCTTTCAGGAGCACTGCCGGATGCAATCGCCGACCTCATAATCGACTGTAACGCGCTCCCCGGAAAACACACGTAGTCATGGTGGGCGTTCAAATCCGGATCGTTTATGCCTGTGGGAATCTCCGTCGATAGCCTGCTGAACCTGGCACCTGATACCGATACGTTCCGGAACGACGTGTTGCAGGGTCTGGCGCGGTGACCCTGCACGCTGCCTCCCGAGTACTTTTACGACGCACACGGTTCGGCATTGTTTGAGCAGATCTGTGAACTGGAAGCGTACTATCTGACGCGCACGGAGCTGAGGATCCTGGAGTCTCGGAGTACCGAAATTGCCCGATGTCTGGACCCGGAGATCGCGCTGGTGGAATATGACAGCGGCAGCAGTCGAAAAAACTGCCTGCTTCTGGACCGGCTGGAGGTTCGGTGGTTTACGTGCCCGTGGATATTTCGCGGACGGCACTCGCAGAGGCCACGCGGACGCTTCGGAAGCATTATCCGGACCTTTGCATCCGTCCGATCTGTGCCGATTATATATTCGTCTGTTCCCATTTCCCGAAGGGACGGAAGCCACACGGCGGGTGGCCGGATTTTTCTGGGATCTACGATTGACAATTTTGAGCTGGAAGAGTTTTTACGAAAGGTGGTTCGGGAGGTGGGCTGGTGGTGATGGCGTGGATTTGCAGAAGAGTTGCCCGGGCTCGAAGCGGCCTACAACGATCCTGCAGGCATTACGGCAGCATTTAACAAGAACCTGCTGATGCGCATCAACCGGGAGCTGGAAGGCACGTTTGACCTGGACAATTTTGCCCACCATGCCTTTTACAATGCAGCGGCCGGTCGCATCGAAATGCATCTGGTCTGTCGGAAGTCCTGCCGGGTCCGAGTAGCCAGCCCTTTTTTCTCCTTCGTATTGGTGAGTCGATTCATACGGGAAACTCCTACAAATATACGCTGGAAGAATCTGCCCGGCTGCTATGGCGGGTGGGTTTCCGGGTACGGCAAGTCTGGACCAATCCGAGCCGCTATGCATGCAGTACGCCAAGGTGGTCTGAGGCCCGGGGGCAAAACGACAGGTGCTGCGTACAAACCCGAAAAGTAAGCGGATTGACGTATGCATCCACTGCTGCTGCCGGGTACGGTCTGGCTCGACACGGCCCTACCGGACGAAGAGAACCGTCGGAGTCTGCTATTCATGCGGCCGGTCCGGGTCCTGCAGGCCGATACCCCGGAGCAGGTACCGGCGCTGCTGCGGGCGCTCGACGGTGCCGTCGCGGCCGGTTACTACGTAGCCGGCTACATGGCCTACGAGGCCGGCTATGCGCTGGCCCCCGTGCCGCTTCAGGTGCCGGACGAAACCGGACCGCTTGCCTGGTTGGGCGTCTATGAAATGCCGCATGTGCTGGCACCGGCCAGTACGGCCGCCCTGGCAGGTGAAACCGGCGATTATGCCGTGCGGGATCTGCATCTGGTGCTTTCGCAGGAGGCCTATCGGGAGCGTGTGCAGCACATCCGCGCACTGATCCGGGAAGGCGAAGTCTATCAGATCAACTTCACGCTGCCCCTGCGTTTTCGCTTCGAGGGCGATCCGATTGCGTTTTACCTGGCCCTTCGGCGTCAGCAACCGGTCCCCTACGCCGCCTTTGTCAACACGGGGGAACGACTGGTGCTGAGCCTGTCGCCGGAATTGTTTTTCCGCCGGGAGGGTGAGCAGATCTACACGCGTCCGATGAAAGGGACGATGCGGCGCTCCTCGCTCCCGGACGAAGATGCCCGGCTGGCCGAGGCGTTGCGCACCGACGAAAAGAATCGGGCAGAAAACCTGATGATCGTCGATCTGCTGCGTAACGACCTGTCGGTCTGCTGCGAGCCGGGCTCCGTGGCGGTCCCCGAACTGTTTCGCGTGGAGGCCTATCCGACGGTCTGGCAGATGACCTCGACGGTGACAGGGCGGCTTCGGCTCGGTGTAGGCTATGCCGATCTGTTCCGGGCGCTGTTTCCGTCGGGGTCTGTAACCGGCGCGCCCAAGCTCCGGGCCATGCAGCACATTGCGCGGCTGGAGCCGGCTCCGCGAGGGGTCTACTGTGGCGCGATTGGCTACGCTGCGCCCGGGGGCGAGGCGGTGTTCAATGTGGCCATCCGCACGCTGGAGCTGGCCGGATCGGAAGGGCGTATGGGCGTGGGCAGCGGGATCGTGTGGGATTCGGATCCGGATGCGGAGTACGAGGAGTGCTGGCTGAAGGGGCAGTTCCTGCGGGCGGCCGCCGAGCCGTTTGCGCTCATCGAGACGATGCGGTGCGAACAGGGGCGTATTCCACTCCTGGAGCTTCATCTGGAACGCCTGCGCCGATCGGCCGCGCATTTCGGGTTTGCCCTGGACGAAAAGCGGGTGCGGGCGCAGCTGGCGCAGGTGCAGCAGGCGCTAGACCCCGCAAAGGTGTGGCGGTTGCGTCTGACGCTGGAGGTGTCGGGACAGACGCAGTTGACCACTGCTGAGCTGGCGCCGGATCCGGATCGACCCTGGCGGCTCTGCGTGGCGCGGGAGCGGCTGGACCCTTCCGATCCGCTGCGCTACCACAAGACGACGCGCCGCGCGCACTACGAGGCGGCCTATCTGCAGGCGCAGGCGGCCGGCTACGACGAAGTGCTGTTTCTGAACACGCGGGATGAGGTCTGCGAGGGCTCACGCACCAACCTGTTCGTGCAGCTCGACGGGCGGCTCTACACGCCGCCGGTTTCGTGTGGGCTGCTGCCCGGTGTGTACCGTCAGCACGTGCTGCGCACGCGTCCGGACGTCGAAGAACGGGTGCTGACGCTGGCCGATCTGCGCCGGGCCGAGGCGCTCTACGTATGCAACGCCGTCCGTGGCTGGCGACCGGCCGTGCTGGCGGTGCCCGAACCGGTGCTCACAACGCTCTGAGTTTAGCTAGGGGCTGCTCGGCGTCCAGAGGAATAAGGTGGAAAAATGGCAGTGCGTTACAGGGCCCACATGATTCGCATGTGAGCCTTGATTTTTTGCTGCTAAAACCGGTTATTGGCGCCGTTCCGTGTTCATTCTGTAACGCAACGGACAGAACGCACGCCTATGGCCACACCGGGTGCAGATCGGGGCCAGTGGGGCTCCCGCGTGGGCTTTATCCTGGCGGCCGCCGGCTCGGCCGTCGGGCTCGGCAACATCTGGCGGTTCCCCTATATCACCGGACAGAGTGGGGGGGCCGCGTTTGTGGTGATCTATCTGCTTTGCATTGTGCTGATCTGCCTGCCGTACCTATTTGCCGAACTAGTACTGGGACGCTACACCCAGAAAAACCCGGTTGGGGCCATTCGGGCCATCCGTCCTGGCTCACCTTGGGTGCTGGTTGGCGGGCTATGCGTGCTAACCGGTGTGTTCATTTTGAGCTATTATGCAGTCATTGCGGGCTGGACATTCGGCTACATCTTCAAAAATCTATTGTTTGCGCATCTGGATTTCGGTCATTTTATCGCCAGTCCGTGGATTGTCATCCCATTGTTTGCACTGTTTTTGGGCCTGACGATGTTGGTGGTCTTCGGAGGCGTGGAAGAGGGCATTGAGCGTTGGGCGAAGGTGCTTATGCCGGTGCTGATTCTGCTTATGATTGTGCTGATTGTGCGCTCGGTCACACTCCCAGGCGCTGAAAAAGGACTGGCCTTTTATCTGAAACCGGACTTTTCCAAGGTGACCGGTGAAGTTATTGTGGCAGCGCTTGGGCAGGCGTTCTTTTCGCTCAGTCTGGGCATGGGAGCTATGATCACCTACGGCTCCTACCTGTCGCGGCATGAAGACGTGGTGGTGGCCGGCTCCTACGTGGCGCTTTTCGATACGCTCATTGCGCTGATGGCCGGTTTTATGATCTTTCCGGCCGTTTTTGCCACGGGACACGATCCGGCCAGTGGTCCGGCATTGGTCTTCATTGTGCTACCCGAGATCTTTCAGGCCCTGCCACTGGGCAATCTCATCGGCGCGCTGTTTTTCCTACTGCTGTCGATTGCAGCGCTTACGTCCACCGTTTCGCTGCTGGAGGTGGTGGTTGCCTATTTCGTGGACGAGCGACGCTGGAGCCGGAAGCGGTCGGTCTGGGTAGTGGGCGTATTGACATTCCTGATCGGGTTGCCGTCGGCACTGTCGCAGGGCACCGTGGCGGGACTGAGCAACATGGACTGGCTGTTCGGGGCGGACGGCCTGCTTGGACAGCACGACTTTCTGAGCATTATGGACGCCATCTGGGGCAATCTGGCGCTGGCACTGGGGGCGTTGCTGATCAGCATTTTCGTGGGATGGGTCTGGGGGGCCGAGCGGGCCGCCAAAGAGCTGCAGCAGGGCAGTCGGGTAGGCTCCGGCCTGCTGCGTGGATGGCAGTTTTTTATCCGCTACATCTGCCCGGTGGTGATCTTCATCATCCTGCTGAATGTCTTCCGGGGTTATCTGGGCTGAGTCGGCACGATGCTTGTTGCCACGTTATGGATGCGTCGTATGGAACCCGGAGGCTGGACCGTCGTCAATCTCTTGCCTTTGGTGGTTTTTGTGCTAAATTGTAAAGAAACCTGAGCGTTGAACCAACCGGGGCCTGATGCCCCTACGGCCTTGGAAGCAGACGCACCGCCATCTCGTGCTGTTTTTTACCTGCTGACGTTTCCTTTTGAGTTGACCTCAGAGCCGGCAGCGCTCGTTACGGCAGGCGTTCTCTTTGTGCTGTTCTTGTTGATTTCGGCGCTGCTATCCGGTTCGGAAGCGGCGCTGCTGTCGCTGCGAGCGCTCGGGTTTACGTCCAATGAAGCGACCGATCCGGCCGTTCGCCGGCTGCAGGAGTTGCTGGCCCGTCCTCGCCATCTGATCGTTACGCTCCAACTACTCAACACGCTGGCGAATGTGGGCGCAGCCCTGATGGCTGTGATGCTGGCGGCGCGGCTAGCGTGGCAGGTCCACTGGCCTCCGGTGCTCGTGCTGCTGGTGGAGTTGCTGGGGGTGGCGCTGGTGCTGCTGGTAATGGGCGAGATCACGCCGCGCCTGCTGGCTGGGCGCTACGCCGAGCCGTTCGCCCGACGCATAGCCGCCGTGGTCTGGGTGCTGCAACGCGCGCTCTATCCGGTGGCCGATGCACTGGTGCGGCTGAGCGCGCACGTGCAGCGCCGACTCCGCGCTCCGGAACGTCCGCTTTCGCCAGACGAACTGAAAGCGCTGGAGGTGGCACAGGATGGTATGCTCGGCGAGGACGAACGCGAGCTGCTGGCCGCTATTCTGGAGTTCGGCGAAACGACGGTGCGTGAGATCATGGTGAGCCGGCTCGACATGGTCGCCATTCCTGAGACGGCCACCTTTGGTGAAGTGCTCGAGTGCATCCGCACCAGCGGCCACTCGCGCCTGCCGCTTTATGCAGAGCATCTCGACAACATTCTGGGCGTCGTCTATGCCAAGGACCTGCTTCCGTATCTGGGACGGGCCGAACTGGATCGGCCGCTGAACTGGCGCGACATTGCCCGGCCAGCCATGTTCGTGCCGCTCAGCAAGCGACTGGACGATCTGCTGCGCGACTTCCAGCGGCGCAAAACGCACATGGCCATCGTAGTGGACGAGTACGGTGGAACGGCCGGCCTGGTAACGCTGGAAGACGTGCTGGAAGAAATCGTGGGTGACATCCGCGACGAACACGACGAGGGCGAGCCGGTCCTTTACGAGCAGCTCGACGCATATACCTACCGCGTCGATGCCCGCATGAACCTGGATGATCTGGCCGAGCTGCTGGGCATTGAGCTGGATACGGAGTCGTTCGATTTTGAAACGCTCGGCGGCCTGATCTTTCACCTGCTCGGGGTGATTCCGGAGCCGGGCGACGAAGTGCAGTATGGTCCGCTTCACCTGCGCGTGGAGACGGTCGACAACCACCGGATCGGTCAGGTGCTGGTGCGGATTGAACCGACGCCGGTGGCCGTCCGCAAGAACGGGAACGGATCTGAATTATGACGTGGCTGCTGGTGATCGCCGGTCTGGGTTGCTGTCTGCAGGCGTCCGAGGTGCCGGTGAATGCCGAGAGCGTGCTGCTTCCTTGGCCTGCTCCTGAGGGCAGGAAAGCAGCGAAAGTCGATCCGTGGCTGAGCTACGACAAGGTGCAGCATCTGACGTTTTCTTTTCTCTGGACGCTCAGCAGTCAGTATGCCCTGGAGCAGAAGGCAGGCTGGCCTCCGGGCCGGGCCTGGCCACTGGCGGCCGGCACTGCAGCCGCCGCGGGACTGGTTAAGGAACTGTACGACTGGAAAGTAGGTCCAAGTCGGCACTTCAGCTATCGTGATCTGGTGGCGGACGGCCTGGGTATTGCGTTGGCCGTCGGGGTTATTTTCCTGTAGACCCTCCCCGGGGTAAACAAGGCGATCAGGCCTTCAAGATCATGCGTGAAATCAAAGAGTACTGCGGTATTTTCGGCGTTTACAATGCCCCCAATGCAGCGCGTCTGATCTACTACGGCCTGCATGCGCTCCAGCATCGGGGTCAGGAATCGGCCGGTATTGTAACCTCCACCTACGACGAGGTACGCCAGCGTCCTGTCATGCCGGTGCACAAGGATTTCGGGCTGGTGCTCGACGTGTTCGACGATCCGTCCATTTTCGAGACCAAGCTGCTGGGACGGGCGGGCATCGGACACAACCGATATTCGACGAGCGGTTCGGCCACCAATCCAGCCAACATTCAGCCGTTTGTGGTGCACTATCGCGGGGGCAACCTTGCCCTGGCCCATAACGGAAATCTCTCGAATGCCCGCGAACTGCGCCAGGCCTTTAGCGAGCGGGGCACGCTTTTTCAGACCACCAGCGATAGCGAGCTCATTCTGCACCTGATTGCCCAGAGCCGACGGCAACGCCAGATCGATCAGATCATCGATGCACTCACGCAACTCGAGGGGGCCTTCTCGCTGCTGATCCTGACCGACACCAGCCTGATCGCCGTGCGCGACCCGAGCGGCTTCCGACCGCTGGCGCTGGGCCGGCTGCGCAACGAGGACGGTTCGTGGGCCTACTGCGTGGCCAGCGAGACCTGCGCCTTCGACATGATCGGCGCCGAGTACGTGCGCGACATCGAGCCCGGCGAGATTCTGGTCATCGATCAGAAGGGCTGCGAGACGGATCAGTTCGAGCACTACTTCCTGCCCCGTCGTTACCGCATCAGCCAGTGCATTTTCGAGTACGTCTATTTTGCCCGGCCCGATTCAAAAGTTTTCGGCGAAATGGTCGACAAGGTGCGCCGCAAGCTGGGGAAACAGCTTGCGCACGAGGCCCCGGTGCCGGAGGTCGGACCGGATGAGAAACCGCCGATCGTCATCTCGGTCCCCGACTCCTCTAACACGATCGCGCTGGGCTACACCACCGAGTGCCAGAAGCTGGGTTACCGCTGCCGCTACGAGATCGGCCTGATCCGCAACCATTACGTCGGGCGTACCTTCATCGCGCCGGGCCAGGACCGGCGCGAAATGCGGGTGCGGTGTAAGTTCAACACGGTCGAAGGCGTGCTGCGCGATCGCATCGTGGTGGTGGTGGACGACTCCATCGTGCGCGGTACGACCTCGCGTTTTCTGGTCAACATGATTCGGCAGGCGGGCGCGCGCGAAGTGCATCTCCGGATCGCTTCGCCGCCGGTGATCAGCCCGTGCTTTTACGGCATGGACTTCCCGAGCGCCGAAGAATTGCTGGCCAACAAGTTTGCCAGCATCGAGGAAATGCGCCAGTGGCTGGGCGTGGATTCGCTGGCCTACCTGTCGGTGGAAGGGCTGATGGAAGCTGTCCGCGCGGCCCATCCCAATGGGCTGGACTACTGCAACGCCTGCTTCACGGCCGACTATCCGGTGCCCGTCGAGATGGGGGTGACGAAGGAGGAGAACGAATGGTAGCTCAGTAGCCGGCCGCACCGCCTTCGCCACGCGGATCGACGCCGGCCAGGTAGACCCGGGTCACGCCGGGCCGGGGCGCCAGCTCGTCAAGGCCGTAGACGACCTGAATGGCATGGGCCCGTCCGCTAGTACCGCTGCGCTCAATCACCTTCCAGCCCCGTCGCTTCAGGTTTTCGACCACGTCGCGCGGCAGACCCCGGCGTTCGTAA
The DNA here is from genome assembly GCA_015487635.1 of Rhodothermus sp. Classification (GTDB taxonomy): domain Bacteria; phylum Bacteroidota; class Rhodothermia; order Rhodothermales; family Rhodothermaceae; genus Rhodothermus. Next base: position 28,908 of record WFPM01000033.1, read on the forward strand.
TAGAGCACATCAGGCAGCCACTGGTGGTGGATGCGCGGGGCCAGCACGGCCTGTTGGATGTTCATCCCATGATCGATCACGTTCAGCACGAGCTGAAAGACCGTCGTGATGATCGTTGAGCCGCCGGGCGTGCCCAGCACGAGGAACAGCCGACCTTCTGGATCTTCGACGATGGTGGGCGTCATGGACGAGAGCATGCGCTTGCCCGGTTCGATAGCGTTGGCCTCGGAGCCCACCAGCCCGTACATGTTTGGCACGCCGGGGGCCGCGCTGAAGTCGTCCATTTCGTTGTTCAGGAAAAATCCGGCGCCATCGACTACCACGAGCGAGCCGTAGGCGCCGTTGATCGTGGTGGTCACGCTGACCGCGTTGCCTTCGTTGTCGACCACCGAATAGTGCGTGGTTTCCTGCGACTCGAAGGCCCACGGGTTGCCGTGCGTGATGTGTTGGCTGGTATCGGCACGATAGGGGTTGAAGTCGGCCATGCGCTGGCGCATGTATTCCTTGCGGATCAGTCCCTGCACGGGGATCTTTACAAAGTCGGGATCGCCCAGCCACTGCGCACGGTCGGCATAGACGCGGCGCATAGCCTCGGCCATCAGGTGAATGGTGGCGCTGCTGCCGAAGCCCATCTCTGCAATGTCGTAGGGCTCGACGGCATTGAGGAGCTGGATCAGCCCGATGCCGCCGGACGAGGGCGGTCCCATTGAAATGATCCGGTAGCCCCGGTAGGTGCCGATGACCGGAGGACGCTCAATTGCCCGGTAGGCGGCTAGGTCTTCGTGCGTGATCAGCCCATTGCCTCGCCGCATTTCGGCTACGATCAGGTCAGCCGTCTCGCCCCGGTAGAAGTCGTCGGCGCCGTACTTCTGAATGCGTCGGAGCGTGCGGGCCAGGTCTTTCTGCACGAACAGTTCGCCTTCCCGGAAGGGTGTGTCTTTTACGAAATACTTCCGGGTGGAGGGATAGCGCGAAAAAGCTTCACGGAAGGCGTTGAAGCGGGCGGCCTGCGCACGGGTAAGACGGAAGCCCTCTTCGGCCAGACGGATGGCAGGTTCCAGCACTTCGGCGCGGGAAAGGCGGCCGTATTTTTCGTGGGCCATCAGCAGGCCGGCTACCGAGCCGGGCACGCCCGAAGCCAGGTAGCCCTGCTGGCTGCGCTCCGGCACGAACCGGCCCTGCTCGTCCAGAAACATGTCGCGCGTAGCCGCCTGCGGGGCCGTTTCCCGGAAGTCGATCGTGGTGGTGCGGCCGTCGGCGAAGCGGATCACCATGAAGCCGCCGCCTCCGATGTTGCCGGCCACGGGGTGCACTACGGCCAGCGCAAAGCCGGTGGCGACTGCGGCGTCGATCGCATTGCCGCCACGTCGGAGCATCTCCAGCCCGGCTTCGGAGGCCTCCGGGCGCGCCGAAACCACCAGCCCGCGATAGGCCCGGTAGGGACGGGGAATGTCGCCCACCTGCGCCCGGGCTACCTGGACCAGCAGGATCAGCGCAAGCGACCAGCACCAACTGTTTTTCTTCGCACGAAAATAACGGGTAATTTGGAACCCCATGTTACCTCTGGATGAATCAAATTGTAACGGATGCGCCAGAAGCGCAAAATGAAAGCGCTTTTGTTCCCTTTTGAACCGGTGAAATTTCATGGTGAACCCTGGTATATTCCTTGCCCCGCCTTGCTCTACCATGTGTGGTTAAAAAACAGGAAGTTATGCGGTACCGTATCGACCAGGCCATCCGGTTTCTGACGATCAGTGCCGGGCTGGTGGGCCTGTTGGTGTATGCGGTCTTCCACCTGCTGTGAGCGCAGGCGAGGTCGCTGGCTTTTTCAGAGTGTCCGTCAGTGGGTAGCCGGGTGCAGTTCGAGGCCCGGCTGCCGATGGAGGAATTCTTGATAGAGTCTGAGCTGGCGGTTGTCCATCGGAATCATATATCCGTCGATAAACACGTACCGCACCCGGGTTTTCGGTTCAAAGGGATCCCCATCGGTCACGAACAGGTTGGCTTTTTTGCCCACTTCCAGCGAGCCGATCAGATCGTCCACGCCGAAGATTTCGGCCGGATTGATGGTAACGGCCCGGAGGGCGGCCTCGCGTCCCAGCCCGTAGGTGGCGGCAAAGCCAGCATGATAGGGCAGGTTGCGTACGTTTTCGGCCTCGCCCGTGCGGATGGCGATCTTGACTCCGGCCGCGTGCAGCAGCCCCGCGTTGGCGTAGGCCTTGTCGTAGCGATCGGATTCCCGCGTGGGTAGCGAGAGCACGGGACCGACCAGACAGGGAATGCCGGCCTCGGCGATCTTATCGGCCACGCGCCAGCCTTCGGCCACTCCGCTGAAGATCACGCGCTTCAGCCCCCGCTTTTTGACCCACTGGATGGCTTCCAGAATGTCGGGGGCCAGGTCCACCTTGATCATCAGGGGCATCTCGCCCCGGATGACCGGCAATAGCGCCTGCATTTCCGGTACGTAGAGCGGCTTCGGATTCTTTTCGGGATTGGCCCGGTAAGCCGAGTCGATCCGGGCGTAGCGTTCGGCGCGATCCCAGACTTCGTTCAGCTTGTCCATTGCCTTGCGGAAGGCTTTTTCGATGTCTTCCGGCTTACGCCGATCCCAGCGGCCGCGCCGTCCTTTGGAAGGAAAGTCGAGTACCATCAGGCGCACGCCGCCCACGTGCATCTGCTCGGGCGTGTAGCCGAACAGGTTGATCAGGGAAGCCTTACCCGGCAGCAGGCCGCCTTCGGGTTCGGTGATGACCGTGGTAATGCCGTTGACACGGTTGACAGGAATGAGCACCGAGTTCGGGTTGACGGCCGTCAGTGCATCCACCTGGGGCGTGAGGTCGCCCAGTTCCCGGTAGTCGCGCGTCTCAGGAAGCGAGCCGATCTCAATCAACCCCAGCTGGGTGCCGCTGTCGATGAAGCCGGGGTAGATTTCCAGTCCGGTGCAGTCGATAACCTCCGCATCGGGCGGGATTTCCACGTCGGTGCCGATGGCTACGATGCGGTCTTCCCGGATGATCAGCGTGCCGCGTTCAATGACGCCCTGTGTGACGGTGACGATACGGGCGTTCGTCAGGGCGAAGACGCCCCGCCGGGCTTTCGGCACGTCGGTGGCCTGTACGGCCGGCAGGCTCAACAGCCAGCCGATGATCCAGAGCAAAAGCATGCGTTTCATTGCCACTCGGACTGTAGCGTTTCGGTGAGAAATTCTATCAGGTCGATGCCTTCCAGGCAGCGATGGCCGTGCTGGCGGTCGCCCCAGCGAATGGCCAACTCCACGGGACGTTCGGGATCCACGCGGAGACGCATATCGTCGGGATCGCGGTCGGCATCGAATCGGACGATTCCGTCCACGATGGTTTTCTTGCAGACCGTGTAGATCGAAAGCGGGTGGGCGCTGAAGATGGCCAGATCGGCGTCTTTGCCCACTTCGATGGAGCCGACGCGGTCTTCGATACCGAGCTGGCGGGCCGGGTTGATCGTGATAAGTGCCAGCGCTTCGTCTTCGGTTAACCCGCCGTACTTCAGGGTCTTGGCGGCCTCATGGTACAGGTGCCGGTTCAGTTCCGGCGAGTCCGAGTTGATCGAGGTGATTACCCCGTTGCGGGTCAGGATGGCGGCGTTGTAGGCCGTGGAGTAATACACCTCGAACTTGTAGGCCCACCAGTCGGCGAAGACCGACGCCATGGCGCCGAAGGCGGCCAGTTCGGGCGCCACCTTGAAGGCTTCGTTGGCATGCTGGAAGACCACGCGCTGAATACCGAAGTCTTTCAACACGCGCAGCAGCATGAGGATTTCGTCGGCGCGGTAAGAGTGCGCGTGGATAAGAATATTGCCCCGGAGAATATCGGCCAGCACCTCCAGACGCTCGTTATAAGCCGGTGGCACGGCGCGCGGGTTACGCTTGCGTTCCTGCTCGTAGCGCTCCCAGGCCTCCATGTAGCGCTGGGCTTTGTGGAAGGCATCCCGGATGATGAACTCCACACCCATGCGCGACAGAGGGGGGACGTTGTGGCCGCGGCCATGCACCCGAGTGGGATTTTCGCCGAGGGCGAACTTGATGGTCCGGGGTGCCCCTTCCATGCGGAGGGCGTCCGGATCGGTCTCGCCGTAGCGGTGCTTGATCGTTTCGTTCTGGCCGCCGATGACGTTGGCCGAGCCGTGCATGACATGTGAGACGGTCACGCCACCGGCCAGCGCCCGGTAGATGCGGATGTCGTAGGGATTCAGCACATCGCCTACGCTGACCTCGGCCGTTACCGGGTTGGTCGCTTCGTTCACATTGGAGATGGCGATGTGCGAGTGGGCGTCGATGATGCCCGGCATCACGTACATGCCAGTTGCATCGATCACCTCGACGCCCTCGGGCACTTTCAGATTCTGTCCGATGGCTGCAATCTTGCCGTTGCGGATCAGGATGTCCGTGTTTTTCAGGGTACCGTTGGTGACGGTCAGTACCGTGCCGTTGCGGATGAACAGGTCGCCTTTCCGCTGGGCGTGGGCCCCTGTAGTCAGGCCCAGCAGCAGACAGCAGGCAAGTAGATACACGCGAAGCATGGTCACAGGCAGGGTTAGCGTTCAGGTCCGGAGGTACGGGTGCAGCGTATGGGCAGGGCGCCGACGCCGGGCACGTCGATGGTGCCTTCGGCTGCCTCGCCGCTGAGCGTCAGACGCGCCTCGACGCGTCCGTAGGCATTGGTCATGACGCTGAAAGTGAGCTGCGCACCCTCCATCGTCAGGTCTTCCAGGGGGAGTTCCTCCGGCATCACGCTGCTGGAGAGTGTGCCGGATTGCCCCTCGATACGCAGCGTCGTGTCGATAGCGCCGTCCGGCGAGTCCACCGTGCAGGACCAGGTGCCCTCCGCACGGGCCGGCGTGGTTGCCGCTTCGCGGGTCCGGGAACGCCGGGCCTGCTCCTTGATTTTGAACAACTCGCCTGCTACGAACACGTAGCGGATGCGCGTCTTTTCGTCGAAGAGCGGTCCGGTCGTTACCACTAGGTTGGCCAGTTTACCGGCTTCGACCGTGCCCGCGGCGCGATCGATCCCGAGCAGGCGGGCCGCGTCGATGGTCAACGCCGCCAACGCCGCTTCTTCGGGCAACCCGTATTGGATCATGGTGCGCAGGTTGCCCAGAATTTTGTCCGGATCGGCACCACGGGTGCTGAAGCCGAAGCGCAGACCGGCTTCGTGCAGACGTGCCGCAGTTTTATAGTATTTGATGCGTTCTTTTGCCTGGCGTGCTTTCAGATTTTCAATTTCCGCCGGCACATCTCGATAACTGGATACGTGCAAATACGTATTATGTCGGGCAGCCAGCGAATCGTCCGGAAGTTTGCCGAGTTTGCTGGTGTCCTTGGGAGCCTCTGGTAAATCCAGCGTCAGAAATAGCGGAATATTTGCCTGCTTGAGCTTTTCCAGCACATCGAAGCTACCTGCGAGTCCGGCCAGCCGGAGCGGAAAGTCGAGCTGCTGCTGCAGGGCCAGCACCCGGTGAATGTCCAGGGCATCTTCGGTGTAGAAGAAAACAGGAAGGCGTTTTTCCAGTACCGGGAAAAAGGCGGCATGGACCGGATCGTAGGGTGGTGGCTCCAGGCCGCGTGGATCGCTGGCGTAGAGCGTCGCATGCTGGCGACGGCGGGCCGCTTCCCGATAGAGCTGGCGGAAGCGGGCCAGCACAGCCATGTCGGTGGCCGGATAGACCCCCTGGGCCGGTTCGAGCTGGGCAAATAGGGAAACCTCGCCCTGATAAACCATTTCGGCGGGTGTCTGGCCGCGTAGAAAGATCAGGGCGCCCTGTCCCGGCAGCATGCGTCCGCGCGGCACGACGTGGGCCATGGTAAAGCCCACACGGCGCAGTTTTTCGATGGAGGCATCGTCGGCCTTGAGCAGCGTACGCACATCGCGCTCCGGCGTCAGGCCGGCCCGTTCCGGCGGCGGATCGCCCGGATTCCGCACGCGGCGGCGCTGTTCGTTTTGATTTCCCTGCCGGCGTGGGGCCGGCACGCCCACATGCGAGAGCCCGTCGATAAAGCCGGCATAGACGACCAGCGAGTCGCCTTCCAGCACCCAGGCATCGGAAGGCACCGGTACGTCCAGGCCGACGGCTTCGATCACACCGTTGCGGAGCACGACCGTGCCCCGGGGGATTTCCTGGCCCGGGGCCACCACGATGCGCGCGTTGGTGATGGCATAGGTCCGGGTAATGGTCGGGATGTCATTTCGGTTGGGGGCCTGTTGCCCGGGAGGCTGTTGCGCGCTTAGATCAAGCGGAAGCGCTACCAGCAGCAAAAAACCTGTGAATGCAAAACAGCGGAGTCGCATGGGCCGTGCTTCAATACGTGGACAACGTTTGACAGAATATAACATGCGTTCTCGATCCTGTCCAGAGACGGTGCATGTCGATCAGGAAAAGCCAGAGCCGTTCATATACATGAGCGTGCAATTGGTAACTTTTACTCAGGAAGATGTAGCAAAGAGGCGCTTGAAAGAAACATTATTAAACAGTAGTACATAATTCGAAAAGAAACTCTAACAGGATGTATCTCGTTAACCGTGTTGCTTAACTTCATTGTACAACCAATCACTAACAGGTGATACGCCATGTATAGCACGAAAGGAATTGAAGCCGTTGCGACCATTACGGAGCTCCGCTCCAAGACGTCGGAACTGGTTGAGCACGCCAAAAATATTGAGCGGGGGATTCTGATCCAGAAGAACAACGAGCCCTACGCGGTGCTCATCAGCTATGATCTGTATCTGAAGCTGCTGGGTGAGCAGGTGGAGGCCGGGCCGACTACGCGTCGTCGCCGCCGTAAGAAAGAAGCCGCCGCCAACGGCAGCGAGCAGCAGCAATAATCAGCGTGTCTGCAGTAGCTGCTTGAGCGCTTCTACGCGCGCAACCATCGCTTCCCGGTCCATGTTGCGCAGGGATTCGGGGAGCAGAATGCGGCTGGTGCATTCCAGCGCCGCTACCAGTGTTTGCAGTTCGATCTCCAGGGGGTAGGTGGGCGGCAGGAAGTCGTCCACCACCTCCTGGAGTAATTCCGGCGTCACCCGTTCCAGTCCCCGAGCGGCCGCCCGGAATTTGGCCCGGGTCAGCAGGGCTTCCAGTTCGGCCCCGCTGAACGGTCGCTCTCCGGAACGCAGCGCGGCCGGCACTTCGTCCAGGGATAGTGCAATGCCTGTACGCCGCAACATCACCTGAAGTAGTTCGTCCCGTTCCTCTTGCGTGTCGGGGTAGAACAGGGCGATGTGTTCTTCGGCACGGCCCTGGCGTTTCAAATCGACCGGCATCAGATCGGGGCGGGCCGTCAGCAGGAAAAACAGAATGCGCCCCCGGTGCGCCGGATTGCTCATGAACGAGGCGATCTGGGCAAACACGCGCTTCGAGACGCCCGAGTCGCCCTCGGCTTCCCGATGACCCAGGGCCGCATCGGCTTCGTCGATCATGACGGCCACCGGCGTCATGGCTTCCAGCAGGTTCAGGATTTTTTCCAGGTTGCCCTCGGTCACACCCTGCCACTGGGAGCGGAAGTTTTTGAGACGGACCATGGGGATGCCGATTTCCCCGGCAAAACAGGTGATCAGGAACGTCTTGCCGGTGCCGACCGGGCCGGTGACCAGGTAGCCCATGGGCAACACCTCGTAACGTCCCTGCCGCAGCGCTTCGGCAGCTGCCCGCAGGAGTGCCTTGGCCTGCCGATGCCCGGCCACCATGTCCAGGTTGTAATTCGTCTCGATAAATTCCAGCAGGCCGTAAGCCTCGGCTTCGATAAAGGCCTTTTTGGTGGCCGACAGGCGTTCGAAGGTCAGCCGGGTGTGGTTTTCCAGCACGTCGGCCAGGATCGTTCGGAGCTGTACCAGGTTCAGTCCAGCCGTATGATGGGCCAGCACGGCCGGCGACATCTCGGAGCGGGCGCGGAACGTCTCGGCCTGATCGCCCAGATACGTTTCGATGAACCGACGCCGCTCGGCTTCGTCGGGCAGCGGAATCCGAATGGCCGCCGTGTAGGGGTTTTGCACGAGCTGGCGGTGTAGATCGGTCAGATTCTCCGTGATCAGGCAGATTGTGAAGTCGCTTTTCAGAAACAGCGGATCGTGGGACCACTTGAGCAGAAACACCAGCGCGTCGCGGTCTTCGCTGCTGTAGAAGGCGCCTTCGGCCATGGGGACGATCGTCTCGGCATAGTCGATTACGCAGGCAATGCGCCGCCCTTCGGCCAGGCGCAGGCGGAAGTACCGTTCGAGCAGAGAAAAGACACGCACCGGATCGCGGGGGAGCTGGCGGGCATGGCCGGTGCCGCGCAGGTGATCGAAACCTTCCAGCGCTCTGAGGAAATCCTGGCGCATTTCCGACCGGGCAAACTGCAATCCGGCCGAGCGGTCGTAGAAGAGCACCAGATCGCGCGGGGCAAACAGATCATCCCGTAGAAAGTCCCGCAGGGGCACGTAGCGCACCTGGTCGGCCTCGACCAGCGGGACCAGATCCCGCACGTTGCCGTGCAGGATGAACTGGTTGACGGTTTTCGTGAAGTAGCGGCGGGCCAGCTCGCGTACCCAGTCGGGGTAAACGACCGACGCGTCGGCGGGTGTTGTGTTGGGCAGCGCCATTGATCGCGGGGGCTTGCGTGCTTTGAAAACTGGTACGCCGATTTCCTTTCAGAGATGCAAAAAATAAAAGCCCGGACGAGACTTCGTCCGGGCTCCCTGCATGCGGCGGAGGCTGCTCAGGCGATGGTGACTTCCGGATTCAGATAAACGTCCTGGATGGCGTGCAGCAGTTCGACGCCTTCCTTCATGGGACGCTGGAACGCCTTGCGCCCGGAGATCAGACCCATGCCGCCGGCCCGCTTGTTGATGACGGCCGTGCGCACGGCTTCGCGCAGGTCGTCCTTGCCTTTCGAAGCACCTCCCGAGTTGATCAGGCCACAGCGGCCCATATAGCAGTTGGCCACCTGGTAACGGGTCAGATCGATCGGATGGTCGGTGGTCAGTTCCGTGTAGATGCGCTCGTCGTATTTCCCGTAGCTTTTACCATCCGCGTTCAGCGCCTTGTAGCCTCCGTTATGGGTGGGGAGCTTCTGCTTGATGATGTCCGCCTCGATCGTCACACCCAGGTGGTTGGCTTGGCCGGTCAGGTCGGCGGACGTCTCGTGATTGACGCCGTTGACCTTGAAGGCCTTGTTGCGCAGGTAGCACCATAGAATCGTCACCATGCCCAGCTCATGGGCATAGGAGAACGCTTCGCTGATCTCCTGCAGCTGGCGCCGCGATTCAGGCGAGCCCCAGTAGATGGTAGCGCCTACCCCCACGCAGCCCATGTTCCAGGCGTCTTTGACGCGGGCAAACAACACCTGGTCGTAGGTGTTCGGGTAGGAGAGCAGCTCGTTGTGGTTGATTTTGAGGATAAACGGAATCTTGTGGGCATATTTACGGGCGACGGCGCCCAGCACGCCGAACGTTGTGGCCACCGCATTGCAGCCGCCCTCGATGGCCAGTTTGACGATGTTTTCGGGATCGAAGTAGATCGGGTTCGGCGCAAAGCTGGCTCCTCCGCTGTGCTCGATGCCTTGGTCGACCGGCAGGATGGAAAGATAGCCCGTACCGGCCAACCGTCCCGTGTTGAACAGCGTTTGCATGGAGCGCAACACCCGCGGGTTGCGATCCGAGTCCTTCCAGACGCGATCGACAAAGTCCGGTCCCGGCAGGTGCAACAGCTCTTTGGGGATCGTGGTGCATTTGTGTTCGAGCAAGTACTCGGCCTCGTCGCCCAGCAGTTCGGCGATGCGCGAAGTGGTAACCTCGGCCATGATTGTTTCCCGGTTTTTGGTTGAAGGTTTTGAGGATAGGCACCAACATAATACGCAGGGGAAGATAAAAACGATTCTCCGGAAGCGCTTTTTTACAAATCCGTTATGAAGGAAGGCGCTTCCGGAACAGCGTCAGTCCAGACGCACTGCCTCGGGCAACCGCTCCGGACATCTGAGCACTTCCGGCAGCCAGGAGGCCAGCAGCGGCGCATAGAGCAGGCCCCGGGAGCCCAGCCCTGAAAACAGCCAGAGGCGCCGTCGGCCGGGTAGCGGGCTGAGCACCGGCAGCGGACGATGCGGACGAATCACGCGCACACCTGTCAGCGCTGCGACGACGGGGCTTCGGGAAACCTCTGGCACCCAGCGGGCGGCTTCTTCCTGCAGCCAGCGGGTCTGTGCCTCGGAAGGCGCCAGGTCCGTGAACGTCGGCTCGTAGGTACTCCCCACGAAAATCTGATCGCCGTAGGGCGCCAGATGCACGTTGGCCAGCACAAGGGGCAGCGTGTCGAGCGAAGTCGGGCGCTGCAGGCAGATCACCTGTCCCTTGACGGCCTGAAATGGCAGCCGGGCCAGTTCGGGATGCGTCCGATAGCCGTAACCGGGCGCCAGGATCGCATAGTCGAACCTATACGTGTTGCCCTGGTCGGTATGCAGGCGCACGCCGACGGAAGTCTCCTCCCAGTCCACGACGCGGACCGGTCGGTGCACCGGCACGCCGCTTTGTTCTAGCAGCACGTCGATGAGCCGAGCAGCCGAAACAGCTCCGCCCTGCGGGATCCAGAGCGCGCCGTAAGGGGCCCGCACCTGCGGGAAGCGTTCGCCGACGGCTTCAGGTACTAGCCACTGCACAAGGTGCGGATAAGTGCGAGCCGCCTCCCGGAAGTCCTGCGCCTGCTTTTCGGAAAA
>WFPM01000034.1 GCA_015487635.1 Rhodothermus sp.
ATTCAGGATCATGTCCAGACGGTGGCCCGCGATGTCGAGGAACTGATGGCCCGGACGGTGGCGGAGGCGGAAAAGGCCCAGACCGTGACCGTGAGCCTGCAACGCCTGGACCAGGAAATGGCACAGGTGCAGGCCAGTGCCGAGGCCATCCTGCACGAAGCAGCACATATCGCCACGGCCGTGGCGCAGGTTCGTACCGGCGTCGAACAGATTGCGGCGGCCGCCCAGGAAGCCGAGCAGGCCACCAACGAGGCCGCCAGCGCAGCTCACGAGCAGGCCCAGGGCATGGAATCTCTGGCGGCGGCCGTGGAGGAAATCGCCGTACTGGCCGATGAACTGCAGAGCCACTGAACAGGATACCACCCATGGCACCTGACGTATTCGTGGAATTCTTCGGCGATGCGTTCAGCCAGGCCGAAGACGAAGCCCCGCAGGTAGTGCAGTTCAGTGTAGGGGGGCAAAGTTATGCCCTCCCGGTCCACCGGGTGCAGGAGGTGGTCGCCTGGCCGGAGCATATCACGCCGGTGCCCCGGGCTCCGTCCTGGTTGGCCGGGCTGATGACGCTGCGACGCGAACCCGTTCCGGTGGTGTGGCTGGCCCGGCTGTTTGCGCTGGAAAGCCTGCAGCAGCCGGCCTGCGTGCTGGTATTGCAGGCAGGAGGGCGACGATTTGGCCTGGGGGTCGATCAGGTCCACGATGTACACACTCTGCCCACCGATACACTGGAGCCGCCTCCGGCTTCGCTGCAGCAGGCTTCAGATACCCGGGAAATTGTCGCCGTCTGTCGCATGGAGGGCGAGCGGTTGGTAAGCCTGCTGGACCTCCGCCGTCTGCTGCAACGCATTGCACTTGACGAAACCACGGCATGGGCAGAGCCGACGGCTTCCAACCCGGATAATGCGTCCGAGCCGACCGCTTCTGAAGAAGAAGGCAGGAGCTTTCTCTTTTTCCGGCTGGACACCGAACTGTTCGGGGTGGCCATCGACTATGTCCAGGAGATTGTGGAGCCTCCGGAAGTGTACACGACCGTTCCGCAGGCGCCCCCGGCTGTTGTGGGCGTGGTCAATCTGCGTGGAGGCGTGCTGCCTGTGGTAGATCTGCGCCGACAACTTGGCTTGCCAGAGGCGGAGCGCACGCCTCAGCAGCGCATTGTGGTGCTGACTGCCGCGGAGCAGCCCACCGGATTTATCGTGGATGCGGTTACCGAGGTCTGCGAGGTGCCTGCGGATGCATTACAGCCCGCCGCCCACCCGACGCAGCAGGATAACCCCTTGATGGATCAGGTAATTCACCTGGCCGATCAGGGACAGATTGTGCAGCTCCTGGATCCCGAACGCCTGCTGGCCCAGGTGCGCGTTTCCACCCACGTACCGGAGACGGTCGTATGATTCGATTGCTGATTGTGGATGATTCCGCCCTGATGCGGCGTCAGTTGTCCCGCCTGTTTGAGGAAGAAGGGGACTTTGAGATTCAGACGGCCCGGGATGGCGTCGAGGCGGTCGAAGCGAATCGAACCTTCGAGCCCGACGTCATCACGCTGGATATTCACATGCCCCGAATGGACGGGCTGACCGCACTGGCCCACATCATGGCGGAACGGCCCGTGCCGGTCGTCATGGTCTCCTCGCTGACGCAAGAGGGCGCCCTGGCCACCTTCGAAGCGCTGAATCTAGGGGCGGTAGATTATGTGGCCAAACCGGGGGGCACCATTACCCTGTCGCTGGAGGCTGTCCGGGACGAACTGATCGCCAAAGTACGCGCCGCGGCAGGAGCCCGGCTGCGTCGACGGACGACCCGAACCGCAACCGGAGCGGCCGTACGGCAGCCCCGCACCCCGACGCCTCCGGTACCTGAGACGCCGGTCCGAAGCCGTCCCGTGAAGACCAGCGGCATCGTGGTCATCGGCGTTTCAACCGGTGGCCCGGCAACGCTGGAGGAAATCCTGCCGAAGCTGCCGGCCGACTTTCCTTGGCCGGTGCTGGTAGCCCAGCACATGCCGGCCGCGTTTACCGGACCGTTTGCCCAGCGATTGGATCGGCTCTGTGCAGTGCGGGTGGTCGAGGTGGCACGTCCAATGCCCCTGGAGGCCGGTACGGTCTACATCGGTAAGGGCGAAGCCGACTTGGTAGTAAGTCGCCGAGGAACACGGCTGGTGGCACTGGCCCGTCCTGCGCATCCCGACTATCTGTGGCATCCATCCGTCGAACTGCTGGGGCGCTCGGTGTTGCACTATGTTGACCCCCGACAGATCGTCGCCGTCATGCTCACCGGTATGGGCTACGACGGAGCCGAGGCGTTCACCGAGATCCGTCGACAGGGGGGACGCGTCATCGCCGAGTCGGAACAGTCGGCCGTGGTGTTTGGCATGCCGGCCGAAGTGATCAAACGCGGGGGCGCAACCCGAATCCTGCCCGCTGAAAAAATCGCGGACCAGCTTATTCGGTGGATTCAAGCCACTGAACGCCATGGCACTGAAGCGATTCAGTCAGACACCACTTTCCGCGCCTGAGCCCGCTGATGCCGATCCGGCCGTATGGCAGGAAGCGCTGCATGACCCGAATCCCGCACGACGACGCCAGGCCGTCCGTCGGCTGGCCAGTATACCCGGCGGACTTTCCTGTCTGGCCGACCGTCTGGAAGCGGAGCCGGACGTCTCCGTACTGGAGGTGATGTTGCGGGAACTGGTCTGCGCGGCTACGCCCGAAGCGCGGGCAGCATTGATCCGAGGGCTCCGGAGCGACAATGCAACCCTTCGGAATGCCACGCTGGATGCCCTGAAACAGCGTCCCGATCAGGCAGCTCTGTTGATCGAGCAACTCCTGCAAGATGCTGATCCTGATGTGCGGATCCTTACACTGAATCTGCTGGGGGCCCTGGCCTTGCCGCAGACCGAGACCTGGCTCATCCAGGTGCTGAGGCAAGATCCGCATGTTAACGTCTGTGCTACGGCCGTTGACCTGCTCTGTGAAGTAGGCACCGAGGCGGCGCGGCCGGTGCTGGAAGCCGTTGCCCGGCGTTTTGCCGACGAGCCCTACCTGCAGTTTGCCGTGAAGCAGGCTTTGCAACGGATCGACCGGGTAGCCTGACAATCGAATGATGCAGCAGACGTCCAACCTGCACATACGCAAGGAGGATTTTCTCCGATTCCGCGACTTTTTCTACCGGAAGACCGGCATTTTTTTCGACGAAAGCAAACGCTACTTCGTCGATCGTCGCCTGATCGAGCGTATGCGGGCGACCGGGGCTCCCGACTTTCGCACCTATTTTACCCGGTTGCGGTTTGAAGCCTCAAACCGGGAGCTGCAGAATCTGATCAACTTGATGACCGTCAATGAAACCTACTTCTTCCGCGAAGAACATCAACTGCGCTGCCTGGTGCAGGAACTGCTACCGGAGTTGACCCGCCGTCGCCTCGACCGCCGTCCGATTCGCATCTGGTCGATTCCTGCCTCAACCGGCGAAGAACCCTACTCGATCGCCATTTATCTGCTGGAATACTGGCCTGATCTGGAGCACTGGGACGTTGAACTGGTGGCTTCCGACATCGATACCGAAGCCCTGGATCGGGCCCGTCAGGGACGTTACAATGCCCGTTCGGTGCAGTACGTGCCTTACCATCTGCGCCGTAAATACTTCACGCGCGTGGACACCGACTATCAGATCTGTGATATGCTCCGCGAAGTGGTGACCTTCACTCGCGTGAACCTGTGTGACGCGCAGGATATGC
>WFPM01000035.1 GCA_015487635.1 Rhodothermus sp.
ACCGAACTGGGCGCTGTAGCGCGTCAGGGGCGCGACGGGCAACAGGCCCCACCAGGTAACCACGTACACGAGCAGTCCAAGCACGAAGGGCAGCGCGGCCAGCAGGTAGTAGCGGGCCAGGGGATGCGCGCGACGATGGGCCTGCCAGGCTACTCCGAAGCCGAGCAGGGCGGCCATCAGAGCGGCCAGGGCAGCGATCTGTTCGGCCAGCACCCAGTAGCCGAACAGGCCCAGCAGGGCAGGGAGTGCCAGCAGGGCCATCAACAGGTGCAGCAGCCGATGGTAGATCGGCGCATAGCGTGACGTTTCCAGAAAAGAAACTGTAAAGCCCAGGTAGCCGAGTCCGGCTCCCAGCAGCAGATAAAAGTCGATCGCGTGGGGGTAGGCGCGGTTGATGGGCCAGAACAGATCGGCTAGATAGCCCGAGGCCGAAAGCCAGAACAGCGCCAGCAGGGCCGTCAGCATGACGTAGTACAGGTAGCTGCGCTCGCGCACCGCCAGAAACAGAAACAGATTGTAAAGCGCCATGGCCAGCAGCCCCGACAGCAACCCCTGCACCACGCGATGTGCACGTTCGGCTGCCAGGGCTTCGTCGATCGGGTGCAGCCGGATCGGCACCGGCACGCCCGGCGAGACGTAGCTGACAAAGTTGTGCCGGACGCGCAGGTACAGGTGATGTGGCACGTCGGGCGAGAGATGCAGCGAAAGGTAGGGCGGACGGAAGGTGGCGATGTCGCGCATCCGGGGCGGCACCCGAAAGCCGGTGTGCAGCGTGTCGCGAGGTGGCAGACGGCCGTCCACCAGCACGTAGCCGGTTACCTGATCGGCCGGAATCTCGACCAGCCAGTGCGAGCGTCCCGGTGCGGCGACCAGCTTCAGCCGGAACCAGTACGTCCCGGGCGGTAGATCGGGCGTCAGACGGGCCGACGAACGCCAGGCGTCGGATTGAAGGACCCGGGCAAGTGTTAGTGTATCGGTGGGGTCGATGAGCAGGGCAGCGTAGGGCTCCGTTACCGTTATGATGCCGGCATGGTCAAGGCGAAGAACAGAAGGCTGGGTCGTATCACCTGAGGGCAGTAGGAGGAGCAACAACAGAATGGGGACGGGCGGCATTTGACGCACATCTCCCGCCAGGGTACCGGCTTTCGTTCGCGAATACACCTGCTACCCGCAACCGAAACGGAAGGTTCTCGTTGATGTCTGTCGAGCGAAAATCCGGAAGGGAAAGCAAAGCTATGCTGGAGGTTGCGGAACTCCCTGTGCTGTACTTGGACAATCATCTGCTGGTCATCAACAAGCCGTCGGGATTGCGCAGTCAGGGCGATCGGAGCGGGGCGCCGACCGTGCTTTCGCTGGGCAAGGCGCTGATCAAGGAGCGCTTCAACAAGCCCGGGAACGTCTATCTGGGGTTGGTGCATCGGCTGGATGCGCCGGTGTCGGGCGTGATGGTACTGGCCCGTACGTCCAAGGCGGCTGCCCGGCTGATGCAGCAGTTCCGGGAACGCACGGTGGAAAAGGTGTACCTGGCGCTGGTGGAAGGCGAGCTGGAAGGCAGCGGCACCTGGGAGGATTTCATTGCGCCGGCCCGCGACCACATGCGCTTGGTGCTCGAAGATCATCCCTGGGGCAAGCGGGCCATCCTGCACTGGGAAGCGCTCATGACGCGCAACGGCCTGACGCTCATGCGCCTGGTGCCCGAAACCGGCCGCAAGCACCAGATCCGGGTGCAACTGGCCTTCCGAGGCTATCCCATCCTCGGCGACCGGCGCTACCGGGCGCGTCGCTGGCTGGCACCCGGACAGATGGCACTGCACGCCTGGAAGCTGGCGCTCACGCATCCGACCCGCCGCGAGCGCATGCAGTGGACGGCGCCCGTACCGTCGTTCTGGGACAAAGCCTTCCGGCTGCGCGTCGATCGCCTGCTGGCCTATCTGGAAGCTTCCGGTCCCGAAGGTATCCGGTAGCCTTTCACTTCCTCGGCGCAGACGGCGGGGGCCGGTACGACGCAGACCTCTTCGTCGCGAAACGGATCGACCACAATGGGGATATGCTGATAGGTCTCAAAACGACCGGCGCCGCGCTGGAACTGCCGCCCGATCGCCTTGCAAAGCCGTCGATAGGCCGTTCGCCCCACCAGAATGTAGCAGGCTTCGTGCCCGGCTTCCTGCAGCTGTCGCAGGCTGTCGTGAATGAACGGCAGCATTTCGTCGTCGCCCGGCGTATATTCCAGAACCGTCATAGGCCCCAACCTGTGTGTTGTATGATGGACGATCATGCCCGCGTCAATCGGTTGCGCGAAGAGCCACGCACCGATATTCCGATGGCGCGTCGCGTGCAGCGCTTCGTCGAAGCGCTGCAGCGGCACATCTGCAAGGCCATAGAAGACGTTGACGGCGCCGCACAGTTTCGGCGGGATCCCTGGAATTATCGCGAAGGCGGTGGGGGGCTGACCTGCGTGCTGGAAAACGGTGCTGTCTTCGAAAAGGCGGGCGTCAACACGTCGGCCATCTGGGGACGGCTCTCGGAGCGGGCGGCCCGTGCCATCGGCGTGAATCCCGGCCCGTTCTTCGCCACGGGCCTTTCGCTGGTCATTCACCCGCGCTCGCCTTACGTGCCCAGTGTCCACGCCAACTTCCGCTACTTTGCGCTGGGTGAAGACCTGTTTCACCCGGAGGATCAGTGGTTCGGGGGTGGCGCCGACCTAACTCCTTACTATCCTTTTCTGGAGGACGTACAACACTTTCACCGTGTCTGGAAGGATGTATGCGACCGACATCCGGGCGTGGCCGACTATGCGCGCTTCAAGGCGGCCTGCGACGCGTATTTCTACCTGCCGCATCGGGGCGAGATGCGCGGTGTAGGCGGCATTTTCTACGACTACCTGCGCGACGATCCTGAAGGGGCGTTTTTCTTCACCCGGGAGGCTGGCCGCGCCTTTCTGCGCTCGTACCTGCCCATCGTCGAGCGCCGCAAGGATATACCCTTCGGTGAGCGCGAACGGCATTTTCAGCTCCTGCGACGTGGCCGCTACGTGGAGTTTAACCTGATCTACGATCGAGGCACGCGCTTCGGATTGGAGTCGAACGGCCGTACCGAAAGCATCCTGATGAGCCTGCCGCCCGAGGTGCGCTGGCAGTACGACTGGCGTCCTGTGCCCGGCTCGCCCGAAGAGGCCGCGCTCTGGTTCTTTCAGCCGCGCGACTGGCTGGCGCTGACCGAGGCCGACGTGCCGCAGCCGTAGCCTGTCTGTTTTTGAATTCTCTGCACGCTGCGCTGGCTATTAACAATCTGGCTACAATTTGCTAACTTATGGCTGGTCCTGACAGGCCGTAGTGTTGCTTTGAAGGCAGGCGTTCATGCAAGGGACGACGGAAGCACAGCACGCCTGGCGCACGCCGGAGATAGAAGAGCCGACCAACCGGTATTTCATTCATCCGCTGAGCTGGGCGCTGGTGCAGCGGCTGGCGCGCTGGGGCGTGCATCCCAACACGGTCTCGCTGGTGGGGCTGGCTCTGGGCGCCGGCGCTGCGGTGGCCTACTATCACTATTCCATCTGGTGGGCCTGCGTGCTGGGCTTTCTGCTGATGATCGGCTGGCACGTTATGGACGGTGCCGACGGCCAGCTGGCCCGTCTTACCGGCCGCACCTCTGAGATCGGCAAGGTGCTCGACGGCCTGTGCGACCACGGTACCTTCGTACTGATCTACATCAGCCTGGCGCTGGCAACCTATCCATCGGCGGGCTGGATCGCCTGGGCGCTGGCCGTGCTGGCCGGCGTCAGCCATATCGTGCAGGCCAGCGCCTACGAATTTCAGCGGCAGTCCTACGACTACTGGGTACACAATAAGCAGAACGCGCGGCCGGTCACGCCCGAAGCCTTTCGTGCAACGCTGGCCGAAAAGCGCGGATTGGCCCGATGGATGGGGCAACTCTATCTGGTCTATCTGCGCGTGCAGTACGGCGTGGGCGCGGCCGACCTGGAGCTGATGGGACTGCTGGAGGAGGCGCTGGAAAAGTTCGCCTATCCCGAGAAGGCCCGGCAGATGTACCGCTACGTGCACCGGCCACTGGTGCGCCGCTGGGCGATCATGAGCTCGAACTATCGCACGCTGGCCATTTTCATCGCCTGCCTGTACGGCAAACCGCTGGCTTTTTTTGTGTTCGAACTGGTCGTGCTCAACCTGATCTTTCTGCTGCTGGTCGTGCAGCTGCGAATCCGGAACCGGCGCTTCCGATTGTGGTTGCGCCGCCATCTGGAAGGAAAGCCGGCAGATGCCTGGCTGCAACGGTAATTCATTCACCATCCTGAACCGAAATTATCCATGAGCGAAGCTGTTTCGATTGCCCCCCCGGAGGGCAAGTTGCTGGTGCTCACGCCGGGCCTGGGGGCCGTGGCGACCACCTTCATTGCGGGCGTCGAGGCGGTTCGTCAGGGGCGTGCCCGGCCCTACGGATCGCTGACGCAATTGCAGACGATCCGGCTGGGCCGCCGCTCGGCCGGACGTAACCCGCTGATCAAGGAGTTTCTACCGCTGGCCGAACTCGACGACCTGGTTTTTGGCGCCTGGGATATCTTCCCGGACGACGCCTACGAGGCGGCCATGCGCGCGCAGGTGCTCGAAGAGCGCGACCTGAAACCGCTCGAAGACTTCCTGCGCACGATTCGACCCATGCCGGCCGCCTTCGACCGTCAGTATGTGCGTCGGCTCGACGGGCCCAACGTCAAAAAGGCCCGCACGAAGAAGGAGCTGGCCGAGATGCTCCGCGAGGACATCCGGCGCACAATCGAAGAGACCGGCGCTACCCGGGCCATCATGATCTGGTGTGGCTCGACCGAGGTGTACACGCGCCCGTCGGACTGCCACCGCTCGATCGAGGCCTTCGAGGCGGGCCTGGAGGCCAACGATCCGTCGATCACGCCTTCGCAGCTCTATGCCTACGCGGCCATCATGGAAGGTGTGCCCTATGCCAACGGGGCACCGAACCTGTCGGCCGATGTGCCCGCCCTTGAGCAACTGGCCGAGGAAAAAGGTGTGCCCATCGCCGGTAAGGACTTCAAGACCGGCCAGACCATGCTCAAAACGGTGGTGGCGCCGGCCTTCAAGATGCGCATGCTGGGCGTGCGAGGCTGGTTCTCGACAAACATCCTGGGCAACCGCGACGGCGAGGTGCTCGACGACATCGACAGCTTCCGCGCCAAGGAGGTGACCAAGTCGGGCGTGCTTGACACGATTCTGCAGCCCGACCTGTATCCGGAGCTCTATGGTAACCTCTACCACAAGGTGCGGATCAACTTCTACCCGCCGCGCGGCGACGCCAAGGAAAGCTGGGACAACATCGACATTTTCGGCTGGATGGGCTACCCGATGCAGATCAAGATCAACTTCCTGTGTCGGGACTCCATCTTGGCCGCGCCGATCGTGCTGGATCTGGCGCTGTTTCTGGATCTGGCCGCGCGGGCCGGCCTCAAGGGCATTCAGGAGTGGCTCTCGTTCTACTTCAAGAGCCCGCATGTGCAGGAAGGCCACGTGCCCGAGCACGACCTGTTCATCCAGCACATCCGGCTGAAGAACACGCTGCGCGTGCTGGGCGGCGAGTCGCCCATCACGCATCTGTCCGAAGAGTTTGAGTTGTACGAGAACCTGAGATGATTCAGAATGGCGCAGGACCCCGGACGGGCATCGTGCTGGCGGCCGGGCTGGGCTCGCGGCTGGCCGGTGCCCGCCCGGGGTTTCAATTGAAACCCCTGACACCGGTGGCCGGCATGCCGCTGATTCTGCGTACGTTGCGCAGTGTGGCGCTGGCCGGCTGTCGGGAAGTGGTCATTGTCGTGGGCTACCACGGCGAGGAGGTGCAGGAGGCGGTCCGTCGGCACTACCGGGGGCCGCTCCGGGTGCACTTCGCCCACAACCCGCACTACGAACTGCAGAACGGCCTGTCGGTGCTGGCCGCGCGACCGTACGTGAAGGAGGAGCCCTTTCTGCTCACCATGGCCGATCACGTGCTGGGGGACGAACTCATGGCCCTGGTGCGCACGCATCGGCCCCCGGAAGATGGCGCCACGCTGCTGGTGGACTACCGCATCGATCAGATTTTCGACCTGGACGATGCCACCAAGGTGCGCGTCGAGGACGGCTGGATCGTGGACATCGGCAAGCACCTGACCGACTTCAACGCCATCGACACGGGCGTCTTCGTCTGCACCTTTGCGCTGATGGAGGCGCTGGAGGCCGTCTACCGGGAGCAGGGCGACGCATCGCTCTCCGACGGCGTGCGCCGACTGGCCTGCGTCCACCGCATGGCCGCGCTCGACATCGGCGACGGCTTCTGGCAGGACGTCGACACGCCCGAGATGCTCGCCTACGCCGAACGCCGCCTGCTGGAAATGGCCCGATCTGGATAAAAAAAGGGCGGGACGAATCGGGTCCCGCCCTTTTTCTGTCAGAATACTTCCGCTCAGACGTTGACCACACGTGGGCCGGCTTCGGCCACTTCGCGGGAGCACCCGGCGCGATACTTCTCGAAGTTCTGCGCAAACAGCCGCGCCAGCCGATCGGCCATCTCGTCGTAGGCCGCCGGATCGCTCCAGGTGTTGCGCGGCTGCAGGATCTCCTCCGGCACGCCCGGGCAGCGGGTGGGGATGGCAAAGCCGAAGCGTTCATCCACCACGGTGGGCGCCTCGGCGAGCGTGCCGTCGTGGATGGCGTCGATGATGGCCCGGGTATGGGCCAGCTTGATGCGGTGCCCCACGCCGTAGGGGCCGCCGGTCAGCCCGGTGTTGATCAGCCAGGCCTGCGTGTTGTGACGCCGCATGCGCTCGGCCAGCATCTCGGCATATTTGAACGGATGCCACACCAGGAAGGCGGCGCCGAAGCAGGCCGAGAACGTGGCCTGCGGTTCGGTCACACCCACTTCGGTACCGGCCACCTTGGCCGTGTAGCCGCTGATGAAGTGATACATCGCCTGCTCGGGCGTGAGGCGGGCCACCGGCGGCAACACGCCGAACGCATCGTAGGCCAGAAAGATGATGTTACGTGGGTGGCCGCCCATGCAGGGAATCTTGGCGTTCTCGATGAACTCGATGGGGTAAGAGGCACGGGTGTTCTCCGTAATGGAGGCGTCGGCGTAGTCCACCTCGCGCGTCTCCGGATCGAATACAACGTTTTCGAGTACGGTCCCAAACCGGATTGCGTTGTAGATCTGCGGCTCCCCTTCGGGCGAAAGGTTGATCACCTTGGCGTAGCAGCCGCCTTCGATGTTGAAGATGCCCTCGTCCGTCCAGCAGTGCTCGTCATCGCCAATCAGGCGGCGTTTGGGATCGGCCGAGAGGGTCGTTTTGCCCGTGCCCGACAGCCCGAAAAACAGCGTTACGTCGCCGTCCGGCCCTTCGTTGGCCGAGCAGTGCATCGAGAGCACGCCGCGGAGCGGCATCAGGTAATTCATCACGGTGAAAATGCCCTTCTTCATCTCCCCGGCGTACTCCGTGCCGAGGATCACCATTTCACCCCGCTCGAAAGAGAGATCGACGCTCGTCTTCGAGGTCATGTGGGAGGTGTAACGGTTGGCCGGGAAGCGCCCCGCATTGAAGATCACGTAGTCCGGCTCGCCGAACTGCGCCAGCTCTTCCCGGGTGGGACGAATCAGCATGTTGTGCATGAAGAGGGCGTGGTAGGGGCGTTCGCAGATCACCCGCACCTTGATGCGGTAGGTGGGATCCCAGCCGGCAAAACCATCGACTACGTAGAGGCGATCCCGGGTATTCAGGTAGTCAAGGGCCCGTTCACGGTTGATCAGAAACGTGTGCTCATCAAGCGGGATGTTGATAGGGCCCCACCAGATGTTTTCTTGGCTCTCTGGATGTTCGACGATGCGCTTGTCGGCCGGGCTGCGTCCCGTTTTGGCTCCGGAGGTGCAGGCCAGCGCCCCGCTGCTGACGATGGCCGACCGGGCATCGTAGCGCACCGCCTCTTCATAGAGCACGGCAGGTGAGGGATTCCGCAACACGTATGGTACGTGCAGGCCGTAAGCTTTCAGATCCATCGTGGTGTTCATTTTTGACATGAATTCAAAGCGTTGCCCTGCTTTTCTTGTTATGCTTAAGCATAAGGAAAACGCTCCCGATTGTTGTTAAACATATGTTTAAGAATCCCTGAGATTCTATAAGATCGTCGGGCTTGTACGAAACTTCAAGCAGAAAGCGGAACTGACAGTTGTCGTCTGGCTCTAAACCCGAAGTTGCCAAACAGCAGAAGGTGAGGTCATGACGCCTCGGCAGTTTCTGAAGCACTACCGATACGACGAACGGCTGGTTCGCGGCGGGTATTTTCCTTTGGCGCCGCTTACGGTCGATCCCGGGGAGACGGTTGGCGTGGTTCTGCTCAACCTGGGCGGGCCCGAACGCGTGGAAGAAGTGGAGCCCTTTCTGTACAACCTGTTCATGGATCCGGCCATCATCGACATCCCTCTGAAAGGCATTGCCCGCCACTGGCTCTGCCGTCTGATTGCCCGGCTGCGTGCTAAGAAGGTGGGTAAAGATTATGAGATGATCGGAGGTGGTTCGCCGCTGAACCGGCTGACGCGAGAGCAGGCGCAGGCGCTGGAGCGGCTGCTGAACCGGCGCTTCGGGCAACCGGCCGGCGTGCACTTCCGCACCTATATCGCCATGCGCTACTGGCACCCGCTCAGCGAGGAAGCAGCCGCGCAGATGCAGGCCGAAGGAGTAGACAAGGTGGTGTTGTTGCCGCTCTATCCGCAGTATTCCAAGACGACCACCGGTTCGTCGTTGCTCTACTGGTGGACGTTGGAGCAGACGGGCGAAATTCCACGCTGGCCTACCACTTACGTGTACGAATACGCAGCGCATCCCAAATACATTCAGGCCATCAGCGAGCGGATCGACGAGGCGCTGCAGCGCTTTCCGAAGAACGTACGCTCCGAAGTACACCTGGTCTTCAGTGCGCACGGCACGCCGCTGGTCGAGATGAAGGAGCGGCGCGACCCATACTGCTGCCTGATCCACTCCACGGTGGATCGGGTGATGGCCTACCGAAAGCATGACCTGCCTTACCACGTGTCGTTTCAGAGCAAGGTGGGGCCGGGTGAGTGGCTGACGCCGAGCACGCCCGACAAGCTGGCCGAGCTGGCGCAACAGGGCGTGCAGGCCGTGCTGATGGTGCCGGTGGCGTTCGTGACTGACCATATCGAAACTTCCTTCGAGCTGGACATCGAAGTGCGGGAAGAGGCCGAGCAGTTCGGCATTACCCATTACGAAGTGATGCCGGCGCTGAATTGCCATCCACTGTTCATCGAGGCGCTGGCCGAGGTGACTGTGGCGCAGCTCCGGCTGCCGGTACCACCGGAGACGGCCGGTGTGGCAGGAGATGGGGCGCCGGCCAAGACGCCTTATCCGATCCGTCCGCTTGACGAACTGCCCCGCTACCATCCGCGCGTGCGCAAGACGCGTTGCCATCAGTGCGAGCACATCACCGAGGCGCGATGCTGGATTCCCTCGGAGTGTGAGCCAGCGTCTGAGAACGCCGAAAGCACGGCACCGCCGAAGCCTTCTGTTCACTCCAAACGGCCTGCCTCGTAAGGAGCGATGCAGCTATCGCGCAGTCAGGCGCTTTTCGAGCGGGCCCAACGGGTTATCCCGGGCGGCGTCAATTCGCCGGTTCGTGCCTTCGGCAGCGTAGGAGGGACGCCGCCGTTCATCGCGCGGGCGCAGGGCGCCTACATCGAAGACGTTGACGGCAACCGCTACATCGACTACGTCGGCTCCTGGGGGCCGATGCTCTTCGGGCACGCCGATCCCGACGTGGTGCGGGCCATTCAGGAAGCGGCTGCACATTCCCCTTCTTTCGGCGCACCCACCGAGCTGGAAGTGCGCGTGGCCGAACTCATCTGTGAGCTGGTGCCGTCGATCGAAATGGTGCGGCTGGTCAACTCGGGCACCGAGGCGACCATGAGCGCCGTGCGCCTGGCCCGTGCCTACACGGGGCGTCCCAAGATCATCAAGTTCGAAGGGCACTACCACGGGCACGCCGACTTTTTCCTGATCGCGGCTGGAAGTGGAGCGCTCACCTATGGCCGTCCCAACTCGCCGGGGGTGACACCGGGCACGGCGCAGGATACGCTGTTGGCCCGCTTCAACGATCTACAGCACGTCGAACAACTGGTGGAAGCCAACGCGGGCGAAGTGGCCGCCGTCATTCTGGAGCCGGTGGCCGGCAACATGGGCTGCGTGCCGCCGGAGCCGGGCTTTCTGGAAGGATTGCGGGCGCTCTGCAACCGGCACGGCATCCTGCTTATCTTCGACGAGGTGATGACGGGCTTTCGGGTGGCACGAGGCGGGGCACAGGAGCGCTACGGTGTGCTGCCCGATCTGACCACCCTCGGCAAGGTGATCGGCGGCGGGCTCCCGGTGGGGGCCTACGGCGGGCGGCGTGAGATTATGGAGTACGTTGCGCCGAAAGGGTCTGTCTATCAGGCCGGCACGCTCTCGGGCAACCCACTGGCCATGGCCGCTGGCTATGCCGTGCTGCGCAAGATCGCCGACACGCCGGATCTATATGAGCGGCTGGAGCGCTTTGGCGCCGCGTTAGAGGAGGGTGTCCGTGAAAATCTGAAAGGGCTGGGGCTGGACCTGTACTTCACGCGCGTGGGCGCCATGGCCACGCTGTTCTTCACGCCGGAGCGCGTCGTGGACTACGAGACGGCCCGCCGCTGCGACACCCGGCGCTTCGCCCGCTACTTCCATGCCATGCTGGAAGAGGGCGTTTACCTGCCGCCGTCTCAGTTCGAGGCGTTCTTCTTCTCGACGGCCCACGGCGAGCGCGAGTTGGAGCAGACGCTCAGCGCCCAGCGCCGGGCGCTTGCGCGCGCTTGCGCCGACGACGGCGCCGACGCGGCGTAACTGCCTCGCCGTCGGTCGCAGGCTCCACAAAGCGCAGATCGATTTGCCGCGTGGCCGGATCGGCCCGCACGACCACGACCTCAACCACGTCGCCCGGACGGTACCGTTTGCCGGAGTACAGGCCGCGCAGCGTGTAGCGCCGCTCGTCGTACTCGTAGTAGTCGTCGCCCATGTCACGCACGTGCACCAGGCCCTCAACCAGCACGTCTTCGAGTTCGACGAATACGCCGAAGTTCGTCACGCTGCTGACCACACCCCGGAAGCGCTCGCCCACGTGCTGCTGCATGTACTGCACCTGCTTGAGGCGGACCGAATCGCGCTCGGCCTCTTCGGCGGCCCGCTCGCGCTCGGAACAATGCCGACAACGGGCCTCCAGTTCGTCGGCATCAACGGCCGGGACTTTTTCCGCCTTCTTCTGGTATCGCTTGAGCAGTCGATGAACCATCAGGTCCGGATAGCGCCGGATGGGGCTGGTGAAGTGCGTGTAGAAATCGAACGCTAGCCCGTAATGGCCGATGTTCTGCGTCGAGTAGCGGGCTTTGGCCATAGCCCGCAGCGCGGCCTCTTCGATGACCGGCTCTTCGGGCGTGCCCTGCACGTGCTGGAGCAGCTCGTTGAGCGCTTTCGAGGAGACGGTGCCGTCCTCGGTCAGCTCCAGATGGTAGCCGAAGACACGCACGTACTGGGCCAACTGGCGGATTTTCTCGGCGTCGGGCCGGTCGTGAATGCGGTAGACGAAAGGCGGCGCTTCGGTCCGCTTGCCGATCATTTCGGCCACCAGCCGATTGGCCAGCAGCATGAATTCCTCGATGAGTTGATGGGCGGCCAACCGCTCTTTTCGGTAGATACGGATCGGGTTACCGGCCTCGTCCAGTTCGACTTTTACTTCAGGTAGATCGAAATCGATGGCGCCGGCTTGCATGCGGGCTTTGCGGAGCTTCTGGGCCAGTTCGTGGGCCAGGCGTACCGACTCGGCCAGCGGATGATCGGCGCCGTCGATGATGGCCTGAGCTTCTTCGTAAGTGAAGCGCTGGCGCGAGTGGATGACGGTCTCGCGGATCTGGTAGCGCACGATCCGGGCCGAGGGCGTCAGCTCCATGAGTACCGAGTAGGTCAGTTTGTCTTCGCCCGGCCGCAGCGAGCAGACCTGGTTGGAGAGTTTTTCGGGAAGCATGGGGATCAC
Source organism: Rhodothermus sp. (assembly GCA_015487635.1). GTDB lineage: Bacteria > Bacteroidota > Rhodothermia > Rhodothermales > Rhodothermaceae > Rhodothermus. The sequence continues at coordinate 12,096 of WFPM01000035.1, forward strand.
GCGATCCACGAGATAGACGCTTGTGCCGCGCTGATAGGCTTCTTCGTCGAGAGCGGAGCCGGGGCGTACGTAGTAGCTGACGTCCGCGATATGGACGCCGACTTCGATGTGGCCGTTGGGCAAGCGCCGCAGGTGTAGCGCATCGTCGAAATCCTTGGCGTCGGAGGGGTCGATCGTAAAGACCTCTCGGTCGCGCAGGTCCAAGCGGCGACGGTATTCACGCGCGGGAATGGTGTCCGGGATGCGCTCGGCTTCTTTGAGCACGGCCTCGGGGAAGCCGGTGCGCACGTCCTTGCTGAGCGCCAGGGCCAGCACCTGTACACGTGGGTCGCTGGCCGGACCGAGCACTTCGAGCACACGTCCCTCGGGCGAGGCCTTGGGATCGTCGAAGCGATCGATGGAGACCACCACCTTGTCGCCGGCACGGGCGCCGCTGAAGGCCTCGCGGGGCACGTAGATGTCGCGGGTCAGACGTGGATCGTCGGGCACCACAAAGGCAAAAGTCCCGCGGGGGTAGAACGTCCCGACAGCGCGTGTCCGGCGGCGTTCCAGCACTTTGAGTACCTCGCCTTCCCGGCGGCGGTCGCCGCGGGCTGGTGCAGCCAGCCCTACCAGCACGCGGTCACCGTCGAGCGCCGTGCCCATGTGGGCTTCGCCAATGTAGATGTCCTCGTCTTCCTGCCCTTCGATTTCCACAAAGCCATAGCCCCGCGGATGCACGCGCAGGATACCCTCCACGCGATAGGGGCGGCGCTCGTAGGTGTAACGCCCTCCCTTGACGCGGGCGACCAGGTGCTGATGCTCCAGCTCTGAAAGGACCTCCCAGAAACGCTGATAGGCTTCGTAATCGCGTAGATCCAGGAGTTTGGCCAGTTCTTTCGGGCGAAACGCCTTATGCGCATTGTTGCGCAAAAGCGAAAGGATCGCCCGCCGGATCTGCAGCCGGGTGGGCAGACGCTTTTTGTGGGAGGTTTTTGTTTGTTTCCGGGAGGATTTTTTACGGCGTGCCAAGGATGCTCGCAGATGTCGATTTTCGGGATTAGCGATGCTGTTCAACGTTGGCCTGCTCCGAGTTGTTGCCGGCGCGGGTCAGCGGCGGGGGCTCCGGAGCGGAGCGATCCGGAATCAGCCAGCCGAAAAGTCGATCCAGCAGGCGACGCCAGGTGGGGAAAGCGGTCTGGTACGAAAGGCCGGCGCCCGTGACGCTGGTCAGCGTGTAGTCGTTGAGCACGTCATCCTCGCGCCGGTAGAAGACCTGTACGGAGACGCTAGGCGTCAGCCGCACTTCGACGACGAATTCGCCCAGTAGATTCTGCTGGCCCGCGGCGGCGCTTTCGCCGCGATAGACCCCCTGGCCACGAATGATCAGGCGTTCGTTCAGCAGCCGCAGCGCCACCCCGTAGGTGACGTCCAGGCGCTGAGCGCCTTCACCCTGCACGCCCAGCAGCAGATCGACGTTGGGCAGCACCTGACTCAGGTAGCGATTGAGCTGGCTGGCGATGAGCTGCGAGAGGCTGTTGAAGGCAAGCTGGTTGCCCGACGAGGTGAGCGTCCCTGGATCGGTGCGTTCGGTGGTGAGCAGGAAAGAGTTGGTGAGCAGTACGCTCGTGGCGTACTCGGCGGCTCGTTCAGGCTGGTTGAGCAGCGCCTCCAGCCCTTCGTAGCTGGCCAGCGGCTCGTTGATCGCACGGTCGATGGCCAGACGCAGGCTGACCTGGGGGGCCTCGACCCGTCCGGTAATGCGCATCTGTACGATCAGCGGAATCAGACCGGTGTCCTGGCCCAGGGCACCTGGAAGACCCGCCCGCGAAGCCCGGGTGCGATAGGCCGCCTGCAGGTCAAGCCGGGCGTTGATAGGATCGCCATCCCAGGTGATCGTACCGCCTTCGATCAGAAAGCGCCGGACAAAAATCTCGCCGGCCGTGAACAGATAGTCGCCTTCCGTGACGTCCAGTTGTCCGAAGGCCTGGAAGACGCCTTCCTGGCGGATGATCTGCAGGCGGCCGCTCCCTCGTGCATTGATTACGTCGCCCAGTAGCGGGTCGATCACCAGCCGTACGGTAGTGCCCTGCGGTGCCAGCAGGTTCAGGTCCAGATCCAGCCCGTCCAGGAAGGGCCGTTCGCCCGGGGGACGCCGGGCCAGCAGGTTGGCGCGACGCTGTGGACGCTCCGGAATGCGGCCGGTCGAGTCGGCAAAGATGATGAATGCTTCGTCCGCTTCGGTGCCGCTTTCGGCCAGCGGGATGTAGATCTCGCTTTCCGGCAGCACTTCGGCGTCGGCCGTCTGCAGCAGCGCCCCGTAAAGGGGACCGCTGAGCGAAAACGTCCCGCGGCCCCAGATCTTTCCGTAGAACGGCAGTGCGCGACTGTAGGGAACGTTCATGATCTGCAGCCCTTCCAAGCGGGCCGTCAGGTCAAAGGAAAAGAAACGGTATTCGTTGAAAAAGATGCGGCCGTCGACGCGGGCCTGGCCGCCCGTCGGGTCCTCAAGGCGTACGTTCTCCAGCATGAACCCTGTCGCATCCACCGACACCGGCCCTTCGATCCGGTAGTGCAGGTTGAATTGAGGAATGTCGAAAGCGCCGGCATGGAGTTGCATGGCCGCGTTGAAGATCGGGCGCCGGAACGTGCCCGTGATGCGGCCACGTCCGGCAAAGTAACCCTGCACGTTGGCGATCAGGTCGGGAAAGATGTAGGTGAAGAAGAACGCGTCGGCATGTGTGGTCTCCAGACGCAGGTCGAGCTGGCCGGCGTCGTCGGACGAAGGGAGCAGAACCGTTCCGAACAGGTGCAGTCGATTGGCGGCGCCGATGGTGGTATCCGGGTCCAGACGGGCGTCCAGCGCGATCTGCGGAGAACCCGGCACGTAATGGCTGACCAGGCGCAACGTCCCCAGCGAATGTCGGTCGTAGCGCAGTCGATTGACGTGCAGGAACCCGGCCAACTGCGGGGTTCCGAAAGCGCTGACCAGACTGAGTCGGCCTTCCAGTTGGCCGCTGAGCCTACGGGCGCGACCCAGTGCCCGGGTGAGTTCTTCGAGGGCAATGCTACGTAGTGTTACGTAAGTCGTATCGGTCACCTGGGCGGAGAGCATGCCCTCCAGTTCGATTTCGCCGGCGATCGTGTCGGCGGCGGGCCGATTGCGCAGGAGCAGCGAATGGAGTACGGCGGCGTCGGCATACAGGTCGATGCGGGCCGGCTGCGTCAGTTGCCAGCGATAGTCCCGGACCTGCCAGTAGAATTCCTGCAGCGTCAGGCGATTGAAGCGATCCAGCAGGTCCAGCGTGGCGGTCAGCCGCAACGTCTCGCCGGTAGTATCCGAAGGCTGGCTGCTCAGGCTGAGCTGGGCACCTTCTGGCAGCAAGTGGCCCACCAGACGAATCCGCCGGAGCTGCCGCAGACGGGCACTCTGCCACTCGAACAGGGCAACCAGTGAGCGATCGACACGGGGGCCGGTGGCCATCTGTAGCCGTCCGTGTACGTCTTCCTGGTACAACGCGCCCACCTGGAGTGTATCGGCCTGCCATGCCAGTGCGAGTTGGAGCGTGTCTGTGCTGGCCCGTGCCCATAGGGTGGCCCTCAGGTCGGTTCGGATCGAGGGTAACCCGGCCAGCGGATACAACCACTCAAGCCGACGCACCTGCAGGTGCCCCTGAAGAAACGAAAGCGGCAGACGAGCAGCCGGGGCGGGAACCTCAAAGGGACGAGGGGCTCGGTAGAAAGGTTTTTCGATCTGACGGTGAATTGCTGCAGCAAAGGCATACTGCCAGTGCCGCACGAGCGGCACAAGCCGATCGGGCGTCAGGTGGCCGTGCAGCTCCGCTTCGATCAGGTCTCCCGAGATCCTTAGTCGATGCTGCATGGAATCCGTAGGGATTAGTGTCAGCCGGACCGAAGCGGGAGCAAGTTGCCAGGATTGATCGGTACGTCGGGTGTAGGAGGAATCGATCCGCAAGTGGGCGGTGGCCATCAGACGCGACCAGCCGGTGCCGGTGCCCTCCAGCGAGAGGGTGGCGTCGATGCGGGTCTGCAGCGTGTCGGGGTGCAGATACGGACCCAGATCGAATCGACGGGCCACGGCTTGGATCCAGAAGCGGGCGCTGTCGGGATCAGATCGGTAGAAGGCAGTAGCCGTCAGGCTACCATCCTGCTGGGGGAGTGAGAACGCGGCCCAGAAGCGAGATCCGTTTCGCTGCAGGGTGAAAAGCAGCGAGTCATTCGCACTGCCGCCGAATGGCAGGGGATCCAGGCGGAGATGCAGATCGAATTGCCGGACGCCCCGGCCGTGCACTTCGGCGAGGCCGTTGAGTGGAATGGACGGCGAACCGCCTTTCCGCAGTCGGGCGGGCTGCACGTTGCGCAACTGCAGGTGGGCCTCGTAGGCCGGTACATCTTCGGAAGGTTTCCGTACGATCCGGAACGGCCCTTCCAGCGTTCCGGGCAGGCCACGCAGGCGTACGCTTCCTTCCAGACGGCGAAGCGTCGGGCCTGAAGCCAGGTGCATCAGGCCGCGTGCTTGCGCGCGAAGGATCAGCGGAGCAGTGGTCTGCAGAGAGGCGGGAAGCGGAAGCGTCGGCCAGAGCTGGGCCAGCTTGGCCGTTTGCAGGCCGGTACCGGTCGCAAGCAGATCGAAATCCAGCGAGTCGGGCAGCCCCAGCAATGTTCCTTCCAGGCGCAGGCGGCCGGCGGTGGAGGCCAGTTCCAGGCGCTCCAGCACAAGGCCATTGATTGTGCCGTGCAGCCGTCCGGTCACCTCGGCGGGATAGCGAATGGGAAGACCGGGTAGCAGGCGGTGGAGTTCTGCAAAATCGATGGTGCCGGTTTCCAGTTCGATCTGCAGAGCGGATTCGGCAAACGGCGTGCGTGGAATGAACTGGCCGCTGAGCGCCAGCAGAGTGTTGCCCAGGGCCAGTTCCAGCCGGGGCAGGTGCCATCGGCCCTCCTGGTAGAAAAGCTGACCAGATAGATAGTGCAGGTGCTGGGAAGGACGGGAAAGATGTGCGTCGAACCGGAGCAAATCGAGCAGCAACCGGTCCGGATGATATTCCAGCGTGGCCTGTAGCGTCAGACTGTCGAGGCGCGCTCGGGTAAAATCAAAAACCTGCTGTCGCCGCACCATTTCAGGAGGAGGCCCGGTGCGATCCGTCTGAACGGTGCCGTCGTGCAGGTAGAGCTCGGCAACGGTCAACCCCCAGCGCACATCGGAGGACCTGCCGGTGGTATCCCGCCATTGCGAGAAATTCCATCGGCCGTTCTCGTAATGCAGGAAAAGGCGGGGGCGGAACAGTTCCACGCGCCGAAAGGCCAGCGTATGGCTGAGGAGCATCCGCCAGGAAGGGCGCAGTGCTACCGAATCGACGTCCAGCAGCAAACGGCCATCCGGTGCGTAGAGGCGCACGCGGGTAGCGTACAGGCCGCGCACCAGGTCGCCGTCCAGGCGCTCGATCTGAAGCTGGCCGCCCAGATGAGCCTGAAAGGCCGCTTCCAGTTGTGCGCGCACGAAGTCGCGTCCGGCGCGTGTGCGGGTCAGCGCCACAAAGAGCACCAATCCGGCGGCCAGCACACCGGCCGTCAGCACCAGCAATCGACGGGCGATATGTCCGAGCGCACGTACGGGCAAGGTAGGGCAGAAGGTGTTTCAGAGATTCACGGCCGTCCGGTGGCTTTCCAGCACAAACTGCCAGGCGTCCCGCAGTTCGGCTTCGCTTACATCGTCGGTCACGTAGGCTTCGCCCAGACGACGCAGCAGTACGAAGCGCAGCCGTCCGGCCCGCGCTTTTTTGTCCACCTGCATGGCTGCGCGCAGCGCCTTGAAGTCCAGCGTATCGGGCGATCCGGGCACCGGCAACCGCTGCAGCAGCGTGCGGATGCGGTCAACGGGCAACTCAGGGTGCCGCCGGTGTGACAGCCAGAGGGCGGCCAGCATGCCCAGCGCGACGGCTTCGCCGTGCGTGAAATGCCCGTAGCCGGCCACGCGCTCAATGGCATGGCCGAACGTATGGCCAAAGTTCAGAATCGCCCGCAATCCGGCCTCGCGTTCATCCTGCATGACGACCCGGATCTTGACGGCGGCCGCCTGGCCGATCAGTCCCGGAAGTAGCGCCGCCTTGCGTTGCAGGACGTCCGTCCAGCGCTCCTCCAGCAGCGCAAACAGGGTCGGATCGCCGATCAGTGCATGCTTGACCACTTCAACCAGGCCACTGGTCCACTCGCGCTCAGGCAGTGTCTGCAGCAACGACGGATCGGCAAACACGAGCACCGGTTGGTGAAAGGCGCCGATCAGGTTCTTGCCACGGGCGTGGTTGATGCCGGTCTTGCCGCCGATAGCGCTGTCGACCTGGGCGATCAACGTGGTGGGCACCTGCACGAGCGGCAATCCACGCAGCAGCGTAGCCGCAGCGAAGCCTGCCAGATCGCCGATCACGCCACCACCGAAGGCCAGCACGGGCGTTCGGCGGTCGATGCCCCAGCTCAGCGCCTCGTCATAGATGCGTTCCAGGTAAGGCAGCGCCTTGGTGGGCTCGCCCGGAGGGAGGATCAGCACGCGGGGCATCCAGCCCGCCGCCTCCAGCGTCGTCCGGAGCGGCTCCAGGTGCAGACGGGCTACGTTTTCGTCGGTCACCAGCAACAGGCGGCCGCGGCGCAGCCCGACGCGTTCAAGCCACGCCGTAAGCACCGCCAGCGATTCGATCACGACCGGATAGCACCGGTCGCCCGGAAGCTCTACGTAATGGACCACGACGACGGTTTGCGGGTTATCCAATGCGTTCCGTTTAGAAAACCCACCAGCGGGGCGGCTGGTCCCGCAATTTAGCGTAAATGCAGGGCAGTTCGACAGATCGGCCATTTTTTCTTGAAGGAACGGCGCTGGCACACCGGATCGTGGCATCCGTCCTGCAACCGGGCGAAGTGGCCGTCGATGCCACCGTAGGGAACGGACACGACACGCTGTTTCTGGCTCGGCAGGTGGGACCGCAGGGGCACGTGTATGGCTTCGACGTGCAGGAAGAAGCGCTGGCGCGGACGCGTCGGCGTCTGGAGGAGGCCGGGCTGCATGAACGCGTCACGCTGCTGCGGAGGGGACACGAATACATGACCGAATCGGTGCCGGCGACGTGGCACGGACGCATCGGGGCGGTCCTGTTCAACCTGGGCTATCTGCCGGGCGGAAGCGATCGCTCCTGCATCACGCGGCCGGAAACTACGCTGCCCGCCCTTGACGCAGCGTTGCGTCTGCTTCGCCCCGGCGGCGTGCTGACCGTGGTGGCCTATCGAGGACACCCGGGCGGGGCCGAGGAGGCCGAAGCTGTACGGCAATGGGCCGAAACGCTCGATCCCGACCGATTCGTGGCTGCCCGTTATGCCTTCTGCAACCGCCGTCGACCGGCCCCGGAATTGTTCGTAGTAGTTCGGGGCACAGCGGGTTAACGCACCACGACCAGCCGGCGCGTCCATTGCTGCGGGCCGGCCTCGATCCGGAGCAGATACAGGCCGGCCGGCCAGGTATGCGCGTCGATGGACACGGGGTGCGTGCCCGAAGGCAGCAGCCCGTCAAACGGCCGCGCCACTTCCTGGCCCAGCAGGTTGTAGATGCGCACGGAAACCGGCTGTGGCGACGGAAGCGTCAGCGTCAGTGTAGCCCGCGTGCGGATCGGGTTGGGGTAGGGACCGCGCAGGACCATCGTCGGCGCATTCGGAAGCGGCTCACCCGCTACCGGTCGAAGTGTCGAGACGCTGTAGTAGGCCCCACTCGGCACCTGGGCGATAACGGGCGGGAAGCTCTGGGAGACTGAGAGCGTGGTAGCGATTTCAGCCTGGACAATCTCGGCCGGATTGGCCTGCAACCAGTCTGCAGAGAGCCACATGTAGCTGATAAAAATGTCCAGCGGCTGGTTGAAGCCGGTCACGCCGCTGACGCGCACTGTACGCTTCACCCGCAACGTCTGCCGTGAGCCAGCGGGCGTGATCAGCGTCCCGTAGCCGTCCACCGTCCAGAAAATCTGCAGCGTGGCATTCTGCAGCAGGTCCCGGTATTGTTCGTAGGTTGCGATGGCCGTGCTGTCGCCGGTAAGGGCGGTCAGAAATTGCGCAATCACCTCCAGATTGGAAGAGGGCGATGAGGGCCACTGCCAGCTCGTCTCGTAAGTCAGCGGAAACTTCAGCCAGGGAAACGGCTCGGGCAAGACCAGCGTCGAGTCACCGGCGGCCAGGCCGTAGTAGTAGTTGCCGTCGTCCTGAAGCAGGCTCCCGTAGATGTAGGCGCCGAGCAGCACGGCATGATCCGCGTCGGTGAACACGTCGGCCCCCGGTAGGGTCCGCTCGTAGGGAAGGTAGGGCACCGAAGACGTAACCGGTGTCTGGAAGTTTAACCCCGTGAAATCCCAGGTCTGCGAAGGCCCGCTTTTATCAATTAAAGCCTGTAGGGCCTGGCGCGTCTGGGCCTGCTCGTCCTGCGTGTCGCCAAAATCGACATTGTAGCTGGTGCTGCTGTAGGCTTTTCCGATCAGCACCTGGTAATTATCCGCATTCAGCGTAAACGGCTGCTGAGCCTGCGACGCCAGCGCCGTCGCAACGGCGAGCATCGCGCTCAGCAAAAAGCTGCGACGCATAGCTGTTTCGAGAATCGCTTGTTGTTATGTTTGCGCTAAATATACATCGGCTTACCTAAACAAAAAAGTACAATGTGCCTGGTACTCTGGGCTTATCAACAGCATCCGAAGTATCGGTTGGTGCTGGCTGCCAATCGGGACGAGTTCTACGCACGGCCGTCGGCGCCCGCACATCGGTGGCCGGAGGCGCCCGAAGTGCTGGCCGGCCGCGACCTGGAAGCGTGGGGAACCTGGCTGGGCGTTTCTGAACGGGGACGCCTGGCACTGGTGACGAACTATCGGGAGCCGGATCGCCGGGCGGCCGGTCGGCGCTCGCGCGGGTTGCTGACGCGCGATTTTCTGCTGAGCAGCGAGCCGCCCGGCGCCTATCTTGAACGCGTGCTGGCCGAGGGGAATGCCTACAACGGCTTTAACCTGCTCGTGGGCGATACCGAGACGCTGGCGTACGGATCAAATCGGAAGGATGGGGTCGAGGTGCTGGCGCCCGGCCTCTATGGCCTGAGCAACCATCTGCTGGGTACCCGCTGGCCCAAGGTGTATCGCGGACTGGAGCATTTCGAACAACTTTTGCAGATCGATGCGATCGATCCGGAGGCGCTGCTGGCGCTGCTGGCCGATCGCACGCCGGCCCCGGATGAAACGCTGCCGCAGACCGGTCTGGGATACGAGTGGGAACGCCGGCTGTCTGCCATCTTTGTGGTAACCTCCCTGTATGGCACGCGCAGCTCGACCGTACTACTCTGGGCATGGGACGGTACGCTGACCTTTGCCGAGCGCACCTATGGGCCGGGCGGCCGTTCGCTCGAGACTCGCTGCTACCAGTTGAAATGCCCGGCATCTTGAGCAACGGACCACCAGGCAAAACAAAACCGCGCCTTCGTTGCATGAACGATCATGCAATGCCCGGAATACGATTGTTTTTCAGTTTCGGTAGATCCGAATACGCAGGATTTGCGCACCATAAATGATTGCACTATGCGACTCTGCTTGTTGCGTCATGCCGAAGCGCATCCGGCCGTGCCCGGCCAGCCCGACGCCGAGCGTTCGCTCACCGAAGTCGGTCAGCAGGTGGCCCGTCAGATGGGAGAGGCGCTGCGACGCATCCGACTGGCACCGGGCGCCATCTACACCAGCCCGTACCGTCGCGCGGTGCAGACGGCCCAGGCCGTGGCCGAAGCGCTGGGCGTGCCTGTCGTCGAAGACCGGCTGCTGGCCCCGGGGTGCGGACCGGCCGACTTGGAAACGCTTATCCAGGCCTACGCGCCGGGCGAAACCGTGCTTGTCGTGGGCCATCAGCCCGACTTCGGCGAGCTGGTGCGCTGGCTGACCGGCGCTGCCATCCGGCTGCCGGCCGGTGGCCTGGCTGTCGTCGAGACGCCGGCACTTCGGGAACGGGCCGGGACGCTCCACGGCCTGTATGATCCGGACTGGCTGGCGGCTGTCATGACAGGTGAGGCCGATTAACAAACGTTTCGCCGGACCTTGGCCGGCATTTCACCGGGTCTCCTTTCTGATTTTATTTGGATAAAGTACTATTTAGTCAAAATTGGTGTTGTCACCAACAACCAAACCTGCAACGTGCTATGAAAGCCAGTTCGCGTCGTGACTTTCTGAAAGGCTTGGGTGTGGCCGCCGCCGGTGGATTGATCACTTCGTCGGGGCTGTCGCTGGAAGCCGAAGGCCGCAGTCGTTCCGGTCGGATTGTTACGGGGCCCATGGGGCGTCGCGTCGAGCGCGTGGCCGCCGATCCCGCCGACATTCCGCCACCGATCCATCGGGACTGGCCCATCACGCACGACATCACGCTGCGCGTCGAGGAGGTCGTGGCCGAAATCGAACCGGGCGTGACCTTCAACTTCATGACCTATAACGGGCAGATTCCCGGCCCCATGATCCGTGTGCGGCAGGGCGATGTGGTCAACCTGACCATCGAGAATCCATCGTCGAACCGCCTGCCGCACAACGTGGATTTCCACGCCGTTTACGGTCCGGGAGGTGGGGCCGCGCATACGCTGGTGGCGCCCGGTCAGTCGAAGACGATCCGTTTCCGCTGCCTCTATCCGGGCGCTTTCGTGTACCACTGTGCCGTGCCCGATCTGGACTACCACATCGCCAGCGGCATGTTCGGGATGATTCTCGTCGAGCCACCGGAGGGGTTGCCGCCGGTGGATCGGGAGTTCTACCTGGGCCAGCATGAGCTCTACACCGACAAGCAGCCGGGCGAGCCGGGGCATCACAACTTTGATTTCGAGAAACTCTTCGAAGAGAAACCCACCTACGTGCTCTTCAACGGTGCCAAGTACGGCCTGACGGCCGATCGCTACGGCGCCATGAAGGCGAAGGTGGGCGAGACGGTGCGGATTTTCCTGGCGGTCGGTGGCCCGAATGTGACGAGCAACTTCCACCCGATCGGCAATGTGCTCTCCTATGTCTGGCGGGAGGGAGCGATTCTGAACAACCCCGAACGCAACGCCCAGACCGTGGCTGTCCCGCCGGGAAGTTGTGGCATCTTTCACATGCGACTGCCGGTGCCCGGTCCGGTTAAGCTCGTCGACCACGCGCTCACGCGCGTGGCGCGCAAGGGGCTGCTGGCCGTGCTGGAGGTGGAAGGGCCCGAGCAGCCGGACATCTACAACCCCAATCCTGCCTGACCCCTGGAACTAAGGAGGAAGCAACCATGATGCGTCGTAGCCTGTTATTGCTGGGCCTGGTGCTGGTGGCTCTTCGGGCTCAGGCCGAGCCGGTCAGAGAAATCGTGATCGAGCCGGTTGGCGACGAGCTGAAGTTCAAGGTGACCGAGTTCACGGTCGCGCCGGGCGAGACCGTGCGGCTCATCTTCAAGAACACGGCGAAGGTGATGCCGCACAACGTGGTCGTGCTGAACACCGACAGCCCGAGCGTTGTGAACCGGGTAGGCACGGCCGCCATCTCGGCCCCGGACTACGTGCCGGACGATCCGGCCATCCTGGCCTACACGAAGGTGGCCCAGCCCGGTGAGACCGTGGAGGTAACCTTCAAGGCGCCCGACAAACCCGGTCGCTACCGTTACATCTGCACCTTCCCCGGACACTACACCCTGATGCAGGGCGTGATGGTCGTCTCCGGAAAGGCAACCAGTTGATGGGGGAGGTGCACGCCTGAGCGATCAGGCGGGAGGGCGGGCGCTTTGGCGTCCGCCCTTTTTCTTTTTGCTGTAAGGAGCACAAGCCGCCGCCAATGGGAAACGCCGGACAAACGCGGGCATATCAGGAATAACCAGGGGCAAAAGCACAGGCCATGGCCGAGCCGGTTACACGCTATCGGTTCACGGTAGAGGAGTTTCACCGGATGGGTGAGGTGGGTATTTTTCGGGAGGATGATCGTCTGGAGTTGATCGAAGGCGAACTGGTCCGAATGAGTCCTGTCGGAAGCCGTCACGCCGCCTGTGTCAAGCGGCTGGTCGATCTTTTCCTGCCGCTGCAGGCCAGCCGCAGGGTATTGCTCGGCGTTCAGGATCCCGTGCGTCTGGATGATCGGACGGAGGTGTATCCGGACGTGTCGTTGTTGCGGTGGCGGGCGGACTACTATGCGTCGGGGCATCCGGGCCCGGAGGCGGTGTTGCTGGTGGTGGAGGTATCGGAGACATCGCTGGCTTACGATCGTGAGGTGAAGGTGCCGCTTTATGCGCGGGCGGGGGTGCCGGAGGTGTGGGTGGTAGATGTGGAGGGGCAGGCGTTGTGGGTGCACCGGAGGCTGGCGAGGGAAGCGTACCGGGAGGTTGGGCACCTGGAGGTCGGGGAGGAAGTGGCGCCACAGGCGTTTCCAGAGCATCGGCTGCGGGTACAGGACATCCTGGGGATTTCAGGAAAATGATCGCCTGGAACGGATCGCAGGCGAGCCGGTCAGGATGAGCCCGGTCGAATGTTTCAGGGCCAGTGTTGCAGCGATTCCGGCTATTTAACGGCCACGGCGGCGCTGGTGGGACCTGTAAGCGGCATGACGTACGTTTCGCGAAAGCCCAGGTGGCGGGCCCAACGGTCGAAGTCGGCGCCGGTGTAGTCGAACCCGTCGCCCAGCTCGATTAACATGTTCAGCGACATGAGCAGGCCGAAGGCATTTTCCCGGCGCTCGTCGTCAATGATGTTCTCGATGGCTATCAGTACTCCGCCTTCCGGAAGTGCCCGGTATGCCTTGTCCATCAAAAGCAGTTTGCGGTCCAGATTCCAGTCGTGCAGGATGTTGCCCATCGTGATCACATCCGCTTCAGGAAAATCGTCTTCAAAGAAATCACCGCTCAGCACGGTGATGTGCTCGGTCAGGCCATGTCGGGCGATGTTTTCCCGGGCAATGGGGGCCACCGCCGGTAGGTCGAACGTATAGCAGGCCAGGTACGGATGTCGGCGGGCCACTTCGATGCAGAGCGATCCGCTAGCGCCGCCCATGTCGCACAGCGTACGGTACGGGGAGAAATCGAACCGTTCCGCCAGCGCAATGAAATTGACGCGCTGGACACTGCTCATGGCCTCGATAAACTGCCGGAGCTTTTCTGGATCGCTGTAGAGCGTTTCAAACAGGTCCCCGTTTGTCTCGCTCTGCGCTTGACCGGTCTGCAACGCGGTTTCCAGGTGGCTCCAGGCCTCGTATAGCCGATCGTTGGCCATCTCCAGAATGCCTCCCAGATAGGCCGGACTGGACCGGTCTAGGAAATGGGCGGTTTCCGCCGTGTTGCGGTAACGGGCCCGTGGACCGGTACCATCGCGTTCGAGCAGATGCAGCGCAACGAGAGCATCCAGAAAGTCCCAGATGGCCCGTTCATGCAGCCCCAGTCGTCGGCCGATTTCGTGGCCGGTCAACGCCTGGTCGTGCAGTGTTGAGAACAGATCAAGTTTGATGGCTGCCAGCAGTGTTTTCGAAGCCCAGAATCCCATGCCAACCTGCATGATGTGCGCCGGGGTAGGTGCCGATGCTATGATGGCCTCCGATATTGGTAGGCACGCGTTTATGCCCGTGGATGGAAGAAATCGCCTGTCCAGCAAAGCCATGAGACGTCGCCTTCAGACGGGCGCATGCAGCAGCTCGGGCCACTGCATCACGCAACAAGGTACGAAATAAAAACGGAAATATGTGAAAACAATGAGAAGATCGGGAGGATGCGTCTGGTTTCGTAGAAGGAGATCAGGCAGGGTACTGGGCAGGAGTCAGCGTTTCCATTCGTTTTTGTGCGTGGCGACGGCCGGCTTCGGTCAGGTGGACCACGCGGCCTTCAAGGCGCAGCCAGCCGCGTCGCTGGCCTTCTTCCAGGATGCGGGCAAATTTTTCGTCGGTCCAGTTCAGGTGAAGAGGCAATGTGGCGCGATGGCGTTCGGCCGTTGCCTCCGGCCGGTGCTCGTGGTGCAGCAGATGAAGCAAAAGCAGGTCCAGCGCAAAGTCGCGCTGTTGCCGACGATGACGACGCCAGCGGGCCAGCAGGCCGGTCTCCGGAGCCAGCAGCCAGACCAGGCAGAACAGCGTGCCCACCATGGTGGCCATCGATCCGGCGATCGACACGTCCAGGAGGCGGGCTATGCCGTAGCCCGGCACGGCACTCAGCACGCCGAAAAGCAGGCTCCCTGCCAGGTAGGTCGGCATCCGACGGGCCAGCAGGAGGGTAGCGGCCGGCGGACCGATCATCAGCGCGATGACCAGAATGGCGCCCACTGCATGAAAGGCAGCCACCACCGTTACGGCCACGACGCCCATCAGGAGGTAATGCAGCAGCACGGGGCGGAAACCCAGCACGGCCGCCGTGGCCGCATCGAACGTCGCCAGCACCAGTTCTTTGTAGAGCAGCCGGATCAGCAATGCGTTGATCAGCAGGAGGCCGGCCATGGTCCAGAGCGCGCGCGGGCCGAGGTCGATTCCGCGCCAGGTCAGCCGATCGAACGGCACGAAGGCTAGCTCGCCCAGCAGCACGGCGTCGGTGTCCAGATGCACCTGGCCTGCAAAGCGGGCAATCAGCAGTACACCCACGCTGAACAGCGCCGGGAAGACCAGCCCGATGGCCGTGTCCTCACGAAGCCGACCAGTTTTTTCCAGCAGTTCGATCAGGTAGACCGTGAGCAACCCCGAAGCTCCGGCCATCACGAGCAGCAGCGGATGCTGCAGGTTTTCGGTAAGAAAGAACCCGAGCACGATCCCGGGCAGCACCGCGTGGCTGATGGCGTCGCTGACGAGGCTCAGGCGGCGCAGCACGAGAAAGGCGCCGGGCAGCGCACACGCGGCCGCCGTCAGCATGGCTACCAGCAGGATTTCGAGGGCTGGACTCATGGCGTGTGGGGTGGACGTTCGGTAAGTTGCCAGCCCTGATCCGGCATGTACCGGACCTGCCCGCGTCGCTCCAGATCGCGCAGGATGGCTTCGACGGGGACGTCGGTGCCCAGTGCCGCCTGGATGGTGGCCGTGGGATGCGGATGCTCCGCGTCCGGATGGTGACGCGCCAACTCCTGAAGGACGGCCATCAAGGCCTGGCGGGCGGTCTCACGGGCCCGCCGTCGCCGAATGTATTGCCAGAGCAGGCCTCGTGCCGGGGCGACCAGCACCGACAGCAGGGCGAGCGCGGTCAGCAGCAGCACGATGAGGGGACCGGTGGGAAGTCGGGGCGCGAGGCTGCTAATCCAGGCGCCCAGCGCGCCGCTCAGCAGCCCGAACAATCCGGCCAGCAACAACACGCGACCGTACCGACTGCTCCACTGACGGGCAGCCGCCGCTGGCGCCACGATCACGGCACTCATCAGCACGACGCCCACCGTCTGGAGTCCGATCACGATGGCCATTACGAGTAGTACGATCAGCAGCGTCTGCAGGCGGCGCACCGGAAGCCCCAGCGTCGCCGCATAGGCTTCGTCGAACAACACGAGCTGGATTTCCTTCCAGAAGGCCAGCACCAGCACGAAGGCCAGCAGGCCGGCTGCGGCCATAACGAGCAGATCTTCCCGGAGCAGCGTGGCTGCCTGTCCGAAGAGAAAGCGATCCAGCCCCGCCTGCGCCGCGCCGGCCATGTGCTGGGCGGCCGAAAGCAGCACCACGCCAAGGCCGAAAAAGACGGCCAGGGCCATCCCCAGGGCTGCGTCGAAGCGAATGCGCGTCGTGCGCAGGATGGCCTGCACCCATAGCAGGGCCAGCGTGCCGCTGACGGCCGCGCCGAGCTGCAGGACCACCGGGGCCTTCGAGCCGCTGAGCAGAAAAGCCAGCACGATGCCCGGAAGCGCCGCGTGGGCGACGGCGTCTCCGATCAGTCCCTGGCGTCGGAGCACGGCCAGCGTGCCCAGCGCGCCGGAAATCAGCCCGAGCAGGGCCGCTCCGGTCATCACAATACGTAGCGTGAAGTCCATGGCTATGCCGGGTTCACCGTGGGGGCCGGAACCACCATGCGGCCGCCGTAGGTGCGCCGCAGATTTTCAGGGGTGAAGGCTTCGGCCACCGGCCCGCAGGCGATGCACTGGACGTTCAGCAATACCACCCAGTCGAAGTATTCGGCCACGGTGGACAGGTCGTGGTGCACCACCACAATGGTTTTGCCCTGCTGCTTGAGCCAGCGCAGCACGTCGAGCAGCGTGGCCTCGGTAGGGGCGTCCACCCCCTGAAACGGCTCGTCGAGCAGGTAAATCTCTGCTTCCTGAGCCAGCGCGCGGGCCAGCAACACGCGCTGTTGCTGGCCACCGGAGAGCTGTCCGATCGGTCGGTCCGACAGTTCGGCCATTCCGACGCGTTCGAGCGCTGCGCGCGCCCGTGCGCGTTCGGCCATGCCGGGACGACGCAGCCAGCCTACGCGCCCGTAGGTGCCCATCAGCGCCACGTCGAACACGGTCGCAGGAAAGTCCCAGTCCAGTTCAGCCCGCTGGGGCACATAGGCCACCAGGCGTTCTCGGGCGCGAAACGGCCGGCCCCGCACCCGGATGCGCCCGGCGGCCGGCCGCACAATCCCCAGCACGGCCTTGAGCAGCGTGCTTTTGCCGGCGCCGTTGGGTCCGACGATTGCCGTCATCTGGCCGGTTGGAATCGCCGCGTCCACGTCCCAGAGCACCGGCTGCTGCTGGTAGGCAACGGTCAGATCTTCGATTTCAATGGCCCACTTCATGGCGCTGCTGTTTCGAGGAGAGCTTCGACAATCGTGTCGATGTTGGTGCGGATCATGCCCGTATAGGTGCCGGCCGGCGAGTCCGGGTCGCCCAGCGCGTCGGAATAGAGTGGCCCCGCCAGCCGCACCGAAAAGCCACGCGCAGCCACGGCTTCCTGCAACGCCCGCAGGTAGCGTTCCGGCACGGAGCTTTCCACGAAGATGGCCGGCACACGACGGGCTACAATGAATTCGGCCAGTTGCTGGACGTCGGCCGCACCGGCTTCGGAAGCCGTCGAGACGCCCAGCAGGCCGTGCACTTCCCAGCCGTAGGCATCGCCGAAGTAGCGGAAGGCGTCGTGCGAGGTGATCAGCACACGCCGCTCCGGTGGCAGCAGGGCAGAGCGACGGCGCACGTAGGCGTCGATGCTGTCCAGCTCGGCCAGATAGGCGGTAAGCCGGCCCCGGAAGAACGTGGCCCGCGCCGTGTCCATGCGGGTCATCGTTTCGGCCACGCAGCGGGCCGCAAATTGCCAGAGATGCACGTCCATCCACACGTGCGGGTCGTAGACCCCTCCGTAGCCGGAGGCGCGCAGCCGCAGGCTGTCGGGTACGCACTCGGCCACGGCCAGCGTTTGCCGTCCCAGTGCACGCATGCGCTCGAAGACCTCGGTCATCTTGCCTTCCAGGTGCAGGCCGTTGTAGAGCACAAGGTCGGCCTGCTGCATGCGGGCCACGTCGCCCTCGCTGGCGCGATAAAGGTGGGGGTCGATGCCCGGTCCCATAAGCGCGGTTACTTCCACCGCCTCGCCGCCAAGTTGGCGGGCCAGATCGGCCACAATCGTGGTGGTGGCTACGATGCGCAGCCGCCCGTCGGTTCGGGACGGGGTGGCCTGGCATCCTACCAGCACCAATAGAACGACGGCGGCACAGCCGCTCAGGAGGAAACTTCTTCGACAGCCCATATGGCGTCGGCAAGTTCTCGGGGAAGGAGAAAGCGTTCCTCGCCCACAGCGAGGCGGACGCCCGAAGCGGTGTGTTCGAGCACATGTACGCGCGTGCCCGGGCGCAATGACAAGCGCGCCAGCAGATTCAGTGTATCGGGGTCCTGAGCCCGGACGCGAACGATCCGGGCAACGGCGCCCACCGGCAGCAGCGGCATAGG
This sequence comes from Rhodothermus sp., assembly GCA_015487635.1. Taxonomy (GTDB): domain Bacteria; phylum Bacteroidota; class Rhodothermia; order Rhodothermales; family Rhodothermaceae; genus Rhodothermus. The sequence continues at coordinate 29,944 of WFPM01000035.1, forward strand.
ACGGCCCGGCTCGATGGCCGGAAACGTCAGCTCCGGCGTGGGGATCGGGTCGCCATGCGGGTCCCGCTCGGGATGCCCCAACCATTCCGCCATGCGGGCTTCGAGACGCTCGCTGATCACGTGCTCCAGCCGTTCGGCTTCGTCGTGCACCTCGTGCCAGTCGAAACCCAGCGCTTCGGCCAGGAAGGTTTCGATCAGCCGATGGTGCCGCAGCAGCTCGAGGGCGATTTTGCGGCCAGCTTCGGTCAACCGTGCACCCTGATAGGGCCGATAGTCCACCAGCCCCATCGCCGCCAGCTTCTGCAACATGCCCGTCACCGAAGCCGGGCGCACACCCAATCGTTCGGCCAGCGCCGTCGTCGAGACCGGCTCGCCCTCGCCCAGCAGAAAAATCTGCTTCAGATAGTCTTCCTGTGCTTCGGACAGCATTTTTTAGGTGATGAATTATTTTGATCGAATCACAATTTAGCTTATCCTAAAAACAAAAGCAAGCCAAAAAAGAACGCCTCCCGCGTGGGAGGCGTCTGCTGCATCGCTACCCGGAAGCCTTGTTTTCTCTTGTATCTCGATGGACAGAAATCAAGCATGAGCGTCGGTGGCCCCCTGATGCCCTCACAGGCCTTTCAGGCCCGCCCCTTCTGCCAAAGGGATCGTTTGCAGGAAAAGGAGGCAGGGGGAAGGTGCTTCTGGGCGTTTAAGGTACCGTTGCGTGAGCCTGTCGCGGCCACAGTGGTGCCCTTCGCTTTGTGTCTTACTGCGAATACGCGTTTGTCGTGCGTCACGGAGACATACGCCAGACGCAATGGCGCCGTATCGAAACGGCACGTTGCTGCATGCGGGGCTAAGACCCGAGCGACGGTCTACTCGTCGTTGCCGTTGGCGGGCACGTAGAACTGGCGGATGGCCCGGATGGCCGTCGGATCGCCCGAAATGCGCCGTGCCGTCTCGACAATATGCAGCAGTTGTTCCTGAGAGAGCGGTTTGTCGATAGCGCTTACCTCGTAGGCGAACCCGTAGCGGCTGAAGTCCCGGTGACTCGACTGCAGGTTGCTGGCGCCGGCCTCGTAGATGGCATCGCTGATGGCCTTCTTCGTACCACGGGCGTCGCTGTGCGCGACGCTGAGCACCCAGTAGGGCGGCTCGGCCTCGACGCCGATCACCTGGCCCGGGCTGAATACCGTGTCGCGTACGGTACCGTATCGGTTGAACAGGTGGGCGGTGCCGGCCACGTAGGCGGCGATACGGGGTTGTGCCTCTTCGGTAGCCGCGCCGATGTGCGGGGTGCAGACGATCTCCGGAATGCCGGCATACGGATTGTGCCAGGGCTCGTCTTTGCTAGCCGGTTCTTCAGGATAGACGTCCACGGCGGCCGCCTGCACGTGCCCTTCGCGCACGGCCCGAATCAGATCCTCCGGCTCGTGGATGAAGCCGCGGGCCGCATTGATGAAAATACGTGGGCTGTGGGGACCACGGTCCGCGCCGAGCTGGGCAAAGTGCTCGTAGGTGATCAGGTTGCAGTTCGAGCGGCCCCGGTGGTCTTCGGCCGAGACGTGCACTGTCACGAAGTCGGCCACGCGGAACGCCTCGGTCAGCGTCCGGCACGCCTTCCAGCCCAGCGTCACGCCCACCTCGCGGGCCACTTCGCGATTGTCATAGAAGTAAACCTCCATGCCGAACTTCTCGGCCATCTGGGCCACCTGCTTGCCGATATTGCCCAGGCCAATGATGGCGATCGTCTTGCCCAGCAGTTCGTAGCGTTTGCGGTTGTCTTTGGTCCAGATGTGCCGGTGGGCGGCCTCGTTGGCCTGGAAGACCCGGCGCGCCAGGCAAATCATCTCGCCGAAGACCAGCTCGACCACCGAACGTGCGTTGCTGATGGGGTCGTTCATCACCATGACCCCTTCCCGCGCACAGGCCTCTTTGTCTACCGAGTCGTCGCCGATGCAGCAGAGGATTACGGCGGCCAGATTCTCCGAGGCCCGGAGTATGCGCTCGTCTACGATGAAGCGACTCCGTTTGAAGAGCAGGTCATGCTGGCCTTCTTTCAACCGTGCGATCACCGCCTCGGGGTTCTGCGCCACCGCGTCGGGCAGTCGCTCCGGCTCGATCCCCTGCGCGCGCAGGTAGTCGTCCAGACTCGGATCCGGATGCTCCAGAATGAGCGCTTTTTCAAACTGCTCGTTCAGAAAACGGACGCCGTCGATTTTAGGCATGGAACCGTGATCCGGAATTGTATCTGGTTCTTCAACGCAGGGAATGTAGTAAGGGTGCGCGATGATGCATAGCGGCCGACGAACAGGAAGCGCTTCTTTTCTTGATTTATCATCTGATTCGGTTTATTTTTGATGAACGATCGTTCAATCTTTCATGCAGTACCACCTTGCGTCGTCACGATCTGCAGGAAGCCATCCTGGAAGCCGCCCAGTACCTGCTGATCCGTGAAGGGTACGGCAGCCTGACGATGCGTCGCATTGCGCAGCGGGCCGGTTGCAGCGTGGGAAGTCTTTATCTCTATTTTGACAGTAAAGAAGGACTGCTCTTTGCACTGATGGATCGGGCGCAGGAGCGGCTGGCCGAGCGCTTTTTCGATCCGCAGATCCAGACGATCGACGCCCCTCGTGAGCGGTTGCAGGCACTGGCGCGAGCCTACGTGGATTTCGGGCTGACCTATCCCGAATCCTACGAGATTCTGTTCATACTGCACCCGCGCGAGCTGGCCTCATACCCCGAGGAGCGGATGCAGCGGGCTTACCGGCTGCTGGATCCCATCGTGGAGGCGATCGAAGACTACGTGCGCCGACACGACCTGGAAATGCCCGACATCCGCGTGGCAGCCGTGTCGTTCTGGAGCGCCCTCCACGGAATCGTCAGCCTGCTGCTGGCCGGACGCCTGGCCCGGCTCCGGCTCGAGGTGGATCACGAGGCGCTGATCGAACACGCCATCCGCCAGGCTATTGGCGGACTCTGTCGGCTGATGCGGCGCAAGGACAACCGGAAGACCTAAATGATGGGGGACCAGGAGCTGCACTATCTGGATCTGAACTACTTGGGCACAGACCGGCTCATCGCCTGTGCCGTGCTGGAGGCGCCCGAAGGGTTGCTGCTGGTGGATCCGGGCCCGACTTCGACGCTGGACAACCTGAAGGCCGGGCTCCGGGAAGCGGGCGCTTCGCTGGCCGACGTGCGGACGCTGCTGCTCACACACATTCACCTGGACCATGCCGGCGCGGCCGGAAGCATCGCAGCCGAGGCACCGCACGTGCAGGTGTACGTCCACCGCATCGGGGCACCCCATCTGGTGGATCCGAGCCGCCTGCTGGCCAGCGCCCGTCGCCTCTACGGCGAGCTGATGGAGCCACTCTGGGGGGCCGTGCTGCCGGTGCCCGAACGCCAGATCGTGGCGCTGGAAGGGGACGAGACAATCCGTCCGGGCGGCCGCGTGCTGGAAGTGGCCTACACGCCGGGTCACGCCGTGCACCACGTCAGCTTCTTCGACCCGGACACCGGCATGGCGTTCGTGGGCGATACGGCTGGCATGCAGATCACCGGCACGCGTTGCGTGCTGCCCGTGGCGCCGCCCCCCGATATTCAGGTGGAAGCCTGGCACGAAAGCCTCGAGCGCATAGCCCGCTGGCAACCCCGAAGACTCTTTGTCACGCACTTCGGGCCTTCGGACGACCCCGAAGCGCACCTGGCGCAGATGGCCCGCCGGCTCGACGCCATGGCCGGCACCGTACGGCATTCGCTCGACACCGAAGGCGACGATGTGCAGCGGGCCGAGGCGTTTCATGATCAGGTCATGGCCGAACTCCGGGAATGCCTGCAGGACGAGGCGCTGGCGTCTCGCTACGAACAGTTCGGCCAGCCGCGAGCTAGCTGGTTTGGCCTGGCCCGCTACTGGCGCCGCAAGCTGGTGCAGGGTTGAGTAGAAAAAATGTTGTTCAGACCGGATATGCTGCTACCGAAAACCTATCGCAAACTGGTGGCCCGGCGGCTGTCCCCGCATTTCCGGGAGGCTGCCGAGATCGTTGAAGTGCCGACGCCGCGGCCCGGTCCCGGCGAACTGCTGATCCGCAACCGGTTTGCCGGGGTGAATGCGACCGACGTCAACATCACGGCGGGCCGCTACCGTTCCGCCATGACGCCGCCGTTCGACTTGGGCGCCGAGGCGGTAGGGGAGGTGGTGGCCGTAGGGGAGGGCGTCCGGGACTTCCGTCCGGGCGATCCGGTGGGGACGATCAAGCTGGGCGGCGGTTATGCCGAGTACCAGATCGTGCCGGCCAAGCATGCCATCCCGGTACCGGAAGTCTCGGCCGAAGTGGTGAGCCTGCTGGTCAGCGGCCTGACGGCTTCGATCTCTCTGCAGGAGGTGGCCCGCATCCGCGCTGGCGAAAAGGTGCTGGTGACGGCCGCCGCCGGCGGGACCGGCCAGTACGCGGTGCAACTGGCCCACATGACCGGCTGCACGGTGATCGGCACCTGTGGTTCGGAAGAGAAAGCCGCACTGCTCCGGGAGCTGGGGTGCGATCGTGTGATCAACTATCGGGAGGAGGACGTGGCCCGCGTGCTCCGGGAAGAATTCCCGGACGGGGTGGATGTGGTTTACGAAAGCGTGGGCGGTGAGCTGTTCGATCTGTGCCTGGAGGCGCTGGCGCGGCACGGCCGGCTGCTCTGCATCGGATTCATCAGCGAATATCTGACCGGTCCACAGCCCGTGGCCCGCCCGCGCATCTATACCCGCCTGATCCCGAAATCGGCCTCGGTACACGGCTTTTTCCTGCCACACTTTGTCGCGCATTTTCGCACGCATTTGCCCCGGCTGTTCCAGCTCTATCGGAGCGGGAAGCTGCGGGTGGCTATCGATCCCACCCCCTTCGAAGGACTGGAGTCGGTGGCGGATGCTGTCGAGCATCTGCACGCCGGCCGCAACGTCGGCAAGGTGGTGGTCCGCCTTTAACCAGTCGATCCGACCATGGCCCGCGAAGCCTACGTTTTCGATGCGATCCGCACGCCCCGCGGACGGGGCAAGACGACCGGATCGCTTTACGAGGTCAAGCCCATCGACCTGCTCACCACGCTCTTTGCCGAGCTCAAGCGGCGCCACGATCTGGATACGTCGCAGGTGGACGACGTCATCCTGGGGTGCGTGACGCCCATCGGGGAGCAGGGCGGCAACATCGCCAAGACGGCCGCGCTCTATGCCGGATGGGACCTGTCGGTGCCGGGCGTGCAGATCAACCGCTTCTGCGCCTCCGGTCTCGATGCCGTCAACCTAGCCGCTATGAAGGTGCGCTCCGGCTGGGAAGACCTGGTGGTGGCTGGCGGTGTCGAGTCGATGTCGCGGGTGCCGATGGGCTCGGACGGCGGTCCCATGATGCTGGACCCGGCCGTCAGCATGAAGATCGGTTTTGTGCCGCAGGGCATCGGCGCGGACCTGATCGCCACGATCGAGGGCTTCACGCGCGAAGACGTCGATCGCTACGCGCTCTGCTCGCAGCAACGGGCTGCCCATGCCCGGGCCAACGGCTACTTCAAGTCGATCGTGCCCGTGCGCGACCAGAACGGCCTGGTGGTGCTGGCCAAGGACGAACACATCCGGCCCGATACGACGCTTGAGGCGCTGGCCGCGTTGCCGCCGGCCTTCGAGATGATGGGCGCCATGGGCTTCGACGACGTGGCGCTGCAGAAGTACGTCACCGTCGAGCGCATCAACCATGTGCACACGGCAGGCAATTCGTCGGGCATCGTCGACGGAGCCGCGCTCGTCCTGATCGGCTCGAAGGAAAAGGGCGAGGCGCTGGGGCTGAAGCCGCGGGCGCGGATCGTCTCGGCCGCGCTGGTGGGCACCGAGCCCACGATCATGCTGACCGGACCGGCGCCGGCCTCGAAAAAAGCGCTTCAGAAAGCGGGCATGACGCTCGACGACATCGACCTGATCGAGGTCAACGAGGCCTTCGCCGCGGTGGTGCTCAAGTTCATGCGCGATATGGGGCTGGAAGACGAAGGGCCCGAGCGCGTGAACGTGAACGGCGGCGCCATCGCGATGGGCCATCCGCTGGGTGCCACGGGCGCCATGCTGCTGGGCACGGCGCTTGATGAGTTGGAGCGGCGTGACCTTTCGACCGCCCTGATTACGCTGTGCGTGGGCGGCGGCATGGGCATCGCCACGATCATCGAACGGGTATGACGACCATGACTGAACAGAGGCAACCGGCTATTCGCTACGAGCGCAACGCCGACGGGATCGTCACGCTGACGATGGACATGCCGGGGCGCTCGGCGAACGTGATCAATGAAGTGCTGGCCGAAGCGCTGGCGGCCGCTCTCGATCGGCTGGAACAAGAAAAAGACGCCATAAGCGGCGTGATTCTGACTTCGGCCAAGTCCACGTTTCTGGCCGGGGCCGATCTGGAAGGATTGCTGGCGTTGCGCGATCCGGCCGAGACGTTCCGCCGCGCCGAGCAATTCAAGGCGCTGCTCCGGCGCCTGGAGATGCTGGGGCGTCCCGTGGTGGCCGCCATTAACGGGACGGCGCTCGGTGGCGGCATGGAACTGGCACTGGCCTGCCACCGGCGCATCGTACGCGATGATCCATCCATCCGGCTGGGCTTCCCGGAGGTGACGCTCGGCCTGATTCCCGGAGGGGGCGGCATCACCCGGCTGGTGCGGCTGCTGGGGCTGGAGGCGGCGCACCCTTACCTGATCGAAGGCCGCCACGTATCGCCTCGCGAGGCGCTTGCGGCGGGTCTGGTGCACGAACTGGCCGAAAGCAATGAAGCGCTGCTGGAAAAGGCCCGCGCCTGGATCCTTTCGCGTCCGGATCCCACGCAACCCTGGGATCGGCCGGACTACCGGATGCCCGGCGGGGATCCCCGCCATCCGCGCATGATGCAGATGCTGGCCGTGGCGCCGGCCATGCTCCGCAAGCAGACCTGGGGCAACTACCCGGCACCCGAGGCCATCTTGAGCGCCGCCGTCGAAGGCGCACTCGTGACGTTCGACACGGCCAGCCGCATCGAGTCGCGCTACTTCGCCCGCGTGGCCACCGGCCAGGTGGCGAAGAATATGATCCAGACGTTCTGGTTTCAGCTCAACGAGATCAACAGGGGGCGCAGCCGTCCGGCCGGAATTCCGTCCACCGATACGAAGAAAGTTGGCGTGCTCGGGGCCGGCCTGATGGGTCATGGCATCGCCTACGTGACGGCCCTGGCAGGCATGGAGGTGGTGCTGAAGGACCTGACGCTGGAAAAGGCCGAGGCCGGCAAGGCCCGCATTGCGAAGCTGCTCGACGAACGCGTGGCGAAGGGACGTCTCTCGCCCGAAGAGAAGCAGGCCGTGCTCGACCGCATCCGCACGACCGACCGCGTCGAAGACCTGGCCGGGTGCGATCTGGTGATCGAGGCGGTCTTCGAAAACCGGGAGATCAAAGCGCAGGTCATCCGAGAAACCGAGACGGTACTGCCCGAAGACGCCGTTTTCGGCTCGAACACTTCGACGCTCCCCATCACCAGCCTGGCCGCCTATTCCCGGCGCCCGCACCGGTTCGTGGGCATTCACTTCTTCTCACCGGTGCATCGCATGCGCCTGGTGGAGCTGATTCGCGGACGCCAGACCTCCGACGAAGCGCTGGCAAAGGCGTTCGACTACGTACGCAAAATCGGCAAGACGCCGATCGTGGTGAACGACCGCCGCGGCTTCTACACGTCGCGCGTCTTCGGCACCTACCTGAACGAAGGGCTGGCGCTGCTGGCCGAAGGGCAGCATCCGCGCGCCATCGAGGTGGCAGGCCGCCAGGCGGGTATGCCCATCGGACCGCTGGCCGTGGCCGATGAGGTGAGCCTGCAGCTCATGCAGCACATCCGCGAGCAGACGGAAAAAGACCTGGCCGCCGAGGGCAAAACGCTCCCGCCGCATCCGGCCTATCGGGTGCTCGACGTGATGGTGCGCGAGCATGGCCGGCTCGGCAAGGCGCACGGTGCGGGCTTCTACGAGTATCCGAAAGACGGCCCCAAATACCTGTGGCCGGAGTTGCGACGGCTCTTCCCGCCGCAGGGTGAGCCGCTGCCGCAGCAGGAGATGATCGACCGCCTGCTGTTTGTGCAGGCGCTGGAGACCGTACGCTGTCTGGACGAAGGCGTGCTGACCTCGGTGGCCGACGCCAACATCGGGAGCGTCTTCGGCTGGGGTTTTGCGCCGTTTCACGGGGGTACGCTCCAGTTCATCAACGCCTACGGCCTGGAGCGCTTTGTGGCACGGGCCGAAGCGCTGGCCGCGCGCTATGGCGAACGGTTCATGCCGCCGGAGCGTCTTCGCGACATGGCCCGCCGGGGTGAAGTGTTTGTCTGAAATCCTGCAGAAATATGGCAACCACGACGATCTGGAAACAACCGGCCACGCTGGACGACCTGAACCGGATGACCGAGGGCAACATGCTGGGACACCTGGGCATCCGGTTCGTGGAGATCGGTGACGACTATCTGGTGGCCACGATGCCCGTCGATCACCGCACGCAACAGCCGTTCGGGTTGCTGCACGGTGGGGCCTCGGTGGCGCTGGCCGAGTCGATGGGAAGCGTCGGCTCCCACCTGTGCATCGACGTGGCGCGCTACTACTGTGTGGGGCTGGAGATCAACGCGAACCACATCCGCGCGGTGCGTTCCGGTCAGGTGAAGGGGGTGGCCCGGCCGCTCCACATCGGCCGTCGGACGCAGGTGTGGGACATCCGCATTTACGACGAACAGGAACGGCTCGTGTGCGTCAGCCGTCTGACGCTGGCCGTCTTGCCCTATCAGGAATAAAGCTATGCGGCTTCGGGCGCAGGACAGGGAACGCATCAAGCAGATTGCCCGCGAGGTGTTCGGCCCCGGCACGCGGGTGTTTCTGTTAGGGAGCCGCGTCGACCCCCACCGAAAGGGCGGCGATGTGGACCTTTACGTGATCCCGGCCGTGCGCGAAAATCTTTTCGATCGTAAGTTGACCTTCCTAGCCCGCCTGAAGCGGCAGCTCGGCGATCGAAAGATCGATGTGGTGCTGGCCGAAGATCCTGCCCGGCCCATTGAACAGGTGGCCCTGCAGGAGGGCATTGAGCTATGAAGGCGCTGGCCCAGGCGAAGGCACGTTTCGAAGCGTATGTGCGCGAGATGGAGCGGCACCTCCAGCGCCTTCGGTATGCCTGGACGCAGCTTGGCGGGCCGCGCCCGCTCACGGAGCAGGCGGTGAGCGCATTGCTGGCGCAACCATCACAGGTCGCGCTGCTGGATCAGATTGTTTATCGCTTCGCAAAAATGCAGGATGCGCTGGGGCGTATGTTTCGCTGGTGGCTGTATCTCAAAGGGGAGCCCGTCGAGTCGATGTCGATGATCGACATGGTAAATCAGGCCGCAAGGCTTGGCCTGCCCATTGATGAAGAGACCTGGTTCAAGCTCCGTGCGTTGCGCAAGGTGCTGGCGCATGAATACGAGGAAGAGCCCGCTTCGATAGCGCAGATGCTGAGTCAAATTGCGGTGGCGCAGGAGACGCTGGTCCAACTGTTTGAAGCTATGAAACGCGACCGGGGCGTTTCGGCGCCGTAGGTTTGCGTGTTGTTTCTGCAATCCAGAAGCCGAGAAAATCATGATGCAGGAGGCCTCGTTGCCCGGAGCTTCGCCCGGCATGCAGCGCCAGCTGCAGATCTACCTGAGCGGGCTGGCCGGTGAAAAGCCGTCGTTTCCTATTGCCATTGAGGCGCTGGAGGCGCAGGCGCGCAAGGTGTTGCGGCCCGAGGCCGCAGCCTATCTGTTCGGTGGGGCGGGTGGTGAGGAGACGGTGCGGGCCAATCGGGAGGCATTCCGCCGCTGGCGGCTGGTACCGCGCATGCTCCGGGGCGTGGGAACGCGCGACCTGAGCGTGGAACTGCTGGGACGCCGGTTTCCGGCGCCCGTGCTGCTGGCGCCCATCGGCGTGCAGGGCATGCTGCACCCGGAGGGCGAACTGGCCGTGGCGCGGGCGGCCGCCGCCGTGGGCGTGCCGTTCGTGCTGAGCACGGTTTCGTCACAGCCCCTCGAAGCGGTGGCCGAGGCGATGGGTACGGCGCCGCGCTGGTTTCAGCTCTACTGGAGCCGGGATCCGGAGCTGACCCTCAGCCTGATCCGCCGGGCCGAGGCGGCCGGCTACGAAGCGCTCGTCGTGACGCTCGACACAACGCTGCTGGCCTGGCGCGAACAGGACCTGGCGCACGCCTACCTGCCGTTTCTGCAGGGCGAAGGGCTGGCAAACTATTTCACCGATCCAGTCTTCCGAAGCCGGCTCGATGAGCCGCCCGAGGCCAATCCGACGGCCGCTATCCTGACGTTTGCCCGCGTGTTTTCCAACCCGGACCTGACCTGGGACGATCTGGCTTTTCTGCAGGAGAACACCCGGCTGCCGATTCTGCTGAAGGGGATCCTGCACCTGGACGATGCCCGGCGGGCGGCCGAGGCGGGCGTGGCCGGGGTGATCGTCTCGAACCACGGCGGCCGTCAGGTGGACGGCGCGATTGCCGCGCTTGAGGCGCTGCCGGCCGTGGTGGAGGCGGTGGGGGACCGGCTGACCGTGCTGTTCGACAGCGGTATCCGACGGGCGGCCGATGTGCTCAAGGCGATGGCGCTGGGGGCCCGGGCCGTGTTGCTGGGGCGGCCCTACGCGTGCGGGCTGGCCGTGGGGGGCGAAGCCGGCGTACGCTTCGTGCTGGAAAACCTGCTGGCCGAACTCGACCTGGCGCTGGGCCTGCTCGGCTGCCGAAGCTGGGACGAGGTGGACCGCTCGGTGTTGTATAATGCGGCCGTTTAAGCGACATGCCGAGATGTATTGCTATCTTACGGCAACGCTTACCCGTGTCGCAGGGTTTACGCTGTCCGAATTTGTGCAAAGCAGAGGGCAGATGGCCGGGTGGCTAGGGAAACGAAGGACATGTCGCGCTGAACGGCATTACGGATGAAGTCAGCGTTACCTTCATAGGATCTTCCTTATCTACCGGCTTGCTGCTCGCCCTGCGCCTGAGCCACCATAATGCCTGCGCCGATCTGGCCTTTTGATCCGGAGGGGATGAAAGCTTTCTCTTCGCCGAACCTGTCTTCCTTTTCGTCGAACTTCAGAGCCTGTCGAAGCAGCCATGCGCGCGTCTATCTACTGGCTGAGCGTGGGCCTGCTGGCCCTGACGCTGACGGGATGCGAGCCGTCCCTGGTGGGCGAGTTGCCCCGGGAGGCGGCCCTGCCGGTTGAGGGCACGACGCCGTTGCCGGGCCTGGCGGCAGGCGCGGTAGAAAACGGCGTTGCGGTGCAGCAGGAGCTGGCCGATCGCGCGGCGGTGCTGGCCTGGCTGCAGCGGGTGCGTGCGCGGCTGGGGGTGCCGTATGTGGCGTTTGTGAGCTGGTGGGACGGCCGGGGGCGCTATCGGTACCGGTACGTGGCCCTGCGGGTGCCGGCGCGGTGGGTGGCCGAAAGTCAGGGACGGGTGCAGGTGTTCTGGTACCGAGGGCAGACGAAGGCAGGTCGGGTGCAGCGGATGGTGGCGGCGTGGGTGCCGGATCATGCGGGGGTGCGGCGGGTGCTGGCCCGCTGGGTGGGCTGGCGTCATCCGCGGGGCAAGGGGAAGGGCTTGGCGGCGGCTTACATTGCCGATGAGTGTGAGGCAAGCGGGGCCACGTCGATCGTGTACGTGCCGGCGTGTGGGTGTTTTTGGTTTGAGGCGTTGGAGGTGGTGTGTTCGGCCGAGGGGGGAGGC
>WFPM01000036.1 GCA_015487635.1 Rhodothermus sp.
GATGGCAGGCAACGGACAACAGGGCGAGCTTATTCGCATCACATTTCCGGACGGATCAGCACGTACCTTCCCGAAAGGCATCACCGGGCGAGAGCTGGCCGAACAGATCTCGCCACGCCTGGCCCGCGAAGCGCTGGCCATTGAGGTTAACGGGGAGGTGTGGGATCTGACCCGGCCGATCGAAGAGGACGCCCGCGTGCGCATTCTGACCTGGAAAGATCCCGAGGGAAAGGCCGTCTACTGGCACTCGACGGCCCACCTGATGGCCGAGGCGCTGGAGGCCCTCTACCCGGGCGTCAAGTTCGGCATCGGCCCGCCCATCGAACAGGGCTTCTACTACGACGTGGACCTGGGCGGCCGTAAGCTCTCGGCCGAAGACCTGGCCCGCATCGAGGAAAAAATGCGGGAACTGGCGCGCCGCGACGTGCCCTACGAGCGCATTCCGGTCTCCAAACAGGAGGCCCTGGCGTACTTCAAGCAAAAAGGCGACCCGTACAAGGTCGAGCTGATCGAAGAACTCGAAGACGGCACGATCACCTTCTACCGCCAGGGGAACTTCACCGACCTGTGCCGCGGGCCGCATGTGCCTTCGACGGGTTACATCAAGCATGTGAAGCTGCTCAACGTCGCGGGCGCCTACTGGCGCGGCGACGAACGCCGCCCCCAGCTCACCCGCATCTACGGGATCAGCTTCCCCAAAAAGAAGGAACTCGACGAATACCTGCACCGGCTCGAAGAGGCCCGCAAGCGGGACCATCGCCGGCTGGGCCGGGAGCTGGAGCTGTTCACCTTCAGCCCGAAGGTGGGGCCGGGCCTGCCACTCTGGCTCCCCCGTGGGGCTACGCTGCGCGAAACGCTGATCAACTTTCTGCGGGAGGAGCAGATCCGGCGGGGGTATCAGCCGGTGGTGACCCCCCATATCGCCCGGCTGGAGCTCTACAGGACGAGCGGGCACTATCCATACTACAAGGATAGCCAGTTCCCGCCCATGATCGAAAACCCGGAGACGGGCGAGGGCTACCTGCTCAAGCCGATGAACTGCCCGCACCACATCATGATCTATGCGGATCGCCCCCGCTCCTACCGGGAACTGCCGCTCCGGCTGGCCGAGTTCGGACAGGTCTACCGCTACGAGCAGACGGGTGAGCTGAGCGGCCTGACGCGCGTGCGCGGCTTTACGATCGACGACGCCCACATCTTCTGCCGTCCGGATCAGGTCAAGGACGAATTTAAAAACGTCATCGACCTGACGCTTTACGTTTTTCGGGTGCTGGGCTTCGAGGAGTTCGAGGCCCAGATCTCGCTCCGCGATCCGAACAACCGCGAAAAGTACGTGGGCGACGACGAGCTCTGGGAGCAGGCCGAGCAGGCCATTCGTGAGGCGGCCGCCGAAATGGGCCTGCAGGCCACCGAGGAGCTGGGCGAGGCGGCCTTCTATGGACCCAAGCTCGACTTCATGGTGCGCGACGCGCTGGGCCGCCGCTGGCAGCTCGGTACCGTCCAGCTCGACTACATCCTGCCGGAACGCTTCGACCTGTACTACATCGGCGCCGACAACCAGAAGCACCGGCCCGTCATGATCCATCGGGCGCCGTTCGGTTCGCTGGAGCGGTTCATCGGCGTGCTCATCGAGCACTGCGCCGGCAACTTTCCGCTCTGGCTGGCGCCCGTGCAGGTGGCCGTGCTGCCACTGAGCGATGAACTGAACGACTACGCCGAAGCCGTGGGCCGACGGCTGCTGGAGGCCGGCTTCCGGGTAGAAGTGGACACCCGCACCGAAACGATCGGCTACAAGATTCGTCAGGCCGAAGTCCAGAAGATCCCCTACATGCTGATCGTCGGTCGCCGCGAGCGAGAGGCCGGCACGGTGGCCGTCCGTAAGCACGGCGAGGGCGACCAGGGCCCCGCCACGCTGGAGGAATTCATTGAGCGGCTCCGCGCCGAAATCGAAGCGGCTACCCGGCGTGCGACCGTTTCGGAAAACGCATAAAAACGCATAAATTTGCCCCATCACGGGCGGAACCCACGGACATGCTGCGCGTGAGTCCGCCCCGATCGGCGTTGTTCATCCATCAACCAAACCAGGGAACGAGCTATCGCTAAGGCAGACAAATTTCGGGTCAACGAGGAGATTCGCGCGCCTCGCGTTCGGGTCGTTGACCCCGAAGGCAATCACGGGATCTACGATCTGAAAACGGCGCTGGAGATGGCCCGCCAGCGCGGGCTGGACCTGGTGGAAATTGCGCCCAAAGCCAATCCACCGGTCTGCAAGATCATCGATTACGGAAAATTCCGCTACGAGCAGCAGAAAAAGGAAAAAGAGGCGCGCCGCAAGCAACACGCGCAGCAGATCAAAGAAATTCGCTTCCGTCCCCACACGGACACCCACGACTTCGAGTTCAAAACGCGCCATGCCCGTAGCTTTCTGGAAGACGGACACAAGGTGAAGGCGTGGGTGCAGTTCCGCGGACGGGACATCATCTACCAGGATGCCGGACTGGATCTGCTGCGCCGGTTCATCGAGGCCCTCCAGGATATCGCCAAAATCGACCAACCGCCCAAGATGGAGGGCCGACGTATGACGGTGATTCTTTCACCCACGAAGAAAAAGTAAAGGTTTCACCCAAAATTCCCCGGCCATCCACGGGAGGTTCGGTGTGTCGGCTTGCCGAACCGGTGGGTTGGATCGTATAATGGCCGACTCTGTTGGTTCTGTCGCAAGCGTGCAGCACGTACGGAAGCCATGCCAAAAGTCAAAACGAACAGCGGCGCCAAGAAGCGGTTCAAGGTGACCGCCACCGGCAAGATCAAGCGGCGGCGGGCGTTTCACAGCCACCTGCTCACCAAAAAGTCCAAAAAGCGAAAGCGTCACCTGCGCCAGCCCGCGCTGGTCGATGCCACAGATGTACGCCGCGTCCGGCGCCTGCTGCACATCGGTCTTAAGGGATAAGTCAGGAGGGAACGCAAGCCATGCCACGCGCAACGAATAAAGTCGCGGCACGCCGCCGGCGTAAGAAGATCCTGAACATGGCAAAGGGTTACTGGGGCCGGCGGAGCAAGATCTACACGATTGCCAAGCACGCCGTCGAAAAGGCGCTTCAGTACGCCTACCGCGACCGGCGCCAGCGTAAGCGCCAGTTCCGGCGGCTGTGGATCATCCGCATCAATGCGGCGGCGCGCCAGAACGGCACCACCTACTCCCGCTTCATGGGAGCGGTTCGCAAGGCAAACATTCAGTTGAACCGCAAGGTGCTGGCCGATCTGGCCGTCAACGATCCGAACACGTTCAGCCAGATCGTGCGCGCCGTTTCGTCATGAAGCGGTCGGCATCCATCCGATTTTTCCGCGTTCGCGCCGCTGGCCTGTAACCGGGGCGCCGAACGTTTTGCAGGCAATCCCCAGCCCGCCCCTGTTACAGGCCGGCGGGCTTTCTTATATGATAGGTGATCGCTGATTTACTGGTGCATGATGTTGCCACCATCCCGTATGTCAGGCATAGTCCGGCGCGTACGACAGGGCAGCCACAGCGGTCCGACCCTACCTGGTGGAAACGTCGTCGTTGGTCTGGTAGGTGCATGCTTTCAGCCCGAAATGAGCGGCGCCAGCCACCGACGCCGGCTTTGCGAATGTCGGCGACAGAAACCAGCAGGAGCCACCCTCCCCCTGGCCCTCTCCCAGGCAGGGAGGGGGAAGCTTATTCAGTCTCAGCGCTGAAACATGCGCCAGCGCCTGCCTCCACCACCAGCCGTAGCCCGTAGACACCGCTCCCCCTTGTAGGAGGAGCTGGCCCGAAGGGCCTGAGGGGGCATGGGAGACCGCTGCACCATCCCGGAATATTACTTTTACCTTCGAACACGCCATGGCTACGCTTTCCATGCAGGAAGAACTCGAGGCGCTGCGCCACGCCATCGAAACCACGCCCATCGACTCGGAGGAGGAAGCCGAGGCCTTCCGCATTCGCTTTCTGGGACAGCGCAGCGGTCAGATCACGCACCTGTTCAAGCGCATCCGGGAAGCACCGCCCGAAGAGCGTCCCCGCATCGGCCAGCAGTTGAACACGTTGAAACGGCTGGCCGAGCAGCGGCTGGAGGAAGCCCGTGCCCGCCTGCGGCAGGCGGCCCGTCCCCGCACCGAGGTGCCCGACCTGACGCTGCCGGGCCGCCGCACGTTTACCGGATCGCTCCATCCGCTGACCCAGACGCTCGAAGCCATCATCCGCGTCTTCGAACAGCTCAGCTTTTCGGTAGCTGAAGGCCCGGAAATCGAGGACGACTGGCACAACTTCACAGCGCTGAATTTTCCGCCGGACCACCCGGCCCGCGACATGCAGGATACGTTCTTCCTGCACCAGGGCGCTTCCTATCGGGAGGCCGTCGTGCTCCGCACGCATACTTCGCCCGTGCAGATTCGCGTGATGGAACGGATGGCCCCACCCATCCGCATCATCGCCCCGGGCCGCGTCTACCGCAACGAGGCCGTCTCCTACAAGTCCTTCTGCCTGTTTCACCAGGTCGAAGGGCTCTACGTGGACCGCAACGTGTCGATGGGCGACCTGAAGCAGGTGCTCCACCTGTTCGCACGGGCGCTTTTCGGCGAAGACGTGCGCATGCGCTTCCGTCCCAGCTTCTTCCCCTTCACCGAGCCGAGCGCGGAGGTGGACATCTGGTGGCCGCTGCCCGATCACCCCGAAGGCGGCCAGTGGATGGAAATCCTCGGCTGCGGCATGGTCCATCCCAACGTGTTCCGCGCCGTGGGCATCGATCCCGAAGTGTACACCGGCTATGCGTTCGGCATGGGCGTCGAACGCATCGCCATGCTGCGCTACGGCATCGACGACATCCGGCTGTTTTACGAAAACGATCTGCGTTTCCTGGAGCAATTTTAAGCGATGAAGCTCTCCTACCGCTGGCTGCAGCAATACATTGACCTGGACCTGTCCCCTTCGGAACTGGCCGAGGCATTGATCGGCCTGGGTCTGGAAGTCGAAGAGGTCGAGCCGCTGGGTACCGATCTCAGTGGCGTGGTGATCGGCCACGTGCTGGAGGTGCGCCCCCACCCCAACGCCGATCGTCTGACGCTCTGCCGGGTCGATCTGGGCAGCGGCGAGCCGGTGTCGATCGTGTGCGGCGCACCCA
>WFPM01000037.1 GCA_015487635.1 Rhodothermus sp.
AGAGGACTTGCTCAACGAACTGGTTGATCTCTGGGAGCTGGGCCCACACGTGGATGTTGCCGATCTGACCCCGGCTTGAAAGCGTCTGGAATCTCCTGTCTGTAGACTTCCGGCAACGGTGCCGTACACCTTCCCGGTGCCCACGGCAGGATTCAATCTTTCGAGCATTCCTGCACGTTAGACTTTGCAAACCCTTCCATTTGAGCCAATTTGTGGAACTTTTGCAGCCGTCGGAATGCAGGCAGAAACAAGATATGTTTTACCTATGTTGTACCTGTGCGGTTTGAGTCCTGACCTGTGTCCACTTCATGGGATCTTTAAAATTCGTATTGCGGCGGGATAAGTGCCGTGCCGACGGCACGTGTCCGATCTTCCTGCGCGTGACGCACCGGCGCCGAAGCCGCTACGTGGCCACCGGGATCTACGTCGATCCGAAAGACTGGAACGAGGCCCGTCAGGAAGTGCGCCGCTCCCATCCGCTTTTCAAAACCTACAACGCCCGCCTGAAGAACCTGCGCTTAGAGGCCGAGGCCACCCTGCTGGAAACCGGTGATCTGCTGCGGGTCAAGGTCGAACTGAAAGGGTCCTCCAGCCGGTCCCTGCTCGAGCTCGGCCGTCGCCACGCCGAAACCCTGCTGGAAGCCGGGCGCCTCTGGTCCTATAAGCAGCAGCGCGTGATGCTGAATAAGCTTGAGGCCTATCGGCCGGATGCCCGCCTGGAAGATCTGACGCCGGAATTCGTGGAGGGCTTTCAGCGCTTCCTGGAAAGTCGCCTCGGCAACAGCACCAATACCGTTCGGAAGAACCTGCAATGCCTGCGGCGGCTGGTGCGCTATGCCACGAAGCAGGGGCTGCTGGATCCGGCGCGTGATCCTTTCCTGCACATAACCTATCCGCGAGAAACCACGCCTGAGCGCCGCCGGCTACAGCCGGAGGAGATCCGTCGCCTGGCCGAACTGGAGCTGCCGCCACCGCCTGCACCGCTCACCCGGGCCCGGGATATGTTCCTGCTGGCTTTCTACGCCGGCGGTATGCGTTTCGGGGACGTGTGCGCGCTTCGGATCGACAACGTTCAGGGCCTCGAGACCGAACGGCCGTGGCTTCGCTACCGGATGCTGAAGACCGGACGCCTCGTGGAGATTCCTCTGCCGCCGGAGGCCGTGGCCATTATCCGGCGCTGGGAAGGCCCCTGGCGGCCCTACATCTTCCCCGTTTTCCGGCCGAACGATCTGCGCGACGGCGTGACGATGCGTCGGCGCATTTCGGCCGTGAACGCACTGGTAAACCGCCAGCTCAAAGACCTGGCGCGTATGGCCGGGATTGAACGGCCGGAAAGCGTCTCGACGCACGTAGCACGCCACAGCCTGGCCGACTGGGCGCGCCGTCGCAGCGGTGACCTGTACGCCGTTTCGAAATTGCTGGGCCACGCCAATCTCAAGATCACCGAACGCTACCTGGAATCGTTCGACCGCCAGGCCGTCGAGCGCTTGGCTGACAAGCTCTGGAGCGACAATGTCTGAGAGGCACAACCTGACGCCGAACGATCCGATCTGGCGATACGTGGATTACTGGCCGCCGACCGGCCGGCCTCAGGTGCCTCTGATTCTTCTTCGTGCTGAGCTGGAGCGAGCGCTTGGAGAAAACTCCTCGCCGCCCCCGGTATGGCTTTCCGATGCACTCTGGAGCGTGGTGGTGCGCCTTGTAGAGCAGAATGCCCCTGGGGGCGTTGACTCCGTTCTGGAAGACCAGGAGCTACTGGAGCTGTTGGAGAAGGCCTTTTTAGATCATGCCGTCAAAAAGATGGCGGCGCAGGTGTCCGATCTGGAAGGACTTCAAACGCTGATCGGGTGGCTGGAAGATCGTCTGCAAACGCTCATGCGTTTGCGCGAGCAACTTCAAGATCAGATTCGACGCTACAGCAGCGCAGAACACTCCTTTCAGATGGAACTTGTCGAACGCGTTGGCAAGCCCCAGCCTGTTTTACTGGGACAACCAATCGGGGCCCTGCTTCGCGAGGCCTACGGCCTTAAGGAAGGGCGCACGCTTCTATGCGCAGGGGAATTCAGTTTTACGCTTCGAGGAGCGCTGCTCCATGTAGCGTGGAAGAACTATGCTGGCCGCAAAATCCCGTCGGACTGGTCGCTCAAAGCAATGCTGATAACGCTTCGCCAGGTGTTGCAGCGTCCGGTTGAGCGCCAGCTTCGACGCCTGGAAGCTATGATGGAAGTGCTGAGCTTTCGACGGAAGCTGGCTGATCTTTTACGCTGGCATTTCGAACTGTTCGGGTACGCAGCGGAGGGGTCTCCGGAATTCGACGCAGACTTACACAGCCGGCTGCAGAACCGAGAGGAACGCATGCGGCTTATCAATGAGTGGGTAGTTGCGGAGTACACTGAGAAGTACAAAGAAGACAAAAATGTCCGTCTGCCGCGTGGTTTCTGGAAGGCCTGTCTGGACAGACTGAAGCACGCGTGGGGCAAGGCCGGCCTTCATCCAGAGAGCTTCCCATACTGTAACGCGCAGTCGCTTAAGAGCGATTACCACCGCTGGGCCAATCAACCCGCAGGCCGGTCCAGAGCGGCCAACCGTTAAGCCGATCGACCCATGTCTCTAAAGTAAACAGTGCACTTCGCTTGTTGACTTATTTGATCGGTTAGGTAAACAGAAAGGTCAACAAGTTGACCAAACTGCTGCTGGCGAGAGGCGTCGAACAGGCGAGCAGCAACCAGCCGATTCGATGCCATGGTTTCTTATCGTGACCTGCTCGCAATTGATCAACAACGCCTGGAAGAGACCGTTCGCCGCATTGTGGCTGAAGAGCTGGAAAGCCGACTTCCCCGGGTGGTCCGTCGTGCGTTGGGCAAACGCTGGGTCACCGCCAGGGAGCTGGCTGAGCTGACCGGCCTATCTGAACGGCAGATTCGCTACTTACAGTCGCAGGGACGCCTTCCCCATTCAAAGGTGGGCCGGCGTGTGCTCTTCGATCTGGAGCGCATTGAGGAGCTGATCGCTAAGCACGAAATCCCACTGGCCTGGAAAGACGACCGGTAAACAAAAAGCCGCCAGCTGTTGGGGCTGCTCGGCGGCTGGCGGCGAGGAGATTAAGCCATGAAACTGAACGGACAGACGGAACAGCAGGTTTCCGATCTACCCGTCACCGTCAATCCCCGCCCCGACGCACCCGGCACGGTGCAGCACGTCCGCCTGGGTGACGTGCTTCGGCGCTTCCGCGATCCGAAACCCGAGGTGCGGGAGCTGATCCGGCGTATTCGGGCGACCGAGGACAAAGCCGCCCGCAACGCCCTGAAAAAGCAGCTGCCCGTCGTGATCTTCAGCGGACGCTTCGCCTATCGAAACGAGCGGGGCATTCAGGCCTATTCAGGCCTTGCCTGCATCGACCTGGACGCCCAGGACAATCCGGGCAAGGACCTGATCGCCCCGAAGGACCTGCTCGCTCAGGACGGCTACGTGCTGGCAGTTTTCACGTCCGCCGGCGGGCGTGGGCTCAAACTGCTCGTCCGCCTGAGTGAGCCCGTCGATCCTGCGGCGGACGTCGAGGCGTTGCGGAAGGCCCACCGGGCGGGCTTCGAGGCCTTCCGCTCCTACCTGCGCGACGTGTACGGACTGGTGGCAGACACGACACCCGACCTTCCCCGTGGCTGCTACGTCACCTGGGACCCGGACCTTCGGGTAAACTGGGACGCCCGCCTGTTTCCGTTTCGCAACGCGCCCGAGCAGGCCCCTGCCGCGCGCCCGTCGGGAGATGGCGCGGTCGATCTGGAGCTCGTCAAAAGCGCCCTCGAGGCAATCCCGATGGGGCCGGGCTTCCCGTACCAGGACTGGCTTCGGATCGGACTGGCGCTGGCAGGGACGCTGGGCGTCCAGGAAGCGGTGCGTCTGCTGCTCACCTACGGCGGCGGGCATCCCGGCGACACGCCCGAATATCTGGAACGTACGCTCAGGAGTGCCCGTGGGGAAATCGGGCTGGGGACCGTCTTCTGGTATGCCCAGCAATACGGCTGGCGGCCGCCCCGGAAGCAGCGGGCTGCCGGCGGGCAGCACGAGCCTGAGCCTCCGGATGCGTCGGAGGAGCTGCACTTCTGGCAACCTTTCCCGGTCGATCTGCTTCCCGTGCCCGTCCGAGATCTGGTGCGTGCGGGTGCTGCTGCGATCCCGGCCGACCCCGCGCTGATCGCCCTTCCCTCCCTGGCCGTGCTGTCTGCAGCGGTGGGAAGCAACGTCCGACTGCGCCTGAAGCGGAAATGGCTCGAGCCGGCCGCGCTCTGGGCGCTGATCGTGGCACCGTCGGGAACCGGAAAGACGCCGGCCCAGGCCCTGGCCGTCGAACCTGTGCTGGACCTGGAGCGCCGGGCCGCTCGCGAATACGAGGCCGCGCTGGAAGCATACCGCCGGCGCCTGGCCGACTGGGAAGCCCTGCCGAAGGAGCAACGCCAGGCCGTGCCGAAACCCGAGCCGCCCCGAGCCCGGCGCTTCCGGGTGGCGGACGTGACGATCGAAGCCCTGGCCCCGATTCTGAA
>WFPM01000038.1 GCA_015487635.1 Rhodothermus sp.
CAACGGCGCGTTCCCGCCGTATCTTTAGAGCCACGATGCGGCACGTTGCGTACCATAGCGCCCACTATTACGGCTGGTGGTGGTTTAGCCCCGCCGCGGTGGGCCGCGCACGTGCCTGAAGTCGTGCATTCCCGAACGAAATCAGTCGGCCCACCGCAAGCTTCGCGGTGGGCTTTTTTCGTTAGGTGCCATGACGTTCGAGCGCTTTCGGGCATTGATCGACGCGCACCGGACGGCCGGCCACACGCACCTGTTCGTGCCGGTCTTCCGGCGGCTGGGAGCCGACCTGCTCACGCCCGTGTCAGCCTTTCTGAAACTGCGCGGGCATGAGCCCGGCGCCTTTCTGCTGGAGAGCGTCGAGGGGGGTGAAAAGCTCGGCCGCTATTCGTTCCTGGGCGTGCGACCCTACCTGACCGTGGAGGTACGCAACGGCCAGGTGACGCAGCAACGGGCGGGAACGGGTGTGCCCGCGTCGGCGCCGACTGACTTCTTCGCCACGATGCGGCACCTGCTCCGCCGGTATCACCCGGTGCAGGTGCCCGAGCTGCCGCGCTTCACGGGCGGGGCCGTGGGCTACCTGGGCTATGATATGGTCCGGCAACTGGAGCGTCTGCCCGCGCCACCCCCCGACGACCTGGGACTGCCCGACGCCCGCTGGAACTTCTACGACACGGTGGTGGCCTTCGACCACGTGCGGCATCAGCTCGTGCTCATGGCGGGCGTCTTCGTGGCCCCAGACACCAACCCACGGGCGGCCTACGACGAAGCCGTCGCCCGGCTGGATGCGCTCACCGATACGCTCTCACACGCGCCGCTGGAGGCCCCCGAACCGGTCTCGCTCCCCGAGGCGCCGCTTGCGTCGAACTTCACGCGGGAGGATTTCTGCCGGGCGGTCTGCCGCGCCAAAGACTACATCTACGAAGGCGACATCTTTCAGGTGGTGCTTTCCCAGCGGTTTGCCACGCCGTATGCGGGAGACCGCTTCAATCTGTACCGGGCGCTTCGCCAGGTCAACCCGTCGCCCTATCTGTTCTACATCGATTTTGGTGATCTGGCGCTGATCGGTTCGTCGCCCGAGGTGCTCGTGCGCGTCGAGCACGGCCGGGCCGAGGTGCTGCCCATTGCAGGCACGCGGCCGCGCGGCCGCACGCCTGAAGAGGATCGGGCGCTGGAGGCCGAGCTGGAGGCCGACCCTAAAGAACAGGCCGAGCACCTGATGCTCGTCGATCTGGGGCGCAACGATCTGGGGCGCGTGTGCCGCTTCGGAACGGTCCAGGTGGAGCGCTTCGCGTTCGTCGTGCGCTATTCGCACGTGATGCATCTGGTGTCGCTTGTGGCCGGCGAGCTCGATCCACGCTATGATGCGCTCGATGCGCTGGCGGCATGCTTTCCGGCCGGCACGGTCAGTGGAGCGCCCAAGGTGCGCGCCATGGAGATCATCGACGAACTGGAGCCCACGCGGCGCGGCATTTATGCCGGAGCGGTGGGCTACATGGACTTTTCGGGCAACCTGGACACCTGCATTGCCATCCGCACCATGGTGGTGCGTAACGGCACGATCTACGTCCAGGCCGGGGCGGGCATTGTGGCCGACAGCGACCCCGAACGCGAATACGAGGAAACCGTTAACAAGGCCCGGGCGCTGGTCGAGGCCATGCGCGTCGCCGCGTCCGGTTTGCTCTAAAACCAACCTCGAACCGACCATGGCTTCGCTGAAAGAACTGATCTTCAACAAAGGCGGGATCGGGAAGTCGCTTTCCCGCCAGGAAACCGTCGAGCGGATCAATCCGCTCATCCGCGAGCACATTGCGCTCAATCATCAGCACGACTACGTGATCCGTACGATCGGCGATGCCGAGATTGCCGAGCGGCTGGAGCAGTTTCAGAAGATCGCCCGCGTGGACGTCGGCAAACTGGCCGAGGTGGTCTTCAGCGCGGGCGGCACGGCCTACAGCGGCGTCGATATGGAGCCGGACGATTTCAACTTGGGCACCGATCCGGCCGAGATGATCCACCGCCTGCTGGAGGCCGAGCGGCGCTTTCTGCAGCTCGTAAACGATGAGCTCAAGCTCAACCATCAGATTCGCACGAAGGCCACGCTGAACCTGGTGCGTCAGCACAGCGAGGAACGCCTGCGCTTCTTGCAGGAAGTGGCCAGACGCTACCCGAAACCAGCTACCATCGCAGCGTCATGAGTACGGCAACGACGGCAACAGCACCCCAGACGGGACGGCCGACCGGTGCGGCCACCCGGACCATCGTGGTCTCGGGCATCCAGCCGTCCGGCGAGCTGCACCTGGGCAACTACTTCGGGGCGATCCGCCAGCATCTGGAGCTGCACGAGCGGTACGAGTCGTACTTCTTCATCGTCAACTACCACGCGCTGACAACCATTCACGACCGGGAGGCGCTGCGGCGTTACACGTTCGAAGCGGCCGCTACCTACCTGGCGCTGGGCTTCAATCCCGAAAAGGCCGCGCTTTTTGTGCAGAGCGACGTTCCGGAGGTGACCGAGTTGGCCTGGATCTTCTACAACCTGGTGCCGGTCTCGATGCTCGAAAAGGGCGTGGCCTACAAGGACAAGGTGGCCCAGGGCCTGCCGGCCAATGCCGGACTCTTCAACTACCCTGTGCTGCAGGCGGCCGACATCCTGATCTACGGGGGCACGCTGGTGCCCGTCGGGGCCGACCAGAAGCAGAACATCGAGATCTGTCGCGACATCGCCCAGCGCTTCAACCGGACGTTCTGCCCGCCGGATCGGCCGCTGTTCCCCATTCCGGAGCCGCTCATCCGGGAAGAGGTGGCCGTGGTGCCTGGTATCGACGGGCGCAAAATGTCGAAAAGCTACGGCAACACGATCGGCATCTTCGACGAGGGCAAGACGCTGCGCAAGAAGGTGATGTCGATCGTGACCGACTCGACGCCGCTCGAGGCGCCGAAGGATCCGGAGCGCTGCAACGTGTTTGCGCTGATCAAGCTGTTCGCCGATGAGGAAACGCGTAACCGGATCGCCGAAGCCTACCGGCGGGGTGGCTACGGCTATGGCGACGCCAAGAAAGAGCTGATCCGGCTCATCGACGAGCATTTTGCCGAGGCGCGCGAGCGGCGGCGTGAGCTGCTGAAGCACCCGGATTACGTGATGGACGTGCTGCGCGAGGGGGCTCGCAAGGGGCGCCGGCGGGCGCAGGAAATGATGGAGCAGGTGCGGGATCTGGTCGGGCTGAACTACGCCACCTATCGTCCGGAGGCGTCATGATTCTGGTAATCGACAACTACGATTCGTTTACCTACAACTTGGTGCATCTACTGGGGCGGCACACGCAGGATCTGCGCGTGGTGCGCAACGATGCGGTCACGCTCGACGAAGTGCGGGCCATGCAGCCCGAGGCGATTCTGATCTCGCCGGGGCCGGGGCGTCCCGCCGAGGCGGGCATCACGGAAGCCGTTATCGCCGAGCTGGGGCCGACCACGCCGATCCTGGGCGTGTGCCTGGGTCATCAGGCGATCGGGGAGGTCTTCGGCGGGCGCGTGGTGCACGCCCCGTCGCTCATGCACGGCAAGACGAGCCGCATTTTCCACACGGGCACCGGAATCTTCGAGGGGGCGGCGCAGGGCTTCACGGCCACGCGCTACCACTCGCTGGTGGTGGACCGCGACACACTGCCCGACGTGCTGGAGATCACGGCCTGGACCGAGGACGGGGTGATCATGG
The DNA here is from genome assembly GCA_015487635.1 of Rhodothermus sp. Classification (GTDB taxonomy): domain Bacteria; phylum Bacteroidota; class Rhodothermia; order Rhodothermales; family Rhodothermaceae; genus Rhodothermus. The sequence continues at coordinate 3,713 of WFPM01000038.1, forward strand.
GACTGCGCCATCGGCATTATCCGATCGAAGGCGTGCAGTTTCATCCGGAAAGCGTGCTCACGACCGAAGGGCCGCGCCTGATCGCGAACTGGCTGCGCCAGGTGCAGCGGTGGCATCGGACCCGGGCGACATCGATCCCGCAAACGCAACGATAGACCGCCATGCAACCCTACCTGACCGCGCTGGCCGAGGGCCGCACGCTGACGCAGGAAGAGGCCGAGGCGGCCATGCACCTGATGATGCGCGGCGAGGCGTCGCCCGAGCAGATTGCCGGGCTGCTCATGGGGCTGCGGGCGCGGGGCGAGACGCTCGACGAACTGGTGGGCTTTACGCGCGTGATGCGCCAGTACGCCGTGCCCGTGCGCGTGGACGATCCGCACGCCATCGACCTGTGCGGCACGGGCGGCGACCGTTCCGGCACGTTCAACATCTCGACGGCCGCCGCCTTTGTATGCGCCGGAGCCGGCGTGACCGTGGTCAAGCACGGCAACCGTTCGGTTTCGTCGCAGGCCGGCTCGGCCGACGTGCTCGAAGCGCTGGGCGTGGCGATCGACCTGGGCGCGGAGGGGGTCGAGCGCTGCCTGGAGGAGGTGGGCATCGCGTTCGCCTTTGCGCCGCGGTTTCATCCAGCCATGCGTCACGTGATGCCCGTGCGCCGGGCGCTGGGGGTGCGGACGTTCTTCAACATTCTGGGGCCGCTCTGCAATCCGGCCGGCGTGCGCCGCCAGCTCGTGGGGGCGTTTCGATCCGATGTGGCGGCCACGATGGCGGCCATTCTGGCCCGGCTCGGCGCCGAGCACGTGGTGACCGTCCATGCCGAGGATGGACTTGACGAGCTGTCGCTTTCGGCGCCGACGATCACCTACGAGTACCGGACGGGCGACGACGCGCCGAAAGCCGGTCGCGCTGCGCCGGAGGCACTGGGCCTGTCCCGCGTGCCGCTGGAGCAGTTGCGTGGCGGCGACGCCGAAGCCAACGCCCGACTGCTGCGCCGCGTACTTGAGGGCGAGGCCGGCCCGCATCGTGACGTGGTGCTACTGAATGCGACCTACGCGCTCTATGTGAGCGGTCGTTTCGGCGACGACCTGCTGGCGTGCCTGGAGGCCGCCCGTGAAAGCATCGACAGCGGCGCGGCGCTGGCACGCCTGGAGCAGTTGATCGACGTGTCGAACCGGGTGGCCCGCGAGGCCGCCCGCCAACCTGCCGCGTAGCGCCATGGACAGCGTGATGTTCCAGGCAACCTCAGCTCCCGGCCCGTTAGGCCGACGAACCTGCTACGACGAACGATTTAGCAGGCGACGGTGCTACTACTGGCCCCGCCGGGGGCCAGAAGCGAGAACGTCAGCGATCGATTCGGTTCGCTTTCGCTGCATCGTCGTCTGCAAACATCGTTCACCGTAGCCCGGAGGAAACAGCCATGACGATCTTAGAACAGATTGCCCGGACCGTACGCGAACGCCTGGAAGAACGCAAACGTCGCGTGCCCGTCTCGCTCCTGGAGGAGCGTTCCCATTATCAGAGCCCCACGCTGCCGCTGGCGCCGGCGCTGCGCACCGGCGAGTTGGCCATCATTGCCGAGATCAAAAAGGCTTCGCCGTCCAAAGGGATCATCCGGCGTGAGTTCAACGTGCCGGAGCTGGTGCGTCAGTACAAATGGCACGGCGCGCAGGCCATCTCGGTGCTGACCGAACCCGACTACTTCCAGGGGAGCCTGGAGCACCTGGAGGCGGCGCGGCGCACCGTCGATCTACCCTTGCTCCGGAAGGACTTTATCCTGGACCCCTACCAGCTCATTGAGGCGCGGGCTTACGGTGCCGACGCCGTGC
>WFPM01000039.1 GCA_015487635.1 Rhodothermus sp.
GGGAGGACGCACCGCACCCTGCCCTGTCGGGAAGTACAGCGCCGCCCGCTTCCAGCCCGGCCCATCCGGCTGCACCAGCACGTAGGCATCGGCGGGCGCCCCGGCATCGGCGGCCGCGACCGGTTCCATCTTCCAGAACGGCAGGTGTGCTTCAAAGAATTGCCGGGCAAAGCGCGTGTAGTCCCAGAGCCGATTCCGACTGCGAAAGTCTTCCAGATCCAAGTCGTTATGTGGCCGCTGATACCCGAAATACCACTCAACCCCGCCACCTCCTGCCATCAGATTGGCCCAGAGCGCTTCGGTACGACATGCATAGTGATTATTGTTGGGTCCGTCCGGTGAGCACCCCACCGAGGCGTTCCCCGGTTCGTCCAGCATCACCACCCAGGGCCGACCGGCGGCGGCACTTCGCTCCACCCAGGTGCGCGTGACGGCATAGCCTCCTTCCATCTTGCTGAGCTGCAACGACGGCCCCTCCATGTATGCATATCCCAGAAGCGGAGCATAGACTTTCTCATGATCCCGGGGAAAGGTATGCACGACGATCGGATGATCGTAGGGATCCAGCGCCCGGATGTAGGCGGCAAAGGCTTTTTGCTGCGCCGTGGTGTTCGTGTTCTCTTCGCCCAGATTCCAGATCAGTGCCGGATGATAGGCAAAACGTGCTACCAACTCCCGGTAATACAGCTTGCGCGTCACGCCCAGCTCGCCCCCATCCAGTAGCTGATCATTTTCCTGTTCCTGCGTGATCACATGCAACAGAATACCTTTCCGCTGCATGTGCCGGAAAACGATATCCCACTGCGCCAGCTTCGAAACGTCAAAACGATAGCGTTCATTGTAGTCTGTCCAGGGATAGACCTCTCGGCCATCCCCGTTCACATTCATTGTAAGGAAATACAGCGAATTGACGCCTTCGCTGGCTAGGTAGTTGACGGCTCCGATAATTCCCTTACCCAGACCGTTTTTCCAGGTGGGATCGCCATTTTTCCAGTCCGACACATGCGGCGTGTAATGGTGAAGGCCATCAGGTAGATCATTTGCGGCGCCTCCGTAATCTATCGTGTTGTCAAATTCAGCATAGGCCAGGAAATTTTCCGGCGAGCCGGCCCCCCCTTTCAGAAAATAGGTGCCGTCGTCGAAGCGAAAGTAGCGCGTGCCCACGTAACGCAAAATGCCCCGTGCCCGGAAGTCCGGAGGCGACTTATCGGTCTCGCCGATCGTGAAGGCTCCTTCCAGACCGTCGGGCGGAATGGCCGTGCCGGCGTTCGGATCCAGCGAAACGGCCACCTGCGCGCCCTGTCGGAACGATACCCGGAACCGGTAGGTCCCCGTCTGCGCGGGGGTAAAGATGGCCTGCCAGACGTTGCCCGACGTGGCCGACGTGTTTGCCGCGTCGCCGTCGGCTGCAAAAAAGCCGGGCACGACATGGACCGTCCCGTCCGGCGCCGTGATCTCTACGTTGAAGCGATAATCCAGAAATGGATTGGGATCGCCCTGCTCATCGGCCTGCGGGCCGTAGACCTGGATCGTGACAGGATGCCACCGCTTCCGCTCGCCCAGAATCTCGTAGCTGTTCTGCGCCCGACTCTCCACCACGAAGAATCCTCCGACGAGCCCCACCAGCAGGGCGCTCCACCACGCTTGCCGCCTCATAAGCATCCGGGTTGTAGCCGTTCGACTTTCTTCCCGCGGGACGCTGCAGGCCTCCAAAGCCCGTTCCGGCGCTTCAACGTCCCGTTTTCCCCGCTCCGGCCGGATACTTCCGAAAGCAGCGGTTCCTTTCCGCCACCTTCAACCCGCCCAGAGATGCGCAGGAAGGATACAACCCACGACCGAAAGAGGCTGTTAAAATCGGATGAGTTCCGGACGCAAAGTTGCGCCATAAATAGCAGGGCTGCACGTCGCCCCTGCTTTACATTTTACCGGACACTTCCAGACCGGAAGAAGCGGGGCGATGCTGTTCAATTCGCTCGATTTCCTGCTTTTTCTGCCGCTGGTGGTCGGGCTCTACTTCGGCCTGCCCGTCCGCTTTCGCTGGCTGCTGCTCCTGATCGCCTCCTATGTCTTTTACGCCTGGTGGAAGGTCGAATACCTGCTCCTCATCGTGGTCTCTACGCTGGTCGATTACCTGTGCGGGTTGGCCATGGGCCGCCGTCCCACGCGCCGTGCCCGCCGTCCCTTTCTGATACTGAGCCTGGTTACCAACCTGGGGCTACTGGCCGCTTTCAAATACCTGGGCTTTTTTGCCGATTCGCTCGAAACGCTACTCGGCCTGCTGGGCCATCCCACCGACGTGCCCACGCTGGACGTGCTGTTGCCCGTGGGTATCAGCTTCTACACATTCCAGACGCTCAGTTACTCCATCGATGTATACCGGGGCAAGCTCAAGCCAGAACACCACCTCGGCTACTTTGCGCTGTTTGTCAGTTTCTTCCCGCAACTGGTGGCCGGTCCGATCGAACGCGCCGGCAACCTCCTGCCCCAGCTTCATCGTCCCCGTCC
>WFPM01000040.1 GCA_015487635.1 Rhodothermus sp.
CCCCATCACCACGCCCTCTACCCCGTAGGCCCGCTCATAGGCCCGAAACGCCTCCTCCAGCAACCGATCCACCGCCGCCCGATCCAGCCGCTTGCCCGCCCGAAACGTCTCCTGACGCCGCACATAACCGACCACAAAGCGCACCAGGCGCGCCTGCTCAGAAACCAGCGCCCGCAATAGAAGAGACATCCGCTTCATAGTATTGACGAGTTTGTGCAGAAAAGATGCTGCAAAAACGATAGGCTCTTTTTTTTTGAAGACAAGAGATCAGGCGTTAAGATTGTGTGAATAAAGATTGGATAAGCATTGATTTGTAAGCGCTTAACTGAACGGGTGAGATACTCGTTTATGTTATAATTTTGATGAAATAAATCAGACAGGACGCCTTTAGTTATGTGCTGCATCCGGTTGGGCCCGGCCGGTGCAGCTGCTGCGGCCAGGGAGAAACAAGCCGCGCATCGTGCAAGCAGGGGCCATCCTTTACCCACCGGGGCCCCGAATTTCTGCCGGTGCACCCCATGCGGCTGCATTGCGGAAGCCAACCCCTCAGATAATTTCCCGAGCCTCATGGGACATGCGTGCCCAACTCCATGACCCCGCCGCATGCCCCGGACGGAAAGCGCACACCGCAGAGCGCCCCTACCAGACAAATGACGGCAGCGAAAGCGGCCATCGAATCGCTCATCCACAAGACGACGGTGCGCTTCCTACCGAACAAACGACAACACCCTACGCCGTAGGTAGGAGCAGACCGCCGGGTTTGCCCGGTCGCATCGGACGGATCACGAGGCGCGCTTGCCGCGTGACCGTTTGCGGTCGGTGCCAGGCCAGGTTTTCCTCCTGTCAGGCCCATGCGGTGGGGCGCCCTCATGCCCCGGTGAATTCGCGATCCCATATTTCGCTTGCTCGGTCGCTGCCTGGGCCACGCTGCAGAGGCATCGGCGTAGCGACGTTCCGCTTTATGGTTTACTGGTAGCGTCGAGGCTACCGGAGGCTGGTTTCTGTGATTTTCGGTAGCGTGCGGATCTTGACAATTTGTGATTCGTTCGTTATATAACGGATTGGTTAATTAACCTTTCTGTTAAGAAATGGAAAGCCGACGAGCGGTAACCGATCGCACGTGCGTGCGGGTGGCCGTCGATCCGGGGAAGCTGGCCCGCTTGCGCGAGGAGGCGCTCGGCAACGATCATCTGGTGGCCCTGGCGGCCTTCATGCAGGCGGCCGGCAACGAGACGCGGCTCCGGATGCTCTACGTGCTGCACCGGGCTGGCGAGCTGTGCGTGTGCGACCTGGCCGACATTTTCGAGATCTCGCAGCCGGCCGTTTCGCGACACCTGAAGATCCTGCGCGAAAAAGCGCTCGTCGAAGCGCGTCGGGCGGCGCAGACGATCTACTACCGAATCTGCACGGCCAATCCGTTTGCCCGACTGCTTGTGCGGCTGTTCGACGAACTGGAGCTGGATCGCATTCAGTTGAACCTTAACCTGAAGGAGGAAACGCCATGAGCACGAACGGAACGGAGAAGCAGGACCGCATTGCCCGTTCCAGCCTGCTGGCGGCCGTAGGGGCAGGGGTGCTGGCCTCGATCTGCTGTGTCGGTCCGCTGGCAGCCGTGGCCGTCGGAATCGGCGGAGCCTGGGTAGGTCAACTCTCGGCGCTGGAGCCCTACCGTCCGTTTTTTGTGGCGCTGGCGCTGGGAGCTCTGGGGCTGGCCTGGTACCGGGAAGTGCGACGCTCACGTGGGCCGGATTGCGACTGCGAGACCGGCCTGCGTCCGAAGACGCGTCGGGTGCTGCTGGGACTGGGCACGGTGCTGGTGCTCGGCCTGCTGGCTGCGCCGTCGCTGATTGGAAGCACACACACCCCGGCCATGGCGCAGCAGGTCCGTAGTGAGCCGCTGCAGGAGGTGGTGCTGGAGGTGCAGGGGATGACGTGCGAGGCGTGCAGCCAGGCCGTGGTTTATGCTTTGCGGCGCGTCGATGGCGTGCAGGCGGCCAAAGTGACGCTGGAGCCGCCGGAGGCGCGCGTGCGCTTCGATACGGCGAAGGTTTCGGTGGTGCAGCTCATTGAGGCCATTCGCAGCGCCGGATTTGATGCCAAACTGAAAAACAAGGTGTCCTCATGAAGAAGATACTGGAGTTGCGCATCGAAGGGATGACCTGCGCGAGCTGCGCGCGCACGATCGAACACGTGCTGGCCCGGGTACCCGGCGTGGTGCGCGTGCAGGTGCCCGGCTGGCAGAGTGGTCGGGCCGTGGTGACCTGGGAGGGAGACGCCGTGGATGCCGAAGCGCTGGCGGCGGCCGTGGCCGCGGCCGGTCACGGGTATCGGCTGACGCACTGGGAGGTGGTGCGTGAAATCGGCGGCGAGGCACCGTCCGGGGATGGTTCGGCGCAGGGCGATTATGACCTGCTGATCGTGGGGGGCGGTTCGGCGGCGTTCGCGGCAGCGCTGCGGGCGCGTGAACTGGGCTTCCGGAGTCTGATCGTCAACGACGGGCTGCCGCCGGGCGGCACGTGCGTGAACGTGGGGTGCGTGCCCTCGAAGGCGCTCATTCGGGCAGCCGAGGCGCACCACCGGGCGGCGCATCATCCGTTTGCGGGCATCCGCTCCACCAGCCGGGTGGAGGACTTCAGCGCCGTGATCGGTCAGGTGCAGGCGCTCACCGACGAACTGCGTCAGCACAAGTACCTGGACCTGATCGACGGCCAGCAGATCGTCTTTCGTGAAGGACGGGCACGCCTGGCCGGTCCGACCGCCATTCAGGTGGAGGAGGAAACCATCACGGGTCGGGCCGTGCTGATTGCGACGGGCGCGCGTACGGCGCTGCCGCCCGTTCCGGGGCTGGCCGACGGCCCTTATCTCACCAACGAGACGCTATACCGGCTGTCTGTGCTGCCCGAGCACCTGATCGTGCTGGGTGGCGGCTACATCGGGCTGGAAAACGCCCAGGCCTTTGCCCGGCTGGGCAGCCGGGTGACGGTGCTGGAGCTGCTGCCGCAGATTCTCCCGCAAGAAGATCCCGACGTGGCCGAGGCGCTGACGACGTACCTGCAGGCGGAAGGAATTGAGATCCGGACCGAAGCGCGCGTGGTGCAGGTGACCTGGCAGGAGGGCGGCGTGCTGGTCTCGTACGAGCACCAGGGCGCAACGCATCGACTGGAGGGCTCGCACCTGCTGGTGGCGACCGGCCGTCGGGGCAACACGGACGACCTGGGTCTGGAAGCGCTGGGCATTGCCACCGATCGCCAGGGCTTTCTGCAGGTGGATGAGACGCTGCGGACGGCGGTGCCGACGGTGCTGGGGGCCGGCGATGTGATCGGCAATCCGCCGTTCGTGTACACGGCCGCCTACGAGGGACAACTGGCGGCGGAAAACGCGCTGCTTGGCCGACACGAGGTGCGGGACTACAGCGCGCTGCCCTGGGTGGTCTTCACCGATCCCCAGGTGGCCGGCGTGGGCCTGAGCGAGCGCGAGGCACAGGCGGCCGGTATTGACTACGAAACGTCTGGGCTGCCGCTTTCGGAGGTGCCACGGGCGCTGGTGGGCCGCGATACGCGCGGGTTCGTCAAGCTGCTGCGCGACCCGTCGACAGACCGGCTGCTGGGCGCGCGGATCGTGGCACCCGAGGGCGGCGAGCTGGTGATGGAGCTGTCGCTTGCGCTGCGCTACGAGATCCCGGTCTCCGAATTGGCCCGCCGGTTTCATCCCTATCTCACCTGGTCCGAGGCCGTCAAGCTGGCGGCGCTGGGCTTCACGAAAGACGTGCGTCAGCTCAGTTGCTGCGCGGCATAGCCGGTTTTACCAACCGGGAAAGCAGCCCTGCAAACGAAGCAACAGACACCAACCGGGCTGGCCCTTCTGGCGCTCATCCTGGGCGGGGCAGTGCCCATTCAGTTGATCACGCTTTCTTTCGGGTATGCGCAGTACGTAAAAGGCCCGGATCACTTGATCGATCCGGAATTTCCTGCAGTGCTGGCCCGCCGGCTGGGCTCCGATTTTAAAAAGACGGGCCGGGGTGTGGTGCAGGGGCATCCTGTCTGTCTCCGTCATGCCGGGGGACAGGCGGTGTGGCTGTTGATGTCCTGCGTGCTGACGATGCGCGCCCATCGTTTGAAGTGGCAGGCCACGTTGCAACCGCTACCTGAAGCGTCAGGAGGGAGGGACAGTTTCGGAGCGACATGTGTAAAGCACATCCAGCAGCAGGGCGGCCGTCCATGAAAATCGATCGGCGCCGTGCCCGCATCCGGCTTCCGGATCGTAATACTCGTAGAAACCGTAACGGCGGGGAAGATCGATAATGGCGTTGCGCACCCAGGCGGCGTACTCCCGTTCGCCGTAACGCTGGAGTCCCTGATAGAGCAGCCAGTTCATGTTGATCCAGACCGGTCCCCGCCAGTAGCGCTGGCGGGAAAAACCCCGTGCCTGTTTGTCGTAGCTGGGTACTGCATAGCAACGGTCGCCCAGTCGGCAGAAGGAACGCGAGTCCAGGTAGGCACACATGCGGCGGGCCTGCGCTGGCGACGGAATGCCGGCGAATAACGGGATGAAGCCGGCCACCACGTGCACATCGAGGGGTCTTTCGGCGACCAGATCGTAGTCCACATAAAGGCCGTGCGCGTCGTCCCACAGCTTCCGGTTGATAGCTGCCGCCGTCAGGGACGCCCGCGTTTCGTGCGGTTCGGGATCTTCGCCGATCACCCGGGCAATCTCGGCCAGATCACGCTCGGCCTGACAGAGCAGCGTGTTGAACAGCACGTCCTGGATCAGAAAGGGACAGCGTTCGCGAATGCGGGCTTCCTCGTAACGACAGGCTTTAAACAGAGCAACCAGGTGTAAATACCGGGCATAATCCGTATCGGTCGGCCGGTCGGCTGGATTTACGACCTGCTTGTCGACACGTTGAAACGGAAGGGGCCCATCGGCGGCAATTCGGGACAGGGGCTGGTCCCAGAGCGGCGCATTGTCCATGCCCGATTCCCAGGGATGGCGAATATAGACCAGTCCTTCATGGAAGGGGTCGCGTTCGCGGTACAGGTAGTCATGCCAGGCCTTTAGCCGGGGGTAGAGTGCGGCCAGAAATCGTCGGGCGCTTGCGCGATCCCGAGCATGCCGGTAGAGCCGCCAGGCCGTGATGGCATGATTGGGGGGTTGCACAATCCCTGAAGTCGGAGGGTTGGAAGGCGCGTCCGGATTGCACGTCACCTCCCAGACTTCCGGACCGGGAAAGTAATCGCCCGAGGGCTCGTGGAATACAATATGCGGGAGCAGTCCGTTGCGCCACTGGCCGGCAAACAGCGACCGCAGTTCCTGCTCGGCGCGCTCTGGCAGCACATGGGCATAGCCGATGGCAATAAAGGCAGCATCCCAGGACCACTGGTGGGGATAAAGCCGGGCGGACGGTCTGGTAAAACGGCCGGTCCAGTTTGCATCCAGAACGGCCAGCGCTGCTTTGATCAGGGCCTCATCCATGACGCTTCAAAGGTACCTGCCTGTAGCATTGAGTGTGCACAACGGCTTTCCTGTTACGGGGTGTCCCACGGGCTAAATGCTTCCGGGGCCACGATAGTTGCGCAGGGGCGTCCTCAAAAAAACAACAAACAGCCTGACCGACGGAATCACGCAGGCGCTCGGGCGTTCTCGCTGGTAGCTCATATGCCGAAGGGGGCAGGCGAGCCGATCGGTCTTCAGGAGGGCCGGCAGGGTGGGCTGGAGGCCGTGGCCTCCCGCTTCGATTCGCTGGCCGTGCAACTGGAGGCCGCCCTGATTGCTCACGACGACGGCCGGGTAGCGCAGGCGCTTCAGAACGCACCGCTTCCGCCCACCGTGAAGGCGCGTTTGCAGGAAGCAGTACATCGCACCGCTTCGGCCGAAGCACTGCAGGCGCTGGTTCGTCGAGAGATCGACCAGACGCGACAACAGGTGCTGCAGCAGCTGCGCCAGGCGTTCGCCGAAGCCATCGGTCGCATCTACCACTATGTGCTGATGCTGGTAGTGGCCGGACTGGTGGTCACCTGATTCGTGCCCGAACTTCCCCTTCGGCGTTCGTACGATCGAACCTGAAGTTACTCGACGTATAGGCGAACAGGAATGATCTGATGGAGGGGCTCTTCTTCACGAACGCTGTAAAAATAGAAAGTACTTGTCTCCGGATCCCACCCGACGAACTGGTTCAACCCGTTTTTGACAATAAAATCTGTTTCAAAATGGATGTGGCCGATCTGCTGCAATGATTGGGAATCAACTATAATAAAATTCAATGAGCGATCCCCATTGCTCACAGGGGAAAAACCCTTGAATTGGAATGCTCCAGTGTCGACCAAAAGAACAAGACCCGTTCGCGTTCGCCAGACACCGCGATTCACCGAATGCGTGAAGATATAGCGCACAGCTTGCTGAGTAAGAGCAGGGACCCTTGGGCCGCTATAGGGAGCAGTGGTAAAATTCGGGATCTCTAACGGGAAACGTTGAATCCGACGGATGTGAAGATCTAAGCGGTAAAGGGCCGGTTGAGATGGCCGAGCAAAATAAACCAGAGAGTCGTGGTATGCTAAATGCCCGGTCCCGGACATAAGCGAGAGAATTACATCTTCGTACTGACCTTCACCGAAACCTTCAACGTACTGCCCGCGACGCAGGTCAAACAGTGAGATAAACTGAGACGCTCTCTGAGAGTGACTGAAAATTACATAAGGATAGTGGTAAATAAAATCCTGGCAGTTCAGGTTGAAGTCGGTGTACCGTTGGACGATCTCGCGCGTCCTGGGGTCAATCCCCAGGAGCCTGAGCCCCATGTTGTCCCACAGCCAGAGCGTATCCCGAAAGATTCGTAGAAATCCGGCACTGCGATACGCATGGGGCCCGTCTCCCTGCTCACCTACCTGCTGGACAAAGCGGCCGTTCAGGTCATAAACATAAAGCGCCGTATTGCCCGGCTGGCCCCCCGTGATCCAGAGCAGCGAGTCGATGCGGGTAACTGAAGTTACCGTTTGAATGTAGGCTCCGGGTTGTTCTCTGAGCAGAATGGGCTGTTCCAGCCGAAAGGAAACACGCCGTTGCTGGGCATGCATCGCCGGAGCGATGAGGCCCAGCAACAGTGCCAACATAAGAGTCTTCATCAGCTTAAAGCATTGTGTGTCCAATCACTCTGGTTCTTCATTCTTTCCATCTGCTGACTTCATCAGTTCCACAAAGGCAGTAAGGTCACACTGATAATTACCACCTGTTTGACAAGTAATCTCAATTTTGGGCAACGTTGCGCCCAAGGTAGCTTTGACGATCACGTGCCATATGTGACAGTTTAATCGTGCAATGCCATCACTGCAATCTTCGGCGACCAGCGCACAGGCGGGTTGAACGGGCGCCGTTGTACTTGGTTCGGACTTTCCAGAGTGCCCGGTACCGGCCATCAGGAATGGCAGCACAGTAATGATCCATAGCGCTTTCATGGTGCTGTTTGTCTGGTTGTTAAACGGAAGATAGAAAGTTACACGAGAAGAACGGCCAATCTTCTTTTGAACGGAAGCTAAAAAAAAAAAAGAACGTGTCAACCCCTGGATGATAATTTTTTCTTCGGCTTCTATCCGTGTGAAAATGTGCTTACTTTGCTGAACAAACAGGCTCTTTTTAAAGAATAAGCGTTTGCTCTTCTGATGACAACGGGAGACGTAAAGCCAGAGATCATGCAGATCACGCGCGTTTACACCGGCCCGGATGGACGAGCCGCTTTTGGCCGCTGGGAATTGAAACTGCGGGATGCCGGGGCCGACGGGTTGCTTTCAAAACGCTGGAAGGCCGGACATCTTCAGTTTCTGGAGGCGCCAGCCGGTCATACGCACGACTGGCGTCCGATCGGCGAGCGGCAATTGCTGGTGGTGCTGGAAGGGGAAGTGGAAATTGTCGTACCCGATCAACCACCGCGGCGCTTCGGGCCGGGTGAGGCCGTGCTGTTTGAGGACACTTCAGGGAGCGGTCACCGCCTCCGCATTCCGGGCACGACGGCCTGTCGGGCCCTGCTGATCACGCTGCCCGTTCAGGAACCGTTCGACGAAGTACAGGAGGCCGGCGAAGAATCGTTCCCGGCCAGCGATCCGCCCTCATGGACCGGTACGGCCGCCACCTGAATGGCCGATTGCATTTCTGTTGTAACAAGTATCTGATAGGCCGGTTCTACATGAACGAAAACTTTCTTTCCGGGGCACCATGGGCGTGCACGGTATCCATCACGTGACGGCGATATGCGGTCCGGTCCAGGAGAATCTTGATTTTTACGTCGGGGTGCTGGGGCTGCGGCTGGTGAAGCGCTCGGTCAACCAGGACGATCCTACCACCTACCATCTGTTCTACGCAGACGGAGCGGGGACGCCGGGCACCGACCTGACGTTCTTCCCGTGGCCGGACCTGCCGCCCGCTCGTGAGGGGACAGGACGCGTGATGACAGTGGCATTCACCGTGCAGCCCGAAAGTCTGGATTACTGGCAGCAGCGCCTGGCCCGCTACGGGGTGGCCTTCGAGCCGACCACCTCGCCCTTCGGCGAGACGGTGCTGCGCTTTCAGGATCCGCACGGGCTCCGGCTGGCGCTGGTGGCCACCGAGCAGGCGCGGCCCTTTGTGCCCTGGGACGACAGCCCGGTGCCACCGCCGCATCAACTGTGGGGCTTTCATTCGGTGCAGCTCTGGGAGCGGGAGCTGGCGCCTACCGAGCAGGTGTTGACCGAACAGCTGGGTTTCCGGCGCCTTGCGCAGGAGGGCGCCTGGCACCGGTACGCCGTTGAGGAAGGGGCACCGGGGCAGCTGGTGGACGTGCAGGTGCTGCCCGGTGCTGTGTCGGGACGAGACGGGCGGGGGGGCGTGCACCACGTGGCCTGGCGCACGCGTGATGTGGCCGAAGAGGATGGGTTGCGGCGGGCGCTGGCCAAAGCGGGCCTTCGACTGACCGGGCTGATCGACCGGTTCTGGTTCACCTCGGTCTATTTCCGGGAGCCGGGCGGGGTGCTCTTCGAACTGGCTACCGACGGGCCCGGTTTTTCCCGCGACGAAGATCCGGCCCATCTGGGTGAAAAACTGGTGCTGCCGCCCTGGCTGGAACCGCACCGGGCGGAGATTGAAGCCGCCTTGCCACCGCTACGGGTACCCGAGCCGGCGGCGTGGCTCTGATCAGGCGCGGTAGCGGACTTCCCGAGCCATGCCGCTTTCGAGGTGGTAGAGGTTGTGGCAGTGGAAGAACCAGCGCCCGGGGTTGTCGGCTACGAAGTCGAACACGACGCGTCCCATGTGCGGCGGCACCAGCACGGTATCTTTCAGGGCGTCGCCCACGCGGAAGAAGTGGCCGTGCAGGTGCATCGGGTGCAGCATCATGCTGTGGTTGACCATGCGGAAGCGCACGCGCTCGCCGCGGGCGATTTCCAGCGGCTCGGCATCCGGGTAGGCCTGTCCGTTGATCGTCCAGCGCAGATCCATCATCATACCGCCCGAGAGCAGTAGATCGAAGGTACGGTCCGGCCGCTGCGCCGGTAGCATTTCGAGACATTTCAGGTCGTCATAACCAAGCGGGCGGCCGCGGAGCGTTTCGGGGAGGCCGGAGGGCAGGCCGCGTGCCCGGCTTTCCCGGTAGTGGAGCACGGCCCGCGCCGGCGGGTGCGTGCCCTCGACCGGGACGGCTACGATGGCCCAGCGGCCGGGGTTGTCGGCTTCGATGACGACGTCGTAGCGCTCGCCCATGCTGATGAGCAGGTTGTCGACGCGGACCGGCTCGACCGGTCGGCCGTCAGCATGCGTAACCAGCAAGGGATGGCCGTCGATGGCAAAGCGAAAGGTGCTGGCGCCGGAAGGGTTCAACAGACGGAGGCGCACCCGTTCGCCGCGTCGCACTTCGAAGACCGGAGCCGCTTCGGGCAGGCGGCCGTTGATGAGCGAACCGGCATATGGGGGTACCTGTACGCCCATCATGCCGCCCATCATCCCGCCCATCATCCCGCGCCCCATCATGCCCCGGCCCCGCATGCCGGGCGCCGCTGTGGTAAGCGGCCGGGGTGCTCCGGGCAGAAAATCATCCAGCACCAGTGTGTACTCCCGGTCGTAGGAGACATGCGGCGTCGTCTCTTCGATGATCAGGGCACCGAGCAGGCCGCGGTCGAGCTGCAGGCCCACGTGGCTGTGGTACAGATAGCTCCCGGAAGGAGCGGCCACAAACGTGTAGGTGAAGGTTTCGCCCGGCGCGATGGGGTCCTGGGTCAGGCCGGGTACGCCATCCATGGCGTTGGGAACCGGCACGCCGTGCCAGTGGATGGTGGTGCCTTCGGACAGGTGGTTTTCGACCACGACCTGCAGTTGCTCACCCTCGCGCACGCGCAGCTCCGGACCGGGAAACGCCCCGTTGTAGCCCCAGGTGCGGTAGCGGCGGCCCGGTGCGACTTCGACTTCGATCTCCTCCGCTCGAAGTCGAACGGTGCGGGTGGGACCGGTCGGCGTGCTCTGGCGTAGCGACGGCCCTACAGTGGCAGCGTCGGCCGGCTCCCGGCGGCACCCGGCCGTCAGGCCGGGCACCGCCAGGGCGGCCGACGTACCGAGCAGTGTGCGCAGGAATGAACGACGATCGGGCATGGGTGGCCTCTGCGCTCAGGGGTTTCCAGGGATGGCAATCCAGAAAGGCCCGCTACCCGGTTCCAGATAACGGGCAATGGTAAGCGTGGTCAGATCGATAACGGCCACGCGGTTCTGGGGAACCAGGGCCACGTAGGCCGTTTGTCCGTCCCGGCTGGATCGCACCCCATGAGGACCGATGCCGACCGGGATCTGTTTGACCACTTCCAGCTTCCGGGCATCGACGACCGTGACGACCTGGCCGGCAATGCCCGTGACCAGCACATACCGCCCATCCGGAGTGGCATCGACGCCATAGTGTGGCGGAGCCAGGGGAATCCGGCGGATGATGCGGCGCGTCGGCAGGTCGAGCACGGTCAGGTCCTGACTCCCGATGTTCGACACATACAGACGGCGCCCATCGGGAGAAATATCGACATTATGGGGAGCGCGTCCGGCCGGCAGGCGATCGATCACGGTGCGCCGGGCCAGACTGACCACGGCGACGCTGCTGTCGCCCTGCAGGGTCACATACAGCAGGCTGTCGTCGGGGGAAAAGACGCTGTTATGGGGGGTCTGGCCCACCTGGATGGTGTTCATCACCGTCAGCGTGGGCAGGTCGATCAACGACAGCGTGCCATCTCCCTCGTTGGCGACCGCCGCCCATCGGCCGGCATGATCGATCTTGACGCCTTTGGGTGTCTGACCGACCGGGATCCGGGCAAGCAGCCGTCCGTTGCGAGCCTCGAAGGCATAAACTTGGTTTTCCCGGCTGCTGGTGGCCAGTACCAGGCGGCCTTCCGGATCGGTCGTAATGTAAGTCATCTGCTCGCCGGCCGGCCAGACCACCTGCCGGGGCAATGCGACTACTCCCTGCCCGGCCGACAGTGTGACAAATACCGGATTGTCAGCAACCGATGGAGCCCGGGCACATCCAGCCGTCAGGCCGAACACCGTCAGGGCTGCCCCGGCGGTTAGCAACCGCATGACGCCGGGGCTAAAGTTTGTCGATGATGCGTTGCAGGCGTTCGCGCACCTGCTCGGCGATCGGGCGCAACGCCGGATTGTCGACGGCCTGCATGGAGGCCACTGGATCGATAGCGGCGACCTCAGTCTGTCCGTCGTCGGTCTGGCGCACGATCACGTTACAGGGCAGCATCGTGCCGATGTGCGGCTCGACCTGCAGCGCCTGGTGGGCAAAATGCGGATTGCAGGCGCCCAGAATCTTATAGGGGCGCACCTCGACGTTCAGCTTCTTTTTCAGCGTGGCCTGCACGTCGATCTCGGTCAGTACGCCGAACCCTTCCTGTTGCAGCAGCTCGCGCACGCGGGCTTCGGCCTCCTCGAGGCCGACCGGAAGCGTGCGGGCGAAGTAGTAGGCCGTTTTTGTTTCGCTCATGGCTCCTGGAGGTTGGTTGGTTTACGGGCAATAAGATGACGAACGAGGCCGCCGGGCGCCAGATCCACTTCCTGTTCCAGCACCCAGCCGGCCTTCTGGATATTTTCCGTAGTGCGACGGGCGATATGGACGCCTGTCAGACGATAGAACAGAGGATCGAGCCGGTCCATCCACCGGCCGATGCGTTCCGAACGCACGCGCATGTGTTCGAGCAGGTGCAGTCGGCCGCTCGGACGGGTCACACGCAGCGCCTCCCGGAGGCCCTTCACCGGATCGGGGACGGAGCAGAAGACGAACGTAGCCACAACGTCGTCGAACGTATCGTTCGGGAAGGACAACGCCTGCGCATCCATCTCCAGCAGTTCGACATCGCGGTCTGGAAAACGGGCGGCTCGGCGCCGCGCCCGCGCAAGCATGCGGGGTGACAGATCGATGGCCGTCACCGTAACATCCGGTGGGTAAAACGGGATGTTTTTGCCGGTGCCGACGCCGAGTTCGAGTACCCGCGGGCCCCGGACATTCCGCCAGAGGCGACGCCGCCAGCGCCGGAAGGCCAGCCATTCCATCGGTAATTCCAGCAGGTCGTAGTAGCGGGCCACGCGGTCGTAAGCCCGCCGGGCGAAGGACGTCGCTTCCGGCTCGACAGGTACGTGGTTTTGTACGAGGGTGCTCATGACAATTGATCGCGCTCCAGGCGGGCCCGACGCTCCTCGTATTCTTCCGTCGAGATTTCGCCTGCCGCGTAGCGGCGCTGGAGCAGCTCCAGCGGCGACTCTTTTCGGGGAGGCGGGGGCGTGTCGGTCCGGCGCTGGCTGAGCAGCCAGACCAACGCAATGATTACAATGATCCAGAAGATCCACCACCCCCAGTGCATGCCCCAGAACATATGCGGTCCGTACATGGTCCGATCCGGTTAATTAATCAGCGAGGATTATGACGATGCGGGCCGTCCTGATTATGCCCGCGTTGCTGGGAGTGACCTTCCTGTCGGCGGTGCATGGGCGTGCCGCCGTGCATCATCTGCATCATGCCCATCTGGCCCATCATGCCGCCCCCCATCATGCGCATCATACCTTCGCCGCCGTGCATCATGTGCATCATCGGCATCATCTCCATCATGGGGAGCCGCATCATGTAGGTCATCATATGGCGAGGCTGCATCCCGCGCAGACGTTCGCGCTGGGTGTCGTCGAGCACTTGAAGCATCTGGAGGAAGGTTTCATATGGAGCCAACCGGTCGTCCACTTTCAGTTGGGCGATAGCCTGCAGGTGCTCACGCAGAGCGGCCGGATCAGGCTGCTGCCCGTTCTGGAAGAGTTCCTGCAGGGCCTGCCGATGTTGCCGGATCTCACGCTGGCGGGCACGGTGTGCTTCGAGCATGCGCTGCTTGAGCGCGCGGAGTTGGTTCTGCTGCTGCTTGGAAAGCCCCAGGGTGTCGGTCATGGCCGGGAGCACAAAGGCCATCATGGTGGTACGGTGCAGCGGGTTCTGCATCATCATGCCCTGCTGCATCATGCCCATCATGCGGGGCATCATCTGCATCATGGGCATCATGCTCATCTGGCCCATCATGCCGCCCCGCATCATCCCACGGGCGGTGTCCGGACGCATCATTGGATGACCGTGCTGCTGGGCCAGGGCGGGTACGGCCAGCAAGGTCAGCCCCAGCATCAGGCGTTTGATCAAGGTGCGCATGGCATTTCCTCCTTGGGTTGGTTGCACATTCAGCATCTATCCAGAAGCTACCGGATCTATCATATAAAACGGCTGAGCAACGGCTGAAAAGCCTTTAAGATGCGTAACGAAGCGGTTACGACTGACGGGTACTCTGCAAGAGAGCTTAAGGAAGGCGTACGCAGGCAGACAGATATGAGGGTCGCCTGCCTCAGGCCCTTCGGCTCGTTCCCCCTGAAAGAGGAGCATTTTTGAGAACCCCCTCAGCCGCTTCGCGGCCGCTCCCCCCTGCAAGAGGGAGCGGTGTTTAGAAGTCATCCGAATGGTTTTTGCGGCATGCGCAGCCGCGGCGACTGCGGACGGGTAAGCTAGGAGGAAACAGCAGTCGAATACGCATCAGCTGCGTTTCATTGCCTGCGCGTTGCATTCGTCCTTTGCAGGTCCGGCTATGTTTCGGCTACGTGTGCGCTGGCCGTCCGGCAGAGCGGAGGGGCGTTTCGGAGAACGCCCCTCCGGCTAACGCCTTCGCGGCTTACTACAAACAGGCTCTGTTCCAAGCAGGAAGCGGGGCTTTCCGAAGTATATTGCAAAAAGGCAGAAACACGCTTATTCCAGATAGGGCAGAACGGCTGCTTCGAACTGGGCGAAGTCGGCGGCGCCGGGCCAGGTCTCACGAATAATGCCGTTGCGGTCGATCACGAACGTGGTGGGGCGGGCCTGTTCGACGCGGTTGTAGGGCCAGGGCCAGCGGGCATCTTCAGGCAGGTAGCCGCTGACGGGTTCTAAGGGACGCTCTCTGGTAAATTCGAGGATGGTCTGGCGGGGTTCGTCCGAGATCATGATCACCACGACGCCCCGGTCCTGATAGGCCTGCTGGAAGCGGTTGAGTTCGGGGATCTCGGCCAGGCAGGGACCGCACCAGGTGGCCCAGAGGTTCAGCAGGATCACCTTTCCCCGGTAGTCGGCCAGCGTACGGGGTTCGTCGGTTTCTACCAGACGGAAGGTCAGTTCGGGGGCCGGTCGACCGACGACGCCGGGTGGCCGGACCAACTCGGGCTGCTGCTGGCGCAGATAGGCCAGCAGGCCCAGCGCCAGCCCAGAGAGCAGCACAACGCCGCCGAAGAGGGCGCCGCTCCAGGCCGCTGCGCCTTCCAGGCGGCGGCGTGGACTGAGGCGCGGTGCCATCCAGAGCAGCGCCAGTCCACCGACGACCAGCAGTCCCGCCAGCGTATACAGTAGTGATGGACTGAACGACAGGCTTTCCTGCATCATTACTACTGTCCGTAGCGGGCGAAAATGCGCGTCTGGCCACTGGTCGTGAATGCCAGTACGTCGTAGGGATCTACCCGGAAGCCCTGTTCCATGCCGGGTGAGCCAATCGGCATGCCTGGTACTGTCAAACCAGTTACATCAGGCTTCTCCTGAAGTAGGCGCCACACGTCGGCTGCCGGCACGTGGCCCTCAATTACATACCCTTCGATGATGGCCGTATGGCAGGAGTGCAGTGATCCTGGTACCTGAAAGCGCCTTTTGATCTCGCCCAGGTTCTGCACGTCCTCAACACGCACCTTGAAACCGGCAGCCTTCATGTGCTCCACCCACTTGCCGCAGCAGTCACAGCTCGGGCTCTTGAAGACAGTCAATGTGGGCTGGGCCGAAGCCTGCTGCTGGCTACTGTAGACGGCCAGACCGATGGCGGCTATGGCTGCTCCCAGCAGAAAGCCTAACACGTAGGTTTTTCGGGTGATACGCATAGAATTCGAAAGTCAGGTGAAGCAATCCTGCAGGCAATACGTACGGTCGAAGTCATGCTGAGGCTCCCGAGTTCGGCTTTTTTTAATACCAGAGTCGCAGGCCGGCCACGATGCCGGACGTGCGGGTCGCTTCGCCTTCGACGCGAGCCAGGTCGGCCGCACCCCCGTAGAGACGACCCCAGTTGAAGCCGATGTACGGTGCAAACTCGCGCACCAGCTCGAACCGTAACCGCAAACCGAAGTCCAAGCGGTTCAGTCCGCGTCCGACGCCCCACTCGGGCACCTCCTGTACGGCAGCCAGTGCTTCCAGCCGGGGCTGTAGAATCAGCCGCTGGGTGACAAACAAATCATAGGATGCCACCAGCGAGGCGGAGACATCTCCATTCTGGCTGACAAACAGCGTGGGTTCCAGTTCGAACCAGTAGGGGGCCAACCCTTCCAGGCCCAGAGCCAGATGGGCACGGGTACGCGTTTCGTCGCCATAGGCCACGTCGAGTCGTGCCCCGAACTGGAGATCCCAGAAAGGTGCCACAACCCGGCTGTAGAGTGCCTGGAACTCCGCCTCGCCGCCACGCTGCGCGGTCAACAACTCTCCTTCACTGCGGATCCAGAGCCGGTTGTACATTTTCCCGACCCAGGCATCCATGTCCCATTGCAGCGGGCGGCCATCTAAGGCGGGAGTTGTTTCCAGCAGGTCGAAAAGTACAAAAGCCAACGTGTGTTCATTCATAAAGCGGATAAGCGGCTCCGCTTGGGCCCGGACCTGCCGAGCAGGCAGCCCGGCCACGACAGCGATCAACAGCAGTAGTTTTATCCAGCGCTTCATGATGACGTTCGGGTTGCCGTTTCCGGTTCGGATACTTCAAAGACACGAAACATTCCCATCTCCATGTGATAGAGGATGTGGCAGTGGAATACCCACGGGCCGGGCTCGTCCGGCGTGATCAGCACGGAAAGCCGCTCGGCCGGCTTAACCAGAATTGTGTGTTTGAGGGGAATGTGCCGGCCGTGGCCGTTTTCGAGTTCCATCCACATCCCGTGCAGGTGCATGGGATGCTCCATCATCGTGTCGTTGACGAGCACAAGCCGCACCCGCTCGCCATAGCGAAGCCGAATCGGTTCGGGCGCTTCCGAGTAAGTTTTGCCGTCAATGCTCCAGAGGAAGCGCTCCATGTTACCGGTCAGATGCAGCTCGATTTCGCGGGTTGGCGCGCGGAAGTCCTGGCGGGGATGCAGGCTCTTAAGGTCTGTGTAGGTGAGCACGCGCCAGCCGTCCTTGCCCAACCCAACGCCTGGCTCATGCAGACGGCTACGCGTGATCATCGGAATGGCCGCATTGCCCGGTCCGTGTGTGTCGTCTCCGTGGGGCAGGGATTCCGGCGGCATGCCCGGCGGCTGCCCCACGCCGCCCATCATACCTGCCATCATGGCATGTCCGTCTCCGGCGTGGTGGTCGCGTGCGTCGCCAGCCATCTGGTGCTGCCCGTGACCGTCCGACGTAGCCATGGTTTCATGGTCCATGCCGGCGTGGCCTTCGTGCACCATGCCCATGTCGGCGTGTGTGCGCAGCGGGCGCTTCCGAAGCGGCGGAATGGGGCCTTCCATGCCCTCGCGCGGCGCCAGCGTACCGCGGGCATAGCCGCTGCGGTCCATCGACTCAGCAAAGATCGTGTAGGCTTTTTCCTCCTTGGGCTCGACGATCACGTCGTAGGTTTCCGCAATGCCGATGCGAAACTCATCGACCGTAACCGCCTGCACGTACTGGCCGTCGGCCTGAATCACCGTCATCGGCAGCCCGGGGATGCGTACATCGAAGATGCTTCCGGCTGCGGCGTTGATAAACCGCAGGCGCACGCGCTCGCCCGGTCGGAACAGGGCCGTCCAGTTATCTTCAGGCGCGAGGCCGTTCATCAGGTACGTGTAGGTGGCGCCGGTAATGTCCACGATGTCCGTGGCGCCCATGCGCATCCGGCCCCAGCTCAGCCGATCCTTCAGCGCATTCCAGAAGCCCATCTCACGGGCTTCCTCGAAAAGATTGGTCAGCGTGCGCCGCTGGAAATTGTAGTAGCCAGGATACTTGCGCAGTCGGGCCAGCACGCGGTACGGATTCTCGAAGGTCCAGTCGCTCAGTACGATCACGTACTCGCGATCGTAGGGATAGGGCTCCTCCGCCGGGTCGATGATGAGCGGGCCGTAGATACCCGTCTGCTCCTGCAGCCCACTGTGACTGTGGTACCAATAAGTGCCGTGTTGGCGTATGCGGAACCGGTACGTGAAAGTCTCCCCGGGTCTGATGCCCGGAAAGCTTACGCCCGGTACGCCATCCATGTCGAAAGGAACCAGCAAGCCATGCCAGTGGATAGAAGTATCTTCTTTCAGGCGGTTGGTAACGCGGAGGATGACTTCATCGCCCTCTCTGAATCGCAGCAGAGGACCCGGCACCGTACCGTTGATAGTGGTGGCCGTTGCCTTACGGCCGCCGATGCGGATCGGCGTTTCGGCAATGGTCAGGTCGTAGGTCACCGGACCACGGCGTGGCCGACGGGGGGCGGGTACGCGTGGACGTGACCACGCGTAGGACGGAAGGAGCGCTTCAATCCCCGTCGAAATGCCCAGCACCGCCAGCGCCTGCAGAAAATCACGACGTGTGAATCCCTTCATGCCTGTTTCGGTGGATCGATGGTTCAGCAAACCGTCCACAATCTCTTCGCGTCGAGCTAAAACCTGACTGGGTTGTAGCTTAAAACCTTTTAAGGAAGAAACTGAACGCCCGGATAGGTCTTTCATTCGGCAAAAAGCGTGGCTACCATGTGGATTCTGCTGGTAGAAGACGATGAGCGGCTGGCACGGGCGCTGGCCCGGGGGCTACGGGAAGAAGGATACCAGGTGGATCGGGTGGCCGATGGCGTAGAAGCGGAAGCCCGTGTGCAGGCCAGCAGTTACGATGCGCTGATCGTGGACTGGCGGTTGCCCCGGATGGACGGCCAGACGCTGGTTCGGCGCCTGCGGGAAGCCGGCTATCAGATGCCGATTCTGATGCTGACGGCACTGGACGATCTGGAGCACCGGGTGGCCGGTCTGGATGCCGGGGCCGACGATTATCTGGGGAAACCCTTCGCCTTCGAGGAGTTGCTGGCCCGCCTGCGGGCGCTGCTGCGTCGGCCGCCGATCTGGCAGGCCACCGACGTGATCCGGGTAGGACCGCTGGAAATCAACGAGCGGCGTCGTCAGGTCCGGGTGGGCCAACAACTGCTGCCGCTTCGGCCCAAGGAGTACGATCTGCTGCGTTTTCTGGCGCGCCATCCGGGCGAAGTACTCTCGCGCACCCGGATTGCCGAACAGGTCTGGGGCGATCCGTTTTACGTGAGCGACAATACGATCGACGTGACCGTTTCCGGACTGCGCCAGAAGCTGAGCGAAGCTTCTCCGGAGCTGCAGATCGAAACCGTCCGGGGTGTCGGCTACGCCCTGCGGCTTGAATCTTCCGCCACGGAAACGCCATGACGTGGCTTCGTCGCCTTCCGCATCGCTGGTCGATCTCCGTACGGCTGGCGCTCTGGTATGCTGTCACGTTGCTGGTGCTGCTGGGGCTGTTTGCCGCCTTCAGCTACCTAACCTTCCATATGGCCCGGCATCGAGATTTTGACCAGCACCTGATTCACGAAACGCGCCAGCTCATGCCGTTCGTGCGGGAGCGGTCCGGTGTGCCCGTCTTTGTGGCGCTCGACACGCTGCGCTCGGTGGCCTACCAGACGGACGGGATCTATGGCACCTACGTGCGGCTGCTGCGCCCCGACGGCCAGGTCGTCTATGAGAGCCCGAATTTTGCCGGGCATGAGCCGCTGCCTGTACGTGTGCAACCTGTGATGGACGTGCAGGCCTACAGCCATACGTGGGAGGGCAAACCGGCCCGCACACGCTACACGCCCCTTTTCGATGCAAAAGGGCAACTGTTCGGCTGGCTGGAAGTGACAGGCTTCGAGTGGTCACTACACCGCGAGCTGTACCACCTGGGCCTGGTGCTGGGGCTAGGCATCGTGCTGAGCGTGCTGCTGGCCGCCGTGGGAGGCTACTGGCTGGCCCGACGGGCCCTGCAACCGGTGGCACTGCTGACGGCGACCGCTCGCCAGATGGGAGCCGACAATCTGGAGGCGCGCCTGCCCGTCCCGAACGGCGTACGGGATGAACTGACCGAGCTGGCCGAAACCTTCAACGGCCTGCTGGCGCGACTGGCCGCCTCGCTTGAACGGGAACGGCGCTTTACGGACAACGCAGCGCATGAGTTGCTGACGCCGCTTTCGGCGTTGCGCAGCGAGCTGGAAGTGGCGCTGCGCCGTCCCCGCCAGGCTGCTTATTACCGCGAAGTGCTCGAGGAGGCTCTGCGTGACGTTGAGCGCATGACGGAAACCGTCCGGGGCCTGCTCCATCTGGCCCGTCTGGAACGTACCGATGCCCACGAACGCGCCCGCCCGACCGATCTGGTCGAGCGCTGCCAGTCGCGCCTGCAGGACTGGCAGGCCCGCTTCGCGCAGGCGGGGTTGCAGTTCGAGGCGGTATTGCCCGAGCACGCCTGGGTCTGCGTCGTTCCGGAATACCTGGACGAGGTGATCGACAATCTGCTCTCCAACGCCTGCAAGTACACGCCGCCAGGCGGACGTGTTCGTCTGGAAGTGCACCGGATCGACGGACGGATTCGTCTGCGCGTCTCCGATAGCGGCATTGGCTTTGCCCCGGACGAGGCAGCACACCTTTTCGATCGGTTTTACCGGGGGCGCTCGGCCGAGGGGAAACCCGGCTCCGGGCTCGGACTGGCCATTGTACGGGCCATCGTGGAAGCCTGTGGCGGCTCGGTGCGGGCCTGGAGCCCGGGCCCCGGCAAAGGCAGCACCTTCGAGGTTTACTGGTCGGCCTGCCCGGTGCCGGAGCTGTCGGCCTGACAGACCGGAACGTGCTTTGTCCCGCAGATCTCCGGAGCCCGTGGGTGACAGCGTGTCAACCAAAAACCAGGAGGTGCGCTATGTCGATGACCGGATTGGACGTATTCGACAGCACGATCCAGAAAACGAACACCTGGCTGAAAGAAATTCGCGAGGCGCTGCATCTGGACGACCACGTGGGCAACAGCCCGCATCCGGAAGAGACGGCCCGGCGTTACGCCTATCATGTGCTGCGGGCTGTGCTGCACCAGTTGCGGGATCGACTGACCGTGGAGGAGGCGGCCCAGTTTGCCGCCCAGCTTCCGCTGCTGGTGCGCGGTATTTTCTTCGAAGGTTGGGATCCTACCGACAAGCCGCTGCGCCTGCGACACGAAGAGGATTTCCTGATGCCCATTCAGGAAGAGCTGCACCAGATCGGATTGACCATCAGCCCGCAGCAGGCCGCGCGGGTCGTCTTCGAGGTGCTGAACCGGCATATCAGCGCCGGGGAGATTGCCGACGTGCGGGCTATGTTGCCCAAGGCGATCCGGCACCTGTGGCCGGAACCTTCGACGCAAACGGCGTGACGTATCACTGAAGGGGTGGCGTTTATGCCACCCTTTTTTGTTCAGGAGGGCTCGACGCGCAGCGCGAAGGCTTCCAGACGTCCGTAGCGCACAGGTTGTACGAGCGCTGGCCGGTAACCGGCCTGCGTAAAGGCTTCGAGCCAGGAGTCGCGGCGGGGCGTGAGCGCCACGACTTCGGCGATCCCGTACCGGGCGCAGGCGCGGGCAAAGTCGTGGTAGAGCCGATCGATGCGCCGCGGATCGCCCAGGCGCAGGCCGTAGGGGGGATTGGTTACGATGCTCCGGCGTCCGGGTGGTTGCTGCGCCAGATAGGCCATGCGTTCGGCCCTTCCGGCATAGACGGTCACATCGGCCGCCACGCTCATGGCTTCCAGGTTGGCCTGCATGCCCCGGACGTTGCGGGCGTAGCGGTCGGCCGCCAGGATCGGAACAGGCGAGCGAGAAAGCACTCGGCGTTCCGCCTGGTGACGCAACCGACTCCACGCAGTGTGGTCGAGAAAAGACAGACGAAACAGCGCCAGTTGCCCTTCCGGCAGCAGGAGCCCCGGGGCCACATTGCGGGCCAGCAGGGCCGCTTCGATGGGGATCGTACCGCCGCCTGCCATCGGGTCGATCAGCAGCTCCACGTTGTTCGGGAAAGACGACAGCCGGAGCAGCGCGGCCGCCAGCGTGGGCAGCAGCGGCGCAAAGTGTTGAAAAGCCCGATGGTGCCGTCGGTGCAGGGGCGGGCCGGAGGTATTCAGCAGAAGCAGGAGCTGGTCATCGCTTAGTTCGGCCATGATTTCGACGTCAGGCGTGTCCAGATCGGCCCGGATGCGCCGTCCGGTGTACGCCTGCACGCGTTCGACCACGGCCGAGCCTACTTCACGGGCGACGTCCATCGACGTGAAGTCGTGAGATCCGTGGCGCTGCGCCCGCACCGCAAAGCGCTGCTCCGGTTGTAGATAGGCGTGAAAGGGCACAGCCTGCGCCAGCGCCCGTACGTCCTTCAGGGTCGAGGTACGTCCCAGTCCCAGCAGCAGATAGACGCGGTGCAGCGTGCGTCCGAAGAAGTTCAGCGGCAGGCAGGCGTCCGGACCCGCCTCGGGCAGGACTAGCTTGGCCGGTTTCAGATAGCAGGCGCTGTAGCCCAGCCCGCGGAGTTCTTCGGCCACGACCTGCTCGAAGCCGGCCGCACAGGAGACTAGCGGGGGATTGGCGAACGGTTCGGGAATCCAGGGGGCGGGCGCCGGAACGGCAGGAGGAAGCGGTAAGGTTGGTTCGGCCACGATCCCTTGGCAACTTACTGGCTGACTTTCAATGCACGCCCTAAGTTAAACAATTCGGGAAAACGGCACCGCCCCGGCCCGTCAATTCTCCATGTATCCTACATTACAACAAAACTACGCCTACGCTTATGGACGACGCACGGCTTGCCGCTTACCTGCAGGCGCTGGAGGCGCTCCGTTTTGACCCGATCGGTCGGGTGGCCTATCTGGTGGAGAGCCCGGAACCGGGTGTGCACCTGCTCCGGGCGGAATTGCCGCTGGAGGAAGGGGTCGGATGTCCGGGGGACCATCCCAGGCGGCACACGCCGGGCCGTGAAGTGAGTGCCATGAGCCTGGAAGTGCTGCGCGCACTTCAGGTGCGTCCAGAAGTGCCGGGCGACAATCTGATTCTGGAAGGAATCGATCTGCGGGCGCTTCGGCCCGGCGATCGACTGCTGGTGGGCGAGGTGGTGCTGGAGCGAAGCGATCGGCCCCATCATCCATGCGCCACGTTTCGGGCCCGCACGAGCCCGGAGGTCTTTGAGGCAGTGGCCCGAACGGGCCTGCGTGGCGCGCTTTTTACGGTGCGCAGGAGCGGCGTCGTCCATGTGGGCGATCCGGTTCGGAAGTTGTAAACCAGACGGTCGTATGCGAACGCTACACGTCGTAGTTCTTCTTGGACTGGCCATATTGGCCGCCTGTCGCTCGGAAGGACAGACGCCTGCCACTTCCCCTGCTTCCGAAGATCAGGTGCTGCAACTCGGGCGGCGGGTTTTTCAGAACTACTGTGCCACCTGTCATCAGCCCAACGGACAGGGGGTCCCCGGCATCTATCCGCCGCTGACGCCCAACGAGTGGGTACAGGGCGACAAAGGGCGGCTCATCCGGCTGGTGCTGCACGGCGCACAGGGCAAGATGAAGGTGGGCGAGGAGGTCTATAACAACGTGATGACGGCACACGATTTTCTGACGGATGAGCAGATTGCGGCGGTTCTGACGTTCATTCGCCAGAACTTCGGCAACCAGGCCGATCCGGTGGCGCCCGAAGAGGTGGCGGCCGTGCGGGCGGCCAGTCGGCAGCAGGGCCCCTGGGATCCGTCCGTGCTGTGGGAGCAGACGGGGATTCCGGAGGTGCCGGGCGACTGACAGGTCAGTCGGTTTCGGCCGTTTCAGGCGGTCGAGCCGGCAGGCGGAGACGGCCGGTGGCCGCTTCGGCGGTGTGGGCCAGTTGCGCCCAGGCGCCGAATTGCCAGAGGCGGGCGTGCGTGCGAATGATCTGAAGCTGACGCTGGCGATACGGGCTGGGCATTTCCTCGGCCAGGTGCTCGAAGCGCACGACGAGCGCGTCCAGCCGAGTCCGGTTGGCGAAGGTAAAGCCGAAATGGCGGATGTCGTCGAGCAACCGGGCGTAGGCCTGATCCCAGGGGGTGTATTCCTGTGCGGTGGGTGTGAAGGTGGTATGGTCGAAGCGCTGGAGCAAACGAAGACCGTGGAAGCCGAGGCGCTGGAGGCGTCGGGTGGTGCCGAGGGGAAGAAAGAAGCGGATGGGCGGCGTGTTGTCCGTTATTGCAAAGTAAACATCCCCCGACAAGGGGACATCGGCGCTATCCGGCGTAGCAGGCAACTCCAGATGCGGATTGAGCAGGCGAAAGCGGTTATACAGGCTGGTCGTGGAAGGCGCCACGCGCCAGTCCAGCGTGTCGGCGCCGACGCTGCGCAGTAGCGCAAGCAGGTCGCTCAAATAGAAGGGTTCCGCTGCAACGACCTGGACCAGCTCGGCCCGCACGGTGCGGCTGGTATCCAGCGGCAGATGCTCCAGCGCGCGAAGCGTGCCGTAGAGCGCGGGCACATAGCCCTGCGAGTAGTTGCGGAAGGTCGTTCTGCGGGCCAGTTCATCAAAGCCTTCGGTCAGTGCCCACAGGTAGGCATCCAGCACCGTGGTGCCGGGTTTCAGGTAGGCGATACCTTCGATCAGGAACTGGCGATAAATGCGAAAGAGGTTGGCCGGGCCGGTGTGGTAGGCCGAGAGCCCCGGTACTTCGTGGCCCACGGCGTTGGCATAGCCGCGCATCACCATAAAGGCCGGCTCCATGGTCAGCAGCGGATGCCACTCTTCGAGCACCCGGACCCGATTGCCGGCGGCCGTGCGCAGCGTGTAATGATGAATACCGTACCGACGGAGCAGGTAGGGCATGAGCTGATAGCGGCTGCGGGCGCCGGCCGGCGAAACCCGTCGGTCGTCACTGAAGGTCTCGACAATGCTTACGGCTGTGCTGAGCAGACTGAGATTGAGCAGACGGGCCAGCCGGATTTCATATTCCAGGTAGGGCGCTGCCCGCAGGTAGGCCTCCTGTACCTGATTGGCCCGGCCCCAGCGCACTACGAGTGCTTCGCGCGAAAAGCCCCGAGCGACGAAGTTGTCCAGCAACGTCCGGGTGATTTTGCGGCGCCGGCGGTCCACTTCGTCCCAGTCGATGACACCTGTTTTTTGATAGCGTTGCCGTTCGTCGAGCAGCTCATAGCGAACCAGCAGTTCACCACGTGCTCCATCGTAGACGCGGATGGTAAAATTGTCGTCCACCGTCTGGCGTAGCGTGTACTGCGTCAGTAACTCCTGAAAATCGGGCAACAGCGGGGCGATGGGGATGGAACGATCCGCCGGGGTAAGGGCCCCGGTAAAGTACGGGCCGTAGCGGACGTCAGGGTGCAGGTCGGCGGCGAAGCTTCCGAAAGTGACAGTAGCATGCGTCGCCGCTGGAGGAGCCGGCGGGGTGGTTGCTGCGACCGGCTCCGTCGGAGGTGCCAGGTACGTCTGGAGCGCGGCGGCCAGACGGGGCAGGTTGAGCGACACGGCCAGCGTCAGCGCGATCAGAAACAGACGCCACCAGGCACGCTGCTGCTCCATGACGAAGGACGCGTTGTCGTACTTGTCGCTAAGGCTCTGCGCTAAGTATCGGCGAAAGCCGTACCGATCAGAAGCTTTCGGTGCAGCCGGATGAAAATTTTTCGGCCTGACGGACCAGGTGGCGAAAGAGGAGTAGGCCTTCTGATCCCATGCGCTCTGGATGAAACTGCACGCCGATCAGGCGACCGTCGGGCGATTCGATGGCTTCGATTACCCCATCGGGTGCTCGGGCGCTGACGCGAAGACCACGGCCGACCGTGGCGACCGCCTGCAGATGGCGCGTGTTGACCGTGCAGCTTGTCCGATCCAGTAGACGGGCCAACCAGGAGTCCGGCGCGATTTCAATCAGGTGTTGCTCGGCGCCTCGTCTGGGACTGTGGGCCTGCACGCCTTCGAGCTGACGCTGCACGTCGGCGTAGAGCGTGCCGCCCAGCACGGCGTTCAGCAGCTGCATGCCATAGCAGATGCCCAGAATGGGCTTGCCCGCATCCAGGAACGCCTGCAGATAGAGGCGGTCGCTTGCGGTGCGGCGCGGCTGCGGCGGCTCCAGATCTTCCGGTAGCTCCCCGATCAGGCCATCGGTGACGGCCGGACCGCCGGGTATGACCAGACCGTCCAGCAGGCGGGCAAAATGACGGGCGATTTCGGCCGACTGCGTGAGCGGCAGCAGTACGGGCAGGGCTCCAGCTGCCTCCAGCGCAGCCACGTAGGCGAGGTCCACCTGCTGGCGCTCGCCGTCGAAGCCGGTCGTCAGGCCAATACGCACCATGGCTAACGGGGCCAGCATTCGGAAAGACGGATCGGACGCGGGTCGGGCGTGGCCGTCAGATCCAGTGCCAGCAACAGCTCATCCTGCAAAGGAAGCGCCTGCGTGACGTGCGGCGCAAAGGCTCCGGTCTCGAGCATCTCATGCAGCATACGTTTAATGGTCGGGCGCGCACCCTGTGGGTCGGTGGTGGACGAACCATGAATCAGACGCACCTGCGCACGGCCCCGTCGGGCGGCCTCGGCCACCACACGTAACACCAGCGCGCGTGCTTCTGCCACGCGCACGCCGTGCAGGTCGAGCACCACGCACCGTCCGTTGTCCGTCAGCCGTGGATACGCCATCCCGAAAACGTTTTTACGCCGTCAATGGCGGGTTTGCGAAATAGTTTCAGAGATTCTGGCGGGATCGGACGCGGTAACCGTCTGGCCTGCTTTACGCGAAAATAAGTGTAACATTTTGGCGGATACCTTGCTTCCCAGCAGCAGACATGTATTTTTGTCCGCAAACGTTTCTTTGAACCAAACCTGCAGACCGATGCCTGTACGCAAAGCGCAAGCCGTCTGGAACGGCAACCTTCGGGAAGGAAGCGGCCGCATGGCCTTTGGTTCGTTCGAAGGCGCTTACTCTTTTGCCTCGCGCTTCGAAGAAGGGGAAGGTACCAATCCGGAAGAGTTGATCGCCGCAGCGCATGCGGGCTGTTTTTCGATGGCGCTGGCGCACCGGCTGGATCAGGCCGGTCATACGCCGCGCCGCGTGCAGACCGAAGCCCGCGTGCACCTGGAGATGACCGGCGACGGGCCGCGCATCAGCAAAATCGAGTTGCATACGGAAGTTGAGGCGCCGGGGCTGGACGAACAGACGTTCCTGGAGCATGCCGAGGCGGCCAAAGCCGGCTGTCCGGTCTCCAAAGCACTGGCCGCGGTGCCCGTCATCGAGCTGCATGCGCGGCTGGTCTGAGTCGCTCCCGCATTTGTTACTATGTGGCAACGGCCGGCGTCGAGCCGGCCGTTTTGCCGTTTCTTCAGGAACGTTTGTCGAGGGCAGGCGATCACGTTTCTGTACGTCTCGTTTTTTTCGTCGCTTCAACCATTCGGGCCGTCTTCTATGGAGGGTACACGCATGCGGCGAATCGCCTTCGTGGGGAACTATCTGCCGCGTCAGTGCGGCATTGCCACGTTCACCACGGACCTGTGCGAGGCCGTTGCGGCGGCCGCTCCCGAAGCTACCTGCTTTGCGATTCCGATCAACGACCGCCCCGAAGGCTATGCCTATCCGCCCCGGGTATGGTTTGAGATCCCGGAGGAAGATCTGACGGCTTACCGGCGTGCCGCCGAGTTTCTGAATATCAACGACGTGGACGTGGTCTGCCTGCAACACGAGTACGGCATCTTCGGGGGGCCGGCCGGCAGCCACGTGCTGACACTTGTGCGCGAGCTGCGCATGCCCGTCGTGACCACGCTGCATACGATTCTGCAGGAGCCCGGCGACGAGCAGCGAGCGGTGCTTGAGGAGCTTGCGGCCCTGTCGGATCGACTGGTGGTCATGACGCAGCGGGGGAAGGAATTCCTGCAGACGATTTACGGCGTGCCGGAGAGCAAGATCGATGTGATTCCGCACGGAATTCCGGACGTTCCCTTTGTGGATCCCAATTTTTACAAGGATCGCTTTGGCGTCGAGGGCAAAACGGTGCTGCTGACGTTTGGATTGCTTTCCCGCAACAAGGGCATTGAGTACGTGATTGAGGCCCTGCCCGCCGTTCTGGAGCGGCATCCCGAGGTCGTGTACATTGTGCTGGGCGCCACGCATCCGCATGTGCGGCAGCGTGAAGGAGAAAGCTATCGGCTGTTTCTGCAGCGTCGCGTGCGGGAGCTGGGTATCGAAGCGCATGTTATTTTCCACAACCGGTTTGTCAGTCTGGAGGAGCTTGTTGAGTTCATCGGGGCCACGGACATCTACCTGACGCCTTACCTGAACCGGGAGCAGATCACTTCGGGCACGCTGGCCTACACGGTCGGTTGCGGCAAGGCGGTGATCTCGACGCCCTACTGGCACGCCGAAGAGCTGCTGGCCAATGGGCGGGGCATGCTGGTGCCCTTCCGGGATGCGCAGGCCATTGCCGAGGCGGTCAACTGGTTGCTGGACCATGAGACCGAGCGGCATGCCATGCGCAAGCGGGCCTACCTGTACGGTCGTCAGATGGTCTGGCCGGAAGTGGCCCGGCGCTATCTGGAGAGTTTCGCCCGCGCTCGTGCTCGGGGAACCACGCGTACGCGCGTGGCCATCCCCACGTTGAACCAGCGGCCCGGCGATCTGCCCGTGCTCAAACTGGACCATCTGAAACGCCTGACCGACGACACGGGCATCCTGCAACATGCCACCTATACGGTTCCCAACTACGATGAGGGCTATACGACCGACGACAACGCGCGGGCTTTGATCGTGGCCGTGCTACTCGAAGAACTGGGGGGCAAGACGGCCACCGAAGCGCCCGAACTGGCTACCCGCTATCTGGCGTTTCTCTGGCATGCGTTCAATCCGGAAACCGGCCGCTTTCGTAACTTCCTGGACTACAACCGCAACTGGCTCGAAGCGGTAGGGTCTGAAGACAGCCATGCCCGAGCCCTGTGGGGACTGGGCTACGTGGTCGGCCGCTCACGCCGCCCGGGGCTCTGGAAGCTGGCCAGTCGTCTCTTTGAAGCGGCGCTGCCGGCTGCCCTGCGCTTTTCCAATCCGCGGGCCTGGGCATTTACCATCCTGGGGATTCAGGAATACCTGCGCCGGTTTTATGGCGATCGAACGGCGCAGCAGGCCCGCCGAAAGCTGGGCGACCGGCTCTTTAAGCACTACCAGAAACACCGGCAGGACGACTGGTGCTGGTTTGAAGATCGGCTGACCTATGCGAACGCGCGACTGCCGCAGGCCCTGCTCATGGCCGGTAAATGGGTAGGCCGCCAGCAATGGGTGGAGGCCGGCTTGGAAGCCCTGCGCTGGCTGGTTCAGGTGCAACTGGATGAACAGGGCTACTTTGCGCCGATCGGCAACGACGGCTTCTATACCCGGGGACAGCGCCGGCCTTACTTTGACCAGCAACCGATCGAGGCCTGTGCGACCGTCTCGGCCTGTCTGGAAGCCTTCCGGATTACCAACGATTCTTCCTGGTACCGGGAAGCCCAGCGGGCTTTCGACTGGTTCCTGGGACGAAACCGGCTTGGCCTTGCGCTCTACGACCCGCTGACCGGTGGCTGCTGCGATGGGCTGCAGCCCAACGGCGTCAACGAAAACCAGGGTGCCGAATCGACGCTGGCCTTCCTGATGGCGCTGCTGGAAATGAAACTGGCCGAAGCCTACCTGCCGCTGCAGCAGAAAGGGGTGGAGCCCCGAGCTGCCGAAACCCTGCAGCCGGCCGGGTAGGACGATCTCCCGGGCATCTTTTTCCTGTGCTTCTCGCTCCCTGCCAGGGAAGGGACAGGAGGAGAGGATATCACCCCCTCCGGCCCTTCGGGCCCGCTTCCCTGAAAAGAGGGGTATTTCTGTGAACCCCCTCAGCCGCTGTGCGGCAGCTCCCCCTCGAAGGGGGAGCGGGGTCTACGGACGGCGGCCGGCGGTGAAGGCAGGCGTCTGTGCGGGTTCCAGTGCCGAGCCTTTCTGCTCAGGTACTTCCCCCTCCCTGCCAGGGAGGGGGAAAGGGGGAGGGTCCAATCAGGTGCTTTCTGTGCCGAGGTTCGGGGTCCGGGCGTTGGCCCCGCTCATTCTGGGCGGAAAGCAGGGGCGCAATCGGAGTGCATCCTGCACGGCCAGACGGCGCGCTCCTCACCCCACGGGGACGGACCGCTGTGGCTGCCCTGTCGTGCCCGCCAGATCATGTTCGACCCATGGGGTGTGTCGCCCTCATGCACTGGTGAATCA